>JBPOIX010000099.1:0-10179 GCA_052034175.1 Actinomycetota bacterium
GTCCTGACCGCGCGGAGCGCGCGACCTACACTCGGAAGCCGTGGACGGACATACTCGAGCTCGCCGGCGGACCTTCTCTCTCGGGGTCGGCCTCGCCCTCGCGGCGGCGGCGCTCGCCGTGCCCTCCCCGGCCGCCGCCGGCATGCCTGCTGCCCCACTGCGCCCCGCCGTGCCGCCGCCCGCCCAGCGTGTGTTCATGGTCTCGGACTCTGTGGGTCTGGGCGCGAAGAACCAGATGATCAACGCCTTCCCGGGTTGGCAGGTCACGGTCACCGGCAAGCCCGGGATCTTCGTCGAGCAGCTGGCCACGAACTATGTGCAGTACCAGCCGCAGAACCTCTTCGGCGACCACGCCATCGTCGCCGGCGGCTACAACTACCCGTACTGGGACCCGCCCCGCTTCGACCGGGCCATCGACCAGATGGTCAACACGCTCAAGGCCAAGGGTGTGAAGCACATCTACTGGATCACGATGCGCGAGGTGACGCCGGCGCTGTTCAGCGGCTGGAACTCCCTCTCCGGCGCGTACAAGACCCTCTACCTCGCCTACCCGGGCGCCAACAACCAGTTGCGCAACGCCCAGTTGCGTCACCCGGAGCTCTCGATCATCGACTGGGCGGCGGTCGCCGAACAGACGGGCCTCACCTACGACGCCATCCACCTCAACCCCACCGGCGCGGCGCGCTACTCCACGCGGGCAGCCAACACCGTGAAGACCGGTGCCACCCGGGTGGCCGCTGGTTCCGTCACCGAGGTCCCCGTCGCCGGCAACTTCGGTGTGCCGGCGGACGCCACAGCTGTGGCGCTCAACCTCACGGTGGTCAACCCACGCCGCTATGGCTGGCTCACCGCGTTCCCGTGCGGTGCCGAGATGCCGGTCGTGAGCAACCTCAACTTCCGCCCCAACCAGGTCGTAGCCAGCAGCGCGGTCGTGCCGATCGGCGTGGACGGCAAGGTGTGCATCTACACCAACACCGAAGCCCACGTGGTGGCCGACGTCAGCGGAGCGTTCGGCCCGTCGAGCGGGTTCCTGCCACTCGCTCCTGCCCGCGCCATCGACACTCGCTCCACGGGCATGCTCGCCGCCAACACCCCCACCACGGTGCACCTCGACGAGGTGCCCGGCGTGCCGGACGGTCCCTTCGTGGCCGTCGTCAACCTCACCGTGCTCGGGAACACGAGCAACGCCGACGTGACGCTGTACACCTGTGGCACAACCCCGCCCACTGTGCCGTCACGGTCGGTGCGCGCCGGCTTCGTGCAGAGCCTGCTGATGGTCGTCGACACCGACGCCACTGGCGACATCTGCGTCGTCGTCACCAAGAGCGCCCATGTGCTGGTGGACGTGTTCGGCGCCTTCCCGGCCGACGCGGACATCCACCCGTTCACTTCCCGCCGCGTGCGGGACACGCGCAGCGAGGCCATGCCCGGCGCCGGGGCCCTTCTCGACCTGCAGGTGAGCGGTTCCCCCGACGTGCCCACCGACCCCCTGCCGACCGCGGCGAACGTCACGCTCACGCTCACCAGCCCACAGAACATCGGCTACGCCACGGCCTTCCCGTGCGTGAGCGGCCTGCCCAACACGTCGATGGTGAACGTCGTCCCGAACCAGCAGCAGACCAATGCCGGCCTCGTGCCCATCGATGCCGCCGGCCGGCTGTGCGTGTACCTCAGCACGGCCAGCCATGTGCTGGTGGACCTCAACGGCTGGACAGGCACCGCGTTCACCCCGCTCACGCCGGCGCGGGCGCTCGACACCCGCACCGCATAGGAAACACGGCACACCTGCCGGTTACCCTCCGGTAGCGGTGGCAGACTGCTGCCCATGATCTTTGACGGTTACGTCAACCAACTCCCCGATACCGACGCCGGCGAGACGCAGGAGTGGCTGGACAGCCTCGATGCGATCATCGAGGTGCACGGCAAGACCCGCGCCCGCTACCTGCTCAGCCGCCTGCTGGACCGCGCCCGCGAGGCCCAGGTCAGCTTCCCCGCCACCGTCAGCACGCCGTACGTCAACACCATCCCGCGTGAATCGGAGCCGTGGTTCCCCGGCGACGAGCACATCGAGCGCCGCATCCGCCGCTTCGTCCGCTGGAACGCGGCGATGATGGTGGTCCGCGCCAACAAGTCCGCGGACGGCATCGGCGGCCACCTCAGCACCTACGCCAGCTCCGCCAGCCTGTACGAGATCGGCTTCAACCACTTCTTCCGCGGCAAGGACGACGGCAACGCCGGCGACCACATCTACTTCCAGGGCCACGCCGCCCCCGGCATCTACGCCCGCGCCTTCCTCGAAGGCCGCTTCGGCGAGGACGACCTGGACCACTTCCGCCGCGAGATCGGCCGCGGTGGCCGCGGGCTCAGCAGCTACCCGCACCCGCGCCTGATGCCGGACTTCTGGGAGTTCCCCACCGTCAGCATGGGGCTCGGCCCGATCAGCGCCCTCTACCAGGCGCGGTTCAACCGCTACCTGCTCAACCGCGAGATCGACGACACCAGCCAGAGCCGCGTGTGGGCCTTCCTCGGCGACGGCGAGACCGACGAGCCGGAGTCCCTCGGGGCCATCTCGCTGGCCAGCCGGGAGAAGCTGGACAACCTGATCTTCGTGGTCAACTGCAACCTGCAGCGCCTGGACGGGCCGGTGCGCGGCAACGGCAAGGTCATCCAGGAGCTCGAGGCCACCTTCCGCGGCGCCGGCTGGAACGTCATCAAGGTCATCCTCGGCTCGAAGTGGGACGCCCTGCTGGCCAAGGACAAGGACGGGGTGCTGCTGAACAAGCTGAACACCACCGTGGACGGCCAGTTCCAGCGCTACAGCACCGAGGACGGCCAGTACATCCGCGACCACTTCTTCGGCCCGGACCCGCGCCTGCGGGCGCTGGTGTCGCACCTCTCGGACGACGACCTCGTGAACCTGCCCCGTGGCGGCCACGACTACCGCAAGCTGTACGCGGCCTACAAGGCAGCCACGGAGAACCTCGGGTCCGGTGCACCCACCGTCATCCTCGCCAAGACGATCAAGGGCTGGACGTTGGGGCCCGGCTTCGAGGCCCGCAACTCCACCCACCAGATCAAGAAGATGACCAAGGAGCAGATGCTCGACCTGCGCGATCGCCTGCACCTGCACGACGAGATCTCCGACGACCTGATCGAGCGCGAAGGCTTCCCCTACGTCCGCCCGGGCGAGGACTCCATCGAGTACCAGTACATGATGGAACGCCGCCGCGCCCTCGGCGGGTCGATCCCGAAGCGCCAGATCCGCCCCCGCCGCCCCCTTGCCCAGCCTGCGGACAAGGTGTTCGCCGAGTTGCGCAGTGGGTCCGGCGAGATGGCCGTCAGCACCACGATGGGCTTCACCCGCCTCCTGCGCAACCTCTGCCGCGACGAGCAGATGGGCAGGCAGGTGGTCCCGATCGTGCCCGACGAAGGCCGCACGTTCGGCATGGACGCCCTCTTCCCGGAGCTGAAGATCTACGCCTCCCAGGGCCAGAAGTACGAGCCGGTGGACCACGACCTGCTGCTCAGCTACGCCGAGAGCTCCTCCGGGCAGATGCTCGAGGAAGGCATCACCGAGGCCGGTTCGCTGGCCAGCTGGATTGCCGCCGCCACCTCCTACGCCACCCGCGGCACGGCGATGGTGCCCTTCTACACCTTCTACTCGATGTTCGGTTTCCAGCGCGTTGGGGACCTCATCTGGCAGGCCGCGGATGCCAGGGCGCGTGGCTTCCTGATGGGTGCGACGGCAGGGCGCACCACCCTGCTCGGCGAAGGCCTGCAGCACCAGGACGGGCACTCCCTCGTGCTCGCCGCCACCGTGCCGCCGTGCCAGGCGTACGACCCAGCCTTCGCCTACGAGGTGGCCTCCATCGTGCAGGCCGGCATCGAGAGGATGTACGGGGACAACGGGCAGGACCCCGACGTCTTCTACTACCTCACGCTGTACAACGAGAACTACCCGATGCCCGCCATGCCCGCCGGGCTGGACCCTGCCCACATCGTGCGCGGCCTGTACCGCTGGGCGGATGTCGCCGACGGCACGGAGCAGAAGGCCACGGTGCTCGTCAGCGGCTCCGCCCACGGCGCGGCCCGCGCCGCTGCCGCCGAACTGGCCGACCGCTACGGCATCCATGTCGACCTGTGGTCGGCCACCTCGTACAAGGTGTTGCGCGAAGACGCGTTGGCTGCGGAGCGGTGGAACCGCCTGCACCCGTCGCAAACGGCTCAGGTGCCGCTGGTCACCCAACTGCTCGGCGAGGGCCGCGGCCCGGTGGTGGCAGTCTCGGACTTCATGAAGCTGGTGCCCGAGCAGGTGGCCCGCTTCGTGCCCCGCCCGTTCGTGCCGCTCGGCACCGACGGCATGGGGCGCAGCGACACTCGCGAGGCCCTGCGCCGCCACTTCGAGGTGGACGCCGGTCATGTGGCACTCGCCGTGGCCGGGGCATTGGCAGCCCAGGGCACCATCGATGCCGGCGTGGTGGCCGACATCATGGCCCGGCACGGCATCGACGCCGACTCCGTCGACCCGTTCACCCTGTAGTCGAGGCCACGGGGGGCGGCTCGCTGCGAGTCACCGGCAACTCCGACGCCGACGCCTTGATGACACGGACGGCACGACGCTGCTGATGGGCACGCTGCTACGGCGGAGAAGGCGGCCCGCCT
The DNA here is from genome assembly GCA_052034175.1 of Actinomycetota bacterium. Lineage (GTDB taxonomy): Bacteria > Actinomycetota > Acidimicrobiia > Acidimicrobiales > Ilumatobacteraceae > UBA668. The sequence goes on from JBPOIX010000099.1 coordinate 4,663, forward strand.
GGACAAGCAGGACCGCCCGGCCTCGTCCCCGTTGTCGCACATCCGAGTGACGCGTCGCCCACCCGAGTGAGGCGTCGCCCATCCGAGTGAGGCGGCGCACATCCGAGTGAGGCGTCGCATGCGAGTGGCTACTCGCATCCGGGATGGGAGTACTCACTCGCATGCGGTCACTCACTCGGGTGTGGGGCCGTGCACTCGGGTGTTGGGCCGTGCACTCGGATGGTGGGCCGTGCACTCGGATGGTGGGCCGTGCACTCCGATGAAGCGAAGCCTCGGCTTGACCATCCCGCCACGACATTCCGCCCTACGCCAGCGGCTTCACGCACTCCCAGGTGAGATGCATGTAGGCCGGCAGGAAGCCGAACCGTGCCGCCGCGGCGTCGTCGGCCACGGCGACCAGGTCGTCCACCCGAGCCGCCGCCAGCATCGAGGCCACGTCGAACTCCTGGGAGCAACGCGTCGGCCAGTCCGTGGCCCCGGAACGCACGGTGTGCAGCCACTCCGCCGTGCACAACAGCGAGGTCTGGAACCCCACCGCCCGCAGGTGGTCGACGAGGTCGAACCCGAAGCGCCAGAAGACTGGCGTGTTGTCGCCGTGGAACTCCGGGGTGGTGGGCGGCGCCGTGTGCCCCTGCAGCAGGGGCACCTGCAGGTACATCCGCCCGCCGGGGGCGAGGACGCGGTAGATCTCGCGCAGCGCGGCGCCGGTGTCCGGCACGTGCTCCAGCACGTGGGGGGTGAGGATCACGTCGAACGAGGCATCCGGCCGGGCGATGGCCTGCAGGTCCAGCTGCACGACGCCCTTGTGGGCGCTGAGGTCGTAATCCGAGCACAGGTAGTCGAACCAACGCCCCATCGCCGTGCGGTAGGCCTCCCCCATGCGCGGGCTGGTCTCCAGCAGGCGAACGCCGAGCTGTTCGGGGTTGCGGCTGATGTAGCACCACAAGAGGAACCGGTCGCGGGCCACGGAACCGCACTGCGGGCAGGTGGCGAACTCGGCGTGCCAGCCGTCGGTGTACTCGCCTTCCCAGCGGCACACGAGGCACGCGTTGGGTGCCGCGGTGCGCGGGGCCACCACGGCCCACGGCGACACCGCCGACCCGGCCCATGCAGCGGGGGCGGCGGCGGGGGTGGCCGCCGGCACGGAACGATGGCGACGAAGGACGCGGCGGGCAACCCGGCGGAGCAGGCTCATGCCGCACGAGGCTACTGAGCCCTGCCCCGGATGCGCCGCCACCGCGGGGTATCCTTCGACCCACGATGAGCAGCGCAGGTAGACATCCGGGCGACCTGCGTGTGGTCTCTGCTCGGCGCAGCATCCCCACCCATCTGCGCGAGATCTGGGGCTTCCGGGAGTTGTTGGGCAGCCTGATCCGCAAGGAGCTCAAGGTTCGCTACAAGAACTCCGTGCTCGGCTTTGCGTGGTCGATGGCCCAGCCCGTCTTCCTGCTCGTCGTCTACACCTTCGTGTTCTCCGTGCTCGGGCAGGGCTTCGAACGCTTCTCGATCTGGTTGCTGTGCGGGCTGATCGTGTGGACGCTGATCAGCACCACCCTCGTCACCGCCACCCAATCGATCACCGCCAACGCCAACCTCGTCGGCAAGGTCCCGTTTCCCCGCGCCGTCCTCCCGCTGGCGGCCTTCGGCAGTGCGTTCGTGCACTTCATGCTGCAGTTCGCCACCTTCGCCGTCATCCTCCTCGTCACCCGGCACGACATCGACTTCGGCTATGTGTGGCTGCTCCCGCTCGCCCTGCTGTCGTTGAGCGTGCTGCTGGCCGCGATGGCGCTTGCCTTCGCCGTGATCAACGTGCACGCGCGGGACACCCAGCATCTGCTGGACCTTGCCCTGGTGGCCATGTTCTGGGCCAACCCGATCGTGTACGAGTACCAACGTGCGGCCACCTGGTTCTCCTCCCACAACCTGCCGTCGTGGCTCCCGCTGTTGAACCCGTTCGCCACGGTCATCACCACCTTTCAACGCGCCATCTACGGGCGCGCCGCGGTCGGTGGGCGGCAACTCCTCCCGGACACCGGGCCCTGGTGGTACCTGCGCAACATCGGCATCGTCGGTGGCGTCTCGGTCGGCCTGCTGGCGTGGGCGCTGTGGTTCTTCGATCGCTCCGAGGGCAACCTGGCAGAGGTGCTCTGACCCATGGACGCGATCATCGCCACCGACATCTCCAAGGTCTTCAAGCTGCAGGTCAACAACTCGCAGTCGATGAAGGAACGCCTGGTGCGGCTCGGCCGGATGCAGACACGCGAGTTCGTGGCACTGCAGCACATGGACCTCCGGGTCGCCAGCGGCGAAACCTTGGGAATCCTCGGGCACAACGGCTCCGGCAAGAGCACCCTGCTGAAGTGCATCAGCGGCATCCTCAAGCCCACCACCGGGCAGATCCGCATCCGCGGCCGCATCGCTTCGCTCTTGGAGCTGGGTGCCGGCTTCCACCCGGAGCTCACCGGACGGGAGAACGTCTTCATCAACGCCGCCTTCCTCGGCATCAGCCGCACCGAGATCGCCCGCCGCTTCGACGACATCGTCGAGTTCGCCGAACTGGCCGAGTTCATCGACGAACCGGTGAAGCACTACTCCAGCGGCATGTACGTCCGCCTCGGGTTCGCCGTGGCCATCAACGTCGACCCCGACGTGCTACTGGTGGACGAAGTGCTCGCCGTCGGCGACGAGGTGTTCCAGCAGAAGTGCCTGGATCGTGTGCGCCAGTTCCAGCAGGAGGGGCGCACCATTCTGGTCGTCACCCACGCCGCGGATGTGGTGCGCCAGGTGTGCAACCGGGCCATCGTGCTGCACCACGGCGAGAAGGTGGCCGACGGCAAGCCCGGCGACGCAATCCGCGTGTTCCGCGAACACCTCCATGGCTCGCTGAGCGAATCCACGGTGGACGATCGCCACGGCCCACTGCGGATCACCAGCATCGTCGTCGCCCCCGGCGGCGACGAGGAGCGGCGGATGCTCGACCCCGGCGACCGGCTGGTGCTCGAAGTGCGCTACCTGGCCGAAGGCGTCGTCGCCCAGCCAACCCTGTCCATCTCGGTCGTCTCCCTCGACGGGCAGACGATGTACGGCACCGAATTCGACCTGCTGGCGGAAGGCGTCGGGCCACTGCGCGGCCAGGGGGCGGTGCGGGTGGACTTCGCCAGCGCGCCCCTGCTCGACGGGCGGTACACCATCGCCGCACGCCTCGTGGACCGCGCCGACACCGACGTGATGGGCGTGCGCTTCGGCAGGGAAGAGTTCAGCGTGGCCAACCCCACGACCGCCCACGGCGTGGTCGCCTTCGGCACCGCCACCGTGAGTGCAGAGGAGTTCTCGTGAACCCGCGCCACCATCGGGGCCTCCGCGGCCTGGCCCGGAAGCTGCCGGTGCTGAAGCACTACGAGCGCCGCCTGACGGAGCTGCACGGGCAGTTGGCGGCCGAGCGCGAGGCCAACCGCCTCTTCGCACCTCCAGGGCACTTCTACTCGCCGTTCGCCGACGAGGCGGAGCTCACCGCCAACGAGACGGCGCTGTTCCTGCACCACCCGCTGGACGTACCGGCGGTGGAACTCCAGGTGGACCAGCAGTGGGCGCTGCACGAGGCCCTCGCACCTCACCTGCGAGCAGTGCGATTCGCACGAACCGAGGCCGATGCGCGCGAGCGTGGGCTGCGCTACTGGGCCGAGAACTTCGCCTTCGGCGACGTCGACGGCGCCACGCTGGTGGCCATGCTGGCGCACTTCCGCCCGCAGCGATGGCTGGAGCTCGGCTGCGGCTTCTCCTCGGCCTGCCTCCTCGACGCTCGTGATGTGGACGGCGCGCCGCGGCCCGACGTCACCTTCGTCGACCCCTATCCGGCCCTCCTGGATTCCCTGGTCACCGACCACGACCGGGAGCACGTGGTGGTCCGCACGGCACGCACACAGGACCTCGATGTGGCGGCCATCGGCGAGCTCCAGCGGGGCGACGTGCTCTTCGTCGACTCCACCCATGTCGCCAAGCCGGGTAGCGACGTGAACCACCTGTTCTTCCACATCCTCCCGGCGTTGCAGGCGGGCGTGATCGTGCACCTGCACGACATCTTCCCCCGCTTCGAGTACCCGAAGCCGTGGATCCTGGAGCGTCGCGGCTGGACCGAGCAGTACGTGTTGCGGGCCTTCCTGCAGTTCAACGATGCCTTCCGCATCCTGTACTGGCCGACGCTGCTCAACGAGATCGACCAGGAGAGGGCGTGGGCGCCCTACCCGACCACCACGATCTTCGGCGGCTCGATCTGGTTGCAGAAGGTCCGCTGAGGCGAACCGCCGCGGCCACCTGCCGCTGGGTGCCTACCGGGGAACCTGCTCGGCGGCCATCTCCGCCACGATGTCCCGCACGTTCTGCTCACAATGCGCGACGTCGAACTCGCGTGCCCGTCGTGCTGCGGCGAACGACAACTCTGCCATCAGCTGGGGCTGGTCGATGAGCCGCCGGGTGCACGCCGCCAGGTCCTCGAGCGTGTCCCACCGCAGCCCGTCCACCCCATGGGTCACCACACTGGCCGGCCCGCCGGCATTGAACACCACCGGCACCGCGCCGGCGGACATCGCCTCGATCGGGGCGATGCCGAAGTGCTCTGCGCGGTCCGGGTGGGCATCGAGATCGCTGCCGAACCCCGCGCCGTGCCAATAGACGCTGGCCGCCGCGAGGTGGGCGTCCACCACGGCCCCAGGGGCGCTGAGCCGCACCTCCGCCGGGAGGCCGGCAGCCTCCCGGCGGACCGCCATCGCATACTCGCGGTCCTTCGGGGCGCACCCGCCGATCAGCACCAGCCGCCACCCTTCCAGGCCGGCCTCGACCATCGCCCGGAAGGCGCGGACCAGTTCCAGCTGGCGTTTCGAGTGCCCGCTGCCCTCGCCGAAGAACCGACCCACGGAGACGATCAGCGGCTCCTTCACGCCGGCCGGCCGCATGCGCACGGGCGGGGAGATGACACCCTCGCCGCGCCCCCACCACCGCTGCGTCCAGCCAAGGGTGTAACCGCTGTTGGCCATCACACGCTGATAGGTGTCCAAGAAGTCGGTGGCCCGCACCGGCACGACGCGCTGCCGGAAGGCCCGCGGGTCGACGTCCACTTCCACCCCGTCCACGCTCAGGCCGGCGAGCACCAGCCTGTTGGCCTCGCCCCGGTCATCCGCCAGCAGCAGCGGCGACACCAGGACCTCACCCGGGTCGCCAGCCGCCAGCGGGATCGTGATCTCTCCGGAGCCGCCGATCACGGTGCGGTGCGCGTGCGCACCCGCGCGGATCGCCAGGCCGACGACCTCCTCGGCCACCTCGGCTTCGAGCCGCACCCGAACCTCGTGCGCGCCCGGCGGCACCTGCACCACGGTCGGGCCATCGATGACGGAACGGCCCTTGCGCTGCGAAACCCCGCCGAGCAGGCGCGCCGGCGACGCCACCCTTGCTCCGGCGCGCTGGAGCAACCGCCGCGAACGGGGCGCCTCCACCTGGTGTGGGAACATGATGAAGTACAGCCCG
>JBPOIX010000189.1:0-14060 GCA_052034175.1 Actinomycetota bacterium
GATCATTTACTTCTGAGGCCCGTGCGCCGATGACTGATCCGATGGGCTCATCGATTCGTCTCCGCCGCCGATCTACACTCACCGATGTGACATCGACGGGATCGTCCAGGATCGACCAGACGCGGCACTCGCGTCTGCTGCGCAGCGTGCTCGCCACCCTGCTCGGCGTGGCCGGGTTGTGGGTGGTCGCGCCGGCGGCGCCGGCCGCCGCGGCCGTGCTGCCGAACGGTGCCTCGGCCTATGTCGCCATGACCCCGCAACGCCTGGCGGACACCCGCCCGTCGCAGGGGTCGTACGGCTACTCGGCCGTCAACAGCAAGACCATCCGCATCGGGGTCCTCAACCGCGACGGTGTACCGGCGGACGCCATCGCCGTGGTCGTCAACGTCACGGTCATCGGCTCTTCCGGCAGCGGCTACGTCACGGTGTATCCCGCGGGCCAGGCGCTGCCCACCACCTCCAACGTCAACGCCGATGCCGCCGGGCGCACCGTGGCGAACATGGCGCACGTGAAGATCGGCTCGGGCGGCTCGATCGACCTGTTCCGCAGCAGCACGATGAACGTGGCCGTCGACCTCGTGGGCGTGTACGTGCCGGTCGCGGACGCCACCTCGGCCGGCCGCCTCACCACCCTGGCCAGCGGTGCCGTGCGGGCCCTGGACACCCGCCAGCGCGGCTACGGCGTCGGCGTGAACTCCACGACCACTGTGGATCTCGCCCCCTTCGGCCTCCCCACCGGCGCCAGCGCCGCCCTCGTCACCGTCACCGCGGTGCAGGGCTACCCCGGCTTCTGGACGGCGTTCCCCACCGGGATCACCCGCCCGAACGTCTCCACCCTGAACCTCGACACCGCCGGGCAGACGCGCGCCGGCCAGGCCATCGTCCCGCTGCTGAGCGGCAACCGCACGATCAACGTCTTCAGCGCCAACGGCGGCCACCTGCTGGTGGACCTCGTCGGCTGGTACACGGGCGACGGCGTGGCGGCCTCCACCGATGGCCTCTTCGTGCCCTCCGCCCCGATGCGCTTGCTGGACACTCGTGCCCTGCGCACCCTGGCCCCTTGGGGCGGTAGCACCTACGAGTTCCAGGTCGGGGCGCCCTTCAGTGGCATCTCGGCGGTGGCGCTGAACATCACCGGCACCCAGCCGTGGGACGGCGGCTACGTCACGGCCCACCCGGCGGGTGTGGCCCGGCCGAACTCCTCCAACCTCAACCTCACGGGGTGGGGGCAGGTCATCGCCAACCACGCGATCTCGCGGGTCAGCGCCCGCGGTGTGGCGCTGTTCACCAACGCCGGTGTGCACCTCATCGGCGACGTCGCCGGCTGGTTCCTCGGCACCCCGTCCACGGCCACGCTGCCCGTGCCGGCGAACCCCAACTACACCTCGAACAAGACCACCGCCGTCCACGCCGGCGAGCTCGGCCTGTACGTCGCGGTGAAGAGCGGCACGAACCTGGACTACATCGCCGACCAGGGCTACGCGGCCACCTGGAGCGACCTGGCCAATGTGGCCACGCCGGGCAATGTGATGCTGTTCGCCCACCGCACGACGGGAAGTGCGCCGTTCCGCTACATCAACGGCCTCACGCCCGGGGACAATTTCTCCCTCATCGGTACCGACGGCCACTGGTACCACTACCGGGTCGTGGATCAGCGGGTCACCTCGCCGTACTACTCGACGATCTCGTCGGTGGCCTCCGCCCACGGGCCGATGACGGCACAGCTGGTTGCCTGCTCGAAGCTGAACGGGACGCCCACCAGCACCCTGTACCGCATCGTCATCACCGGCCGTCTGTACGCCGTCACCTGAGTCGCGCTCGGGGCAGGCTGCGTCACCCGCGGCTGCTCGTCAGGTGCGCCCCAGCACGAGCAGCAGGATGCCACCCGCCACCACCGCGGCCGCGGCGATGCGCCGCCGATGGTCGCCCTCGCCGAGCAGCTTCCACCCCGCCAGCGCGGCGATCACCACGCTGGACTCGCGCAGGGCGGTGACGTAGCCCACTTCGGCCAGCCGGAACGCCACGACCACCATCCCGTAGGTGACGGTGGTGGCCGTGCCGGTGAGGATGGACTGCCACCAGCGGGTGCGCAACATGGCCGCCATCGCTGTCCGCTTGCCGGTCGCCAGGCCGTAGATCGTGTTCGAAGTCGCGCCACCGATCATCGTGGCGAAGATGTAGGCGATGCTGCCGGGGTTGGCGCGCGAACCAGCGGCGTCGAGCACCGAGTACGTCCCGATGGTCAGCGACACCCCGAGCGCCACCGCCAGTTGCACCCCGGTGGCACCGCGCGCCAGCAGCGAGAGCCCCGCCACCACCACAGAGATTCCGGCCACGTGCCACACGGTGAGGTGGTCGGAGAGGAACAGCACCCCACCCGCGGCCGCGAGCGCGGCCCCGCCGCCGCGGGCCACCGGGTAGCTGACCGAGAAGTCGCCGACGCTGTACGCCTTCGCCAACAGCCAGGCGTACGGCATGTGCACGGCACCGCTGAGCGCGGCGAACAGGTAGGCCTTGCCCGGCATGCCGAACAGCGCATGGTTGCCCACGGCGAGCGGCACGCACAGCAGGCCGGCCACGAAGAACTGGGCCCACAGCACCAGGTAGCGGTCGCCGGTGGCGCGCTTGGCGGCGAAGTTCCAGCCGGCATGGATGACGGCCGCGCCGAGGGACAGCAGGGTGGCGAGCAGCACGGAGGGCTCAGGCCGTCGGCGCCGAGTGGGACGCGTCGACCTCGGTGGCAGCGGCCCCCGAGGCGGTGGCCCCCGAGGCGGGGGCCGCGCGGTGACCCTTCACCCACCGTCGACCGAACAGCCAGATCACCGGGAGGGTGAACAGCAGCGGGCCGATGAACGCCAGCGGCCGGTAGAGCCACCACCACAGCGTGGGCTCGCGGGCCTCGTTCTGCTGGCCGGACATCGCGTAGCGCGCCGCCCGGTGCAGCGCCATGCCGGTGGTGTGGAAGAGGAACAGCGGCATCGAGAAGCGATTGATCGTCTCGTTGACGCGCTGCCACCGGGGCCGCTCGAGGCGCCGTTCCATGCCGGGCCGCAGCACCTCGGCCACCCCGGCCTGGAAGAGCACGAGGGCCACGATGCACAAGGTGGGTGGCGCCATGTTCGACGTCTCGCCCGGCACCCCGACCATCGAGCCCGGGTACAACCCGCTGAACACCAGGCCACCGAGGCCGAACATGCCCGCCCACAGCAGCGTCCAGTCGGTGCGCCGGGTGGCCCCGACCAGGCGGTCGTAGAAGAAGCCGAGCTGATGGCACAGGCCCCACACGGCGATCATGTTCACCAGGCCGAGCCATTCGTGGCCGTAGCGGAAGCGGGCGATGTCCACCACGAGGGTGATGCCCGCCAGCCAGACGATGACGATGCTGTCCCAGCGGCGATGCAGCCACAGGAAGACCGGCAACAACGCCACGAGCATCAGGTACACGCCCATGAACCACAGCGGGCTGACCACCAGCAGGACGGCGCGCCCGGCCCACTCGGCGTTGAACACGTTGCCGAGCACCGTGCCGAGGGCCGCCCACACCACCAGCAGTGCCAGCGCCGGCACGGCCAGCCGCTGGATGCGCCGCCCGACGAAGCGCCCCAGCCGCTCGCCCTTCAGTTGCGCCCGTTCCCAGGCCACCAGGTGCGAGTAGCCGCCGACGTAGAAGAACAGGGGCATCACCTGCAGCAGCCAGGTGACCGCCCACAGCCCGGTGGTGAAGCCGATCGGGTTGGTGGCGTGGGGGCCGTCGTCCTCCCAGAGCACGATCGTGAACACCCAGTGCCACGCCACCACGACCAGCAGGCTGAACGCCCGCATGAAGTCGATGTAGACGTTGCGGTTCGGGGCGGCCGGAGCGCTCACGGGGTACCCTCGGCCTGTGTCCACGGATGCACAGCCCGAGCGTACGCGCTTCAACGTCACGATGGCGGTGGTCGTGGTGCTGGCGGTCGCCAACGTCATGTCGAACCGGGTGCTTCCCTCGTGGGCGTACGTGCCCTGGAACGTTGCCGTCGCGGTGGCGGTCGTGCTGCTCGCCCGGCGTGCGGTCGGCTTCACCCAGATGGGGCTGGGCGAATGGAAGCGCGGCGCAGCCTGGGGCCTCACGCTGTTCGTCCTGACCGTCGGTGTGCTGGCCCTCGCAGTGGCGATGCCGGCCTTCAACGAGATGTATCACGACCGCCGAGTGCACGGTGGGGCGGGGGAGTGGCTGTACCAGGCGTTCGTGCGCATCCCCTTCGGCACGGCGCTGCTGGAGGAAGTGGCGTTCCGGGCCGTGCTGCCGGCGCTGTTCGCGGTGCGCTGGGGCGTGCTGCGCGGCTGTGTGGCGGCGTCGGTGCTGTTCGGCCTGTGGCACGTGCTGCCGGCGTGGAACCTGAACTCGGTGAACCCCACTGCGGAGGCCGTGTTCGGCAGCGGCACGGCGGGCGTGGTGGCGGCCGTCGTGTTCGGCGTGGTGGGCACCACCGTGGCCGGCCTGTGGTGGTGTTGGGTGCGCTACCGGGCCCGCAGCGTGCTGGCCACCGTGATCGCCCACGTGGCCACCAACTCGGTGGCGTACACGATCGCCTTCCTGGTCGCCCGTTAGCCTGCTGGCGATGGATCGGCCGATCGGGATGTTCGACAGCGGCTTCGGTGGGCTCACCGTGGCTCGGGCGGTCATCGACCTCCTCCCGCTCGAACACCTCGTCTACATCGGCGACACCGGCCGCTACCCATACGGCCCCCGGCCGCAGCACGAGGTGCGCGAGTTCGCCCGGCAGATCGCCTGGAGCCTGGTGGACGACTACGACGTGAAGGCCATCGTGGTGGCGTGCAACACGGCCAGCGCCGCGGCGCTGGACCACCTCAAGGCGGAGCTCCCGGTGCCCGTGATCGATGTGGTGGAGCCGGGCGCGCAGGCGCTGGTGCGGGCCACCCGCAGCGGTGAGGTCGGGGTCATCGGCACGGTGGGCACCATCGGCTCCGGCGCCTACGAGCGCGCCGTGGCGGCCACCGGCGGCGAGGTCCACCTCACCGCAGCGGCGTGCCCGGGCTTCGTCGAGTTCGTCGAGCGCGGGCAGACCCATGGCGAGGAAGTGGCCATCCTGGCCGAGCGCCTGCTGGCCCCGGTGAAGGACGCCAAGGTGGACAGCCTGCTGCTCGGGTGCACCCACTACCCGTACCTGGCGCGGGTCATCGGCGACACGATGGGGCCCGACGTGGTGCTGGTCTCCAGCGCCGACGAGACCGCCTTTGCCACCCGCGACACCCTCGCCGAGCACGGCCTGCTGCGCACGGGTGGCGACGACCACCGCGAGCCCGCCGAGCACCGCTTCCTCTCCAGCGGCGACATCTCCTGGTTCGCCGACCTCGGCGGCCGCCTGCTCGGGCCCGAGTTGCGCGACGCCGAACAATGGCACCACCTCTGACCCACCACCGCTGAACCTTCTCGCCTCTCTCCAACCCACCCTTCCGGAGGAACCACCATGTCTCGCCCCGACGGCCGTGAACCGAACCAGCTGCGCCCCATCACCTTCGAGCGCGACTACACCGAAATGGCGGCCGGCAGCGTGCTCGTGTCGTTCGGCAAGACCCGCGTGCTGTGCACCGCCAGCGTGGACGAGAACGTGCCACGGTGGATGAAGAACTCCGGCAAGGGTTGGGTGACCGCTGAGTACTCGATGCTGCCCGGTGCCTCGCCCGAACGCATCGATCGCGAGGCGGCGAAGGGCAAGCAGAGCGGCCGCACGGTGGAGATCCAGCGCCTCATCGGCCGGTCGCTGCGCGCCGCCTGCGACATGCGCGCCCTCGGCGAGCGGCAGGTCATCGTCGACTGCGATGTGCTGCAGGCCGACGGCGGCACGCGCACCGCCAGCATCTGCGGCGGCTACCTGGCACTGCACGATGCCCTCACGCGGCTGGTGCAGAACAAGGCCATCAAGCAGCATCCGCTGCACTCCTACTGCGCGGCCATCAGCGTCGGCATCGTCGGTGGCACACCCGTGCTCGACCTGCCCTACGTGGAGGACTCCACGGCCGAGGTGGACATGAACGTGGTGGTGCTCGGCCAGCCGGGCGCCGAGCCGTCGTTCGTGGAGGTGCAGGGCACCGCCGAGGGCAAGGCGTTCAGCCGCAGCGAGCTGGACAGCCTGCTCGGGCTGGCGACCGCGGGCCTGGGGGAGATCATCGCCCTGCAGGCCGAGCTGGTCGGCACGCCACCCACGCCGCGGGAGCTCGGCCGATGACCACCGGTGCGGCCCGGCCGCAGCTGGTCAGCGCCACCGCCAACCCGCACAAGATGGCCGAGATCGCCGCCATCCTCGACGGCTTGGTGGACGTGCTCCCGCGCCCGGCCGAGGTGCCGGATGTGGTGGAGGACGCCGGCACGTTGGAGGGCAACGCGCGCCTGAAGGCGGCGGCGATCTGTGCCGCGGCCGGGCTGCCGGCCGTCAGCGACGACACCGGCCTGTTCGTCGACGCGCTGGACGGCGCCCCCGGTGTGGACACCGCGTACTACGCCGGCCCGACCGCCACCTATGCCGAGAACCGAGCCAAGCTGCTGTGCCAGCTCGACGGGGTGGCCAACCGCAGCGCCCGCTTCCGTACCGTGGTGATGGTCGTGTACCCCGACGGCACGGAGCTGGCCGTGGAGGGCGTGTGCGAGGGGATGATCGCCACCCGCGAGCGCGGTGAGCGAGGCTTCGGGTACGACCCCGTGTTCATGCCGATCGAGGGCGGCGGGCGGACCTTCAGCGAGATGAGCGACGTGGAGAAGAACGCCGTCTCCCACCGCGGGCGGGCGTTCGCCGCGCTGGTGGCGGCGCTCGGCCGGCCCGCCGGCTGAGCCTTCCCGGCTGAACTCAGCCAGGAAGGGCGTACTCGGCGACGAAGCCCTTGTGGTCGCTGCCGGGGATCACCACGTCGCGCACGCGTACCGGAACCACGCCGCCTCCGTACAGGGCGTGGTCGAGGCGGATGAACTGGGGCGGGAGCCACCCGTTGTCCAGCGGCCAGCTGACGCTGAACCCGTGCCCGAGCGCCTCGTGGGTGTCGGTCCAGCCGGCATCGAGGAGGTCGCGGAACGCCGGGTGCCAGCGTGCCCCGTTGAAGTCGCCGACGAGCAGAGTCGGCAGCGGGGAACCTGCGGTGCGCTCGGCGATCGCCTCCAGCTCGCGGACCCAGCCGCCTGTGTCGAAGGTCGGCGGGAACGGGTGGAGGGCAAGGACGCGCACGTGCGCGCCGTCCACGTCGACCACCACGTCCACGCTGACCCGGGAGCCGATGACCGTGACACCGCCGCTGACGATCGGGCGGCGGCTCCACAGCCCGATGCCGCTCGGGTCGGCCTGGAGGTCCTCGAGGCGGTGCGGGTACTCGCCGCTGCCCACCGCCGCGTCCAGCAGGTCGCGCAGGCGCGGGGTGAACTCGACGAGCACGAGCACGTCCGCATCGGTGGCCGCCAGCGCGGCGACGCCACTGTCCGCGGTGGGGTTGGAGGCGAGGAAGTTGGCGTAGCCGACGGTCAGCCGTGGGGCGTCCGCGGCGGCGGCCGGCGGGTCGGTGTGGAACACCACGGGCGCGGTCAGGCCGAGCAGGGTGGCCAGCGGCAGCACGGCCACCAGTGCCATCGCGTGGCGGCCGTTGAGCGCCGCCACGAGGGCCACGATGACGGACGGCGCCAGCACGAACAGCGACAAGGCTTGCAGGACCACCACGGGTCGCGAGGGGGAGATGCCGAACCACTGGGTGAGGCACAGCAGCACCATCGGCGCCAGCGCCAACCAACCGAGCCCTTCGACGGCCATCACCAGCCGCGCAGGTCGATCTGCCACTGACCCTCCACTTCGTGGGAACGGATGACCCACGCTGTCTCGTGCAACGCCAGCGTCGGGTCGATGTGGGCCGGGGTCACGAGCACGCGGTCGCCGACGGAGGCGACACCCTCGTGCGGCACGAACGTGACATGTTCGTCGCTGAGGAACCACACGTCCGCCCCGCGCCCGTCGGCCAGCGCCAGTGTCGGGTTGCCGTGGTCCATGCCCATCGCCTTCAGGCCGACGTCGGCGACCGCGAACTTCGGGTTGGCGCTGATCACGGTGCCCACCACCCAGCACGCCTGCACGAAGGGCAGCCCGAGACGGGCGTAGTGGCTGTCCATCAAGGCGTAGCTGCCGGCCTGCACCTCGGTGACGCGATCGTGCAGGTCGAAGGTGCCCGTGCCGCCGGCGCTGACGATGTCCCCGCCGACCGCGGCGTGGGCGGCCAGCAGGAGGTCCATCGCCGCCTCCACACGGCGGCGCTGGTCGGTGCGGTCCTCCACCATCATCAGGTGACCCTCGTAGCCCATCACGCCGCGTACCGTCAGCCCGCTCCCGCGCGCGAGATCGGCAACCCTTCCCGCCGCGTCGGGGAGGCAACCGCAGCGGGGGAGCCCGACGTTGACATCGACCACCACCTCGCGCAGCCCGGCCGCGGCGGCGGCGTCCACCGTCTCGGCGGAGTCCACGGCCAGGGTCATCCGTGCGCCGTGACGGTCCGCGGCGGCGGCGAGGGCGCGGAGGCGATCCCGGTCCAGCACCTCGTTCGCCAGCAGCAGGTCGTCGCCGAGGCCTGCCGCGGCCATGCCGATCATCTCCCTGGTGGTGGCACAGGTGAAGCCGGCGTGCCCGTGCGCGGCCTGCGCCGTGGCGAGCGCGGTGCACTTGTGTGCCTTCACGTGGGGTCGCAGCTGCGGGCCGGGGCGGGCGCCGGCCATCGTGGCCAGGTTGCGATCGAGCAGTTCGGCGTCGATCACCAGGGCCGGTGTCGGCAGGCTGTGCAGGTCCACCTCGGCATCGTGCCACGCGCCGCCTTGGGAGGTGGCGCGCGTGGTGGTTAGGCTCCCTTGACTGTGAAGCGGAACCATGCCGCACTTGTCGGGGAGATCGCCCTGTGCGACGCGCCGGTGGGTGCCGTGGTGGACGTGCTGCACGTGGCGGAGGGCCAACACGGCCAGGGTCGCCGTTTGGAAGACCTCGGCCTGCTGGCCGGCACACGAGTCACCGTGGAGCGCACGGCTCCGTTGGGCGACCCCACCGTGTACGAAGTGCGCCGGGCGCGGTTGGCCATCCGGCGAACGGAAGCCGCGCTGGTGACGGTGCGCCTCGTGCCGGCGGCTGGCGCGGCTGGTGCGGAGGGCCGCGATGGCGCATTGTGAGCCGGAGGATCGCGGCGCACGCATCGAAGGGGCTCTGCACCTGGCCATCGTGGGCAGCCCCAACGCGGGCAAGACCACGATGTTCAATGCACTCACCGGCCTGAGGGCGAAGACGGCCAACTACCCGGGCGTCACCGTCAGCCGGCGGGAGGGCACCGTCCTGCTGGAGGAGCGGCCGGTGACCCTCGTGGACCTTCCCGGCACCTACGGGCTGGATGCCATCAGCCCGGACGAACAGATCGTCGCCGATGCCCTGCGCGGCGCCCTCCCCGGGGTGGACCGGCCGGATGCACTGGCCGTCGTGGCCGACGCTGCCACGCTGGAGCGCTCGCTGCTCTTCATGGCCGACCTGCTGCGCCTCGGCTTGCCCACCTGCCTGGTGGTGACGATGACCGACGAGTTGGCCCTGCGCGGTGGATCGCTGGACCTCGAGCGGCTGTCGCAGGCGATCGGTGTGCCCGTGGTCGGGCTGATCGGCCATCGGGGTATCGGCCTGGACGACGTGCGCCGCTGCTTCGCCGAGCCGGAGGGCTGGAGCCGCCCTGTCGTCGTGCCCCCGGCGGACGGCGCCGGCCGCGCCGCGTGGGTGGATTCCGTGCTCCGCAGCGCCTACCGGGCCCCGGGTGTGGATCGCCGCAGCCGGCGTGTCGATGCGGTGTTGCTCCACCCCGTCTGGGGTGTTGTCGTCTTCCTGGCGGTGATGCTCGCCTTCTTCCAGGCCATCTTCACGCTCGCCGCGCCGGCCATTGACCAGCTGGACTCCTGGTTCGCGTCCGCCGCGGACGTCACCAAGGACCATCTCCCCGGCTGGTTCGGGGAGTTGCTCGGCGACGGCATCATCGCCGGCGTCGGCGGGGTGCTGGTGTTCCTGCCGCAGATCACCCTGCTGTTCCTGATCCTCACGGTGCTGGAGAAGGTCGGCTACCTGGCCAGGGCCGCGTTCCTCGCCGATCGGCTGATGGGGCGCTTCGGGCTGGAAGGGCGCAGCTTCGTGGCGATGCTGTCGTCGTTCGCCTGCGCCATCCCCGGAATCCTCAGCACGCGCACCATCCCCAGCGAGCGCCGGCGAATCGCGACGATGATGGCGTCGCCACTGATGACGTGCTCGGCCCGGTTGCCGGTGTTCACCCTGCTGATCTCCGGGTTCGTGCCCGACCAGGGTGTGTTCGGGCCGGTGCGCACCCAGGGGTTGGCGCTGTTCGGCCTGTACGTGTTGGGGGCGGTGAGCGGGCTGGTCTATGCCGGGGTGTTGAACCTGCTGGCGCTCTCGGGCTCCGCGGCGCCGGTGCTCATGGAGTTGCCGCCGTATCGCCGGCCCACCGCACGGGCCGTGCTGCTGCAGACGTGGGAGGGCGCGTGGTCGTTCATCCGCAAGGCCGGCACGGTGATCCTGCTCAGCTCGGTGGTGCTGTGGTTGCTGCTCAACCTGTCCTTCGGGCAGCCGCCGGCAGGGCTCGGCGAGCCGCAGGTGGCGAGCTGGAAGCTGGAGCACTCCGCCGCCGGGTACATGGGCAAGGGGCTGGAGCCCGTGTTCGAGCCGCTCGGCTTCGAGTGGCGCACGAATGTGGCGGTGATCGGCAGCCTGGCGGCGCGCGAGGTGTTCGTCACCACGCTGGCCCTCAGCACCGCTGCCGAGAGCGAGGCGAGCCTGCCGGACCGGCTGCGCGAACTTCGCGCCGACGACGGCTCCAAGGTCTACGACGCGGCCACCGTGGCGGCGATCCTGGTGTTCTTCGTCTACGCCCTGCAGTGCTTCTCGACGATCGCCGTGCTCCGGCGCGAGACCAACTCCTGGCGCTGGCCGGCCATCGCCTTCGTCTCGATGTTCGCCCTCGCCTACGCCGGTGGGCTGGTGGCCAGGTTGGTGGTCCATGCCGTCACCTGAGCCCCGGCACGTGGTGGCGCACGTGGAGCGAACAGCGGACCCTGCCGTGCTCCGGTGGGTGGTGCACGAACCGCAGGTCGGTGGCGACGGCACTGCGGTCGCGCTGGAGGAAGCGTCCGCGCTCGGGCGGTTGCTAGGCGACGGGCTGCTGGCCTCGGTGCATGTGCGGCGTGGCGAGGTGCGCGCCCAGGCCGGGGCCGGCCACGAGTGGGCCGGGCTTGTGGACGTCGTGGACGCCGCGATGCGTGCGGACCTGGCGGCGGGTGCGCTGCCCGCGGGTGGCAGCGACGGCGGCCCGGCTCAGGTGGACATCGAGGAGTTGCAGCGGGTGGTGAACCGCGCGGCCGGGTCGCTGACGGAACTGCACGGCGGGCGGGTGGAGGTGGTCGGTGTCGAGGGAGCGGTGCTGCAGGTGCGAATGCACGGCACGTGCGACGGCTGCTCGTTCACCGGTGCCACGCTGGAACGGCTGGTGCTCCCGGCGGCCCGCCGGGCGCTGCCCGAGGTGGCGGCTGTCGAGGTGGTGCGCTGACCTGACGCATCTGGCCGGCGGGCGGAGGGTGCGGGCGGAGGGTGCGGGCGGAGGGACTCGAACCCTCACTCCGAAGAACAGGAACCTAAATCCTGCGCGTCTGCCAGTTCCGCCACGCCCGCGTGGGTGGGCGCCAGGCTAACCGGACTGCCCAGGTGTGGCACGGCCCGCATTGCGAGCCCGGCGAGCTCGGCCGGGCCCTCGGTGTCATCCGAAATCGGCGAAATCCGGCGATCCGCGCTGACGCCGAGCGGGGTCCGCGGCGCTCAGGGGGTGAGACGGATGGTGAATGGGCCGGGCGCGGCGGGCAGGTGGATGGCCCGGTTGGGCAGCCATGTCCGGCGGCGGGTGGTGTGCAGCACGGAGCCGTCCGCCGCCACCAGCTGGATGCGGCCGGTCGCCACCGTGGACACCCGCGCCGTCACCCCATGGGCGGTGGGTGCGGCCCATGCCAGCGGGGCTTCGGCGACCACCGGGTGCACGGCATCGGGCCAGTGGCCGAGGGCCAGCCAGTCCAGCACGTGGGCCGCGGCGGCCACGCCGTCGAGGGCGCAGATGTCGGCTGTCTCCGCCGGGTGGACCAGGTTGCCGAGGGCGAACACGCCGGGCGTGGGGGTGCGGAAGCCGGCGTCCACCACCGGGCTCTTCGCGCCGGGCAGCATCGCCAGGCCGCCGAGGCGGGCGAGTTCGTGGTCGGGCACCCAGTCGCCGGTGAAGATCACGGTGTCGCACTCGATGCGCCGCCCGTCGGTGAGCACCACCGACTCGACCCGGCCGCGGCCGACGATCGCCGCCACGTCCACCCCGGTGAGGAGGGGGACCCGGTGGCGGCGCACCGTGGCCAACGCCAGCGGCGCGTAGGTCTGGTGGCGGGGGAGGGGTGTCACCATCGCCGCCACCTCGGTGCCGCTGTGGCGCAGGGTCAGCACGGCCGAGCAGCTGACGTGCTCCGCGCCCACCACCACGGCCCGCCGCCCCACCTGCTGGCCGTGCAGCGCGGTGAACTGCTGCAGCGCGCCGGTGGTGAGCACCCCGGCCGGCCGATCGCCGGGCACGAGGCGGGCAGCACGGGGGCGCTCGCGCACACCGGTGGCGAGGAGGACTGCCCGGGCGCCGGTCTCGTGGGGCCCGGAGGCTCCGGTGGTGCGCACCGTGCCGTCGGTGAAGGACCGGACGGTGCGACCGACTTCGATCTCGACACCGGTGCGTTCCGCACGGCGCACCAGGGCTGCGGCGTAGCGGGGGCCGGTGGTCACCCGGTGCAGGTCGCGCACGCCGTACCCGAGGTGGGTGGTGTGGCGGGGGACTCCGCCTGGTTGCAGCTCGCGTTCGTACACCACCACCCGGCCGGCGCCGCGGCGGCGCAACTCGATGGCCGCGCTGAGGCCGGCCGGCCCGGCGCCCACGATCACCACGTCGGCGGGGTTCATGGCAGGCCCATCCACTCGGCCATCGGCCGGCCGGTGGCGGTGGCGGCATGTGCGCACACCTCGGCCGAGCAGTAGAAGCCTTGGCAGCGGCCGGCCAGGGCGCGGGTGCGGCGGCGCACACCGTCCAGGTTCACCGCGGGAACCAGGCCGGTGACTGCGGCGTCGAGCTCTGCGGCGGTGACCCGCTCGCAGTGGCACACCACGTCCCCGCCGCGCTGGTACGGCCGGTCGCCGTTCTCGCCGAGCGGGGTGAGCCGGATTGCCACGTGCTTGTCCAGCGGCTGCGGGGTGCCCTCCAGGCCGATGGAGCGCAGCAGGGCCAGGGCTTCCTCGGCCAGGGCCATCGACGCGGTGAGGCCGGTGGAGCGGATGCCCCCGAGGCACACGTAGCGCGCGTCGGCGTGGGCGGAGAGCTGGTAGTCGCTGTGCTCGGTGGCGGCACGCAGGCCGGCGTACACCGCGGTGACCTCTTCGTGCAACAGCGCGGGAAGGATGCGGTGGCCCTTCTCCAGCAGGCCGTCCAGCCCGGCGCGGGTGCTGCCGGTGGCGCCCTTGTCGTCGAGGTCGTCGGCCGTGGGGCCGAGCATGATGTTGCCGAACACGGTGGGCGCTACCAGCACGCCCTTCGTGTGCGACGTGGGCACGGGCAGGATCGTCCGCCCGAGGAGCGGCCTGGCCAGCTTGTCGAACACGATCAGCTCGCCGCGGCGGGGGCGGACGGTGAACCCGTCGAACCCGAAAGCGCGGTGCAGGGTGTCGCCGTGCAGGCCGGCCGCGTTGACCACGAAGCGGGCGGCGAGGCGGCGGCCGTCGGCGCCGACCAGCACGGTGGCCTCGCCCATCCCGCCCGGCTCCAGTTTGGTCACGTGGAGATTCGTCAACAGGGTGCAGCCGTTGGCGACGGCCTCGGTGGCGAACGCCAGCGGAGTGCTCCACGGGTCGATCAGGTGCTCGCCGGGCACCATCATCCCGCCCGTCACACCCGGCCCGAGGTGCGGTTCCAACGCCCGCACGGCGGCCGCGTCCAGCAAC
>JBPOIX010000200.1:0-4898 GCA_052034175.1 Actinomycetota bacterium
ACGACCGTCAGGCCGGGCGGCGGGCGGTGGAGCACGGTTCGCCCATGGGCTTCGACGCCGATCGAGCTGGCCCGGAACAGGATGTCCACGGCCCGTCGTGGCGGTTCGCTCTCGGCGACGGCGGGTACCTGCACGACGAGTGCGCTGGCCGCACCGAGTGCGGCGGTGATGTCCAGCGGCACGTCGGCGGTGACCCCGCCGTCGATCAGCCAGCGCTCGCCAAGGCGCACCGGCGGGTACACGCCGGGAAAGGCCGTGCTGGCCAGGACGGCGGGAACGGCCTCGCCTTCGGTGATCGCCACCGGCTGCCCGGTGGCAAGGTCGGTGGCCACGATCGCCAGGCGGATCGGAGCGTCCTCCAGCAGCCGCCCACCGAGGTGGCGTCGCAGAAAGGCCAGGCCGTGCCGGTTGTCCAGGAAGGACGGCCGCAGCCCCACGAACGCCAGCGCCAGGCGGCCGGGGTGGACCCGCAGCAGGTCGCGCCGGCGGATGCCGCGCCAGATGGACTCCACCCGGCGCATCCCGTCGGACCCCTGGTTCCACGAGTGCAGCGCAGCGTTCACCGCGCCGGCGGACACTCCGACCAGCAGGTCGGGCACGACGCCGGCCTCGGCCAACGCCTTCAACACTCCCACTTGGTAGGCGCCGAGCGCGCCGCCGCCGGGCAGCACGAACGCCAGCGGGCGTGGCAGTGCTTCAATCGCGGCGGGTCGCACCGCTTGACCTTCCGTCCCGGCCGTCGCGGTTCACGTGAACCGCTCAGCCGGCGATCTCCTGGCCGACCATCTCGGCGTTGACGAACTGCAGCACGACCGCCGAGACATCGTCGGCGAGCGCGCCATCGGCTCCGCCGGGCAGCTCGTCCAGCCAGCGGACGAACGCGTCGTGGAAGTCCGTCACCGGGGTGGCAATGTCCGCGTCGGGCGCCGGCGGGGGAGGGGTGCGCACGCCGACCACGCCGGCGTCGCGCCATCCGGCGTACACCGCCAGTGCCACCGCGGCCGCGGCCACTGCGAAGCGGTAGTAGTGGGCGTGCTGTTCGTCGGCCCGCACCGCATCCGGGTCGGGCAGCCAGCCGCTGATCAACTCGCCAACGGCCATTCCCCCGAGGTCCAGCGCGACACCGGCTCCCACGCCCCCGACCGGGCCACCCGCGGCACCCGCGGCGGCGCTGACCGCCACGTTGGCGATGTCGATCCAGAACTCCCACATCGCCCGCTCGCGTGCGGCGTCGGCCACATGTTCGTTGCGGATCAGGCCGTCCAGCAGCGACAGGTACTGCGCGGCTTCGCCGAGCGCCACGCTGCCGCCGTCGCTCAGGATGCGCTCCAGCCCGGCCGCCACCTGCTGTGAGTTCTCGAACAGCCGTTGCAGCGCCGCTTCACTCGCCACCACGAACGTCAGGGCATCGGCGCGCAGATCGGCCGGGTAGGGCCAGTCGTGATTGGTGGGCGCGAACTGGAACAGGTACGGAGAGATCAGGTCCACGAGGAAGAGGTCCCAGTCCGGTGGCAGCGACGGGCCCGGGCCGTTGAACTCGAACCAGCGGACGATCGTCAGCACGGAATCGCCTGCCTGCGCCGTGTCGGCGTAGGCCGGGTCGGTGCCCAGGAGCGCCACGGCGAGGCCGAGTTCGGGGTCGGTGGGGTCCTCGAACATCAGGCCCAGCCCTTGCTCCGCGGCGCCGGCGACGAACGACACGGCTGCCAGCGGGTCCGCGAGGATGGCGGTCAGCAGGATGTCGGCGGTGTTCGGGCCGGATGAGGAGGCTCGGTCGTGTTGGCCGTCCTCCGCAGTGCTGGTGTCCCACTGCTCCAGCAGTTGCAGCGCCAGGGTGGCCAGGGTGGAGGAGTCCAGCCCCATCGTGCGTATCAGCAGGGCGGCCGCATACGGCGTCATGGCATCGCCCTGGGGGACGACGTCGGCCGCCATCACGCAGCGTTCGTCCACACGCAACTCCGCCGCGCGTACGGCCGCCAAGCCGGCGAAGAGAGCATCGATGCCGGCCACCTCGGGCGCAGGGGCCCCGGCCGTCAGGTCCACCCGCAAGTAGCCGAGGCGGTTGCAGAGGTCTGCCCAGTCGTCGAAGTTGTTCAGGAACTCCCGCAACAACACGGGGTCGCGGGCGATGATCTGCAACTGCTCGGCCATCCATGCCATCTCCGCGGGGTCGGCCACCAGGTGGCCGATGTCGTCGGCGCTCAGGGTGGCGCCCAGGGCGCGCACCTCGGCCGGGGTCAGCGTGGTGTCGGGAACCCGATCGTCGCCCTGCAGCGCCCAGCCGTAGCCGTCGTGCAGCACGGCGTAGAGCGAGTTGCGCAGGTCGGTGAGGCCGGCGGCGCGCAGCTCGCCCGCGGCCAACGCGGCCGAGGTCTCGACTCGGCGTACCAGCGGCAGCCACTCCTGCTCCAGCCGGCGGCGGGTCTCTCGTACGGGGATCATCGCCGCCGCGGCGTCGACGTCCCAGCAGACGGTGGCGCGCAGTTCGGCGACGGCCTTCTCCATCGCCTCGCGCAGCGCGGCGACCGCGGCCGGTTGGTACGCCAGCAGCCCCATCACGCCACCCCCGCAGTCGCCCGCGCCGCGGCGTCGAGGTCGGCCGCTTTTCGTTCCAGACGGGCGGCGGTGCGGCGCAACTCGTCCACGGCAGCGAAAAAGCCGCCGCGCAATGCCACCAGGTGGCGATGGCACGCCTCCGGCGACGGGCCGACCCAGGTGGCCTCGCCGGCGCGGAGGTGGAGGGTGAGGACCTCGAGGTCCTCGAGCTGGCGGGCGAACCGGCGCAGGGTGATCGCCCGGTTGCGGAGTTGGGTGGCGAGTGGTGACGACATCTCACTTCACTGGTACACAGCGAGATCGCGAAGTCGGCAAAATCAGTCCAGGCGGCGTACCACCAGATGGTGTGGAAGCTGGGTGGCGGCATCGACGAAGCCGCCACCCTGCACCGTGAACCCGTGCCGCTGGTAGAAGGCGAGGGCGGCGTCGCGCGCTCGGGCCCACACCAGCCGATGGCCCGCAGCGGCCATCCGTTCGCATGCCGCCTCCAACAGCTCCCCGCCGAGCCCTTGGCCCTGTGCCTCGCGGGCCGTCGCCATGCCGCGCAACTGCACGCCCGGCTCGCCTGGCTGGCCCGGTTCGCCGTCGAGCGCTCGTGGCACCCAGCTCGAGGTCACCATCAGGGTGCCGTCCACCCGCAGGCCGAGGTGGCATGCGCCGGGCCAGGCGTCCTCCGGGAACACGACCTCCTTGGTCGGCGTATCCCACCGCAGCACGGCCAGCCGCAGCGAGTGCGTCTCCTCCGGCGCCAGCTCCACCACCTCGTGCGCGCTCACGGCTGCACCGCAGCCCCACCCGCTGCCGCGGACGCGTACATCGCGTCGACGATGCGGTGCGCGGCCACGGCTTCCCACAGGTCCGGGGCGGCGGCGCGGCCCTCCAGCACGGCGCGCACGAACTCCCCGTCCGGGTTGGCGCCGCCCTCGCGCATCGGGTCCACTGCGTCGCGCAGCGCATGGCCCTCCAACGAGCCGGTGGCACCGTCGTGGTCCGTCCAGCTCACCGGTCCGTCCCAGTCGTCGCCCTCGATCACCACATGGCGGCGCTCGCAGAACACCTCCACCCGGCGCAGGCTGGGCCGCGCCAGGTTGTCGTGCCACACGCTGGCCAGCGTGCCGCTGGCGCCACCGGCGAAACGCAGGGTGGCCGTGCAGACGTCTTCGATGCCGTCGTGGCCGTGGAAGTTGGCGGTGTTGGCGCTGACCGAGGCCACCTCGCCCACCAGGAAGCGCAGCATGTCCACATCGTGGATGCTGTGCTCCAGCAGGGTGCCCGCACCGACGAGGGCCTTGTTCGCCCGCCAAGTGCTGGAGTAGTGACCCTGGATGGGGATGAACTGGTCGTCGCGGAACACCACCGCCATCACCCGGCCGGCCTCCGCCGCGGTCACCAGGTGGCGGGCCCACAGATACGCGGGCGAGCGCCGCAGCACGAGGCCCACCTGGTGGGTGAGGCCGCGGGCGGTGGCGGCGCGGGCCATGGCTTCGGCGTCGGCGGTCGTGAACGCCAGCGGCTTCTCGCAGAAGACGTGCACCCCGCGTTCCACCGCCATGTGCACCAGGCGGGAGTGTTCGTTCGTCCAGGTGCACACGTACACCGCGTCACAGTCGTCGAGCACGGCCTCCTCCGAGGCGTACACGGTGTGCCCGCTGGCCGCGGCGAAGGCTGCCGCACGCTCGCCGTCCGGGTCGTACACGCCGCGGCGCTCCACGGGCGCACCGCTGTGGCGCAGGCTCTTGGAGTGGTAGGTGGCGATCAGCCCGGCCCCGAGAAACCCGATGCGAAGGGGCGCGGACGGCGCGGACGGGGCGGGTGTGGCGGGCACGGCAGTCACGGCGGCCAGCTTGGCAGACGTCACCAGCGCACGATGCGGTCGGCGATGGTGGCAGCTTCGTCGGGGTCGTGGGTCACCAGCAGCGCGGTGGTGGCGGTGGCTCGCAGGAGGGCCGCGAGGTCGGTGGCGAGGCGATCGTGGAGGTCGCGGTCCAGCCCGGTGAGCGGTTCGTCGAGCAGGAGGACTGCCGGGCGCGGGGCCAGCGAGCGGGCCAGTGCCACCCGCTTCGCCTCGCCGCCGCTCAGCCGGCCGACGCTGCGGTCGGCGAAGCCCGGCAGGCCGACGAGCGCGAGCAGTTCCGCGACACGCGCAGCGATGGCGGCCTTGGCTGCCCCCTGCATGCGCAGGCCGAAGCCGATGTTCTGCGCCACCGAGAGATGGGGGAACAGCTGCTCGTCCTGGAACACGAGGCCGATGTTGCGCTGGTGCGCCGGCAGCGAGGTGACGGCCCTGCCGTCCACGGTGACGCTGCCACCGTCGGGCACGAGCAGGCCGGCGATCACACGCA
>JBPOIX010000051.1:0-8216 GCA_052034175.1 Actinomycetota bacterium
GGCCACACGACGCACCTGCGTGTGTTCATCGATCCGGACCTGCTGCAGTACGACGAGGTGTGGGCCGCTGCCGGCACATGGCACGACGTGTTCGGCATCGAACCCCACAAGCTCGTCGAGGCCAGCGAAGGCGTGGTCGTCGAGCTGAAGCGGGGCTGAGCAGCGGGCTCACGCCTGCCGGCGGTTCTCAGCTACGCGCCGAACCGAAGCCAGTGACCTTCCGACACGACAGCGACGTCGCCGTCGATCACGCGGATCGCGGTCTCGTCATCGATTGCGTACGCGGGGCAATCAAGGCCGGCAGCCCATGCCTCGGCGTTGGCCAGAGTGTTCTCGGGCAGCGACTCATTTTCGAGGTGAGGGAAGATCGCGAAGTCGACCAGGCCGAGCGCACGGTCGCCGCCAGCTGGCGGCTTCCACCCGACGAACTCCTTGCCGATACGCGGTGCCATCACCATGCTCCCCGCACTCATTCCGACCCAGACCGTGTCGTGGAGCTGGGGCAGTAGGTCGGTCAACCCGCACTGCCGCATCCAGTGGCACAGGTACAGGGCGTCGCCGCCCGACACGAGGAGCACGTCGGCTGTGCGGACGAGGGGAACCCATCGCTCCTCGTCGATGCTGGGCAGCGCAGTCAACTCGATCAACCCCACCGACTTCCAACCCAGTTCGACCATCGGCTGTTCGGATCGGCCAGCGACGAACTCCCACACGTCTTCGCCCGGACCTGCGTGGGGATGGCCGTACATCGCGGTGGGAATGCACAGTGCGCTGCAGTCCTCGATCGGGCGGCCGAGCAAGTCGAGCAGTGCGTTGCGGATCGTCGTGTTCCTGACGCCCGCTGAGGTGAGAAGAAGCCGGTGCACGCCCGCAGCGTGTCCGATCGGTGTGCTCCAAGCAAGTTGCATCGACCGTCACATGTCGGCTGGTCTTGGATCTGCTCGAGCGGGGCGGGAGGGAAGATCTCGCCCAGCGACAACTGTTGTTGTCACCCCGACAACCACGGTTGTCGATGCGCCAACCAGAAGACCCGCCGAAGCGCCTGGAACGGCCGAGGCACCTGGCTCCTGTCGGTCCGCGGGCTCGCGGCCCGCGAACGGCGCCCAACTCATCGATCGCCGGAGAGGTACGGTCGGTGCGTGCTCTCGGACGCCTCAGACGGAGTGGCCTCGCTCGGCCCGCTGATCACGCTTGGTGTCGTGGCGTTGGCCGTTCTGGCGGTCCTCGCCGTCTTCATCGACGGTTCGAACCTCAGGCTCATCCGACGCGCCCGAGGGCGGAGGAACTCCGAACGAGATCACGGGAGCTCGCGCAGGGGTGACAACGCCTGACCGCGTCTCGTCAGGCGTTGTAGTCGTAGAAGTACTGGTCGACGAACGTGGTGTCGGTCCCGCGAGTCGTGGCCCGGGCACGGCTCGGATGTCGGATCATGCGACCCACTTCGACGAAGAAGTGCCAGTCGCCGTAGGTGTCGAACTTGCGCACGCTCACGGTGGCAGGCGACCGGCGGACGTTGCGGAAACGACGTCCACTCGCTCGCCCGTGACGGCGCAGGCGGGTGGCGAAGTCGACGTCCTCGCCCATCAGCTTCGACTCGTCGAACCCGCCGATCGCGTCGAAGTCGGCGCGCGCACACCAGTAGACCACCCCGCCCGTCCGTGACGCGAGTGTGCCCAACTGGATCGCAGCGCGTGTGAGCGCGAGGCCGAGCGAGTTGCGCTCGAGAACGAAGCGGCTCCCTCCACCGACGAAACGGCCGTCGCTCGCCAGCTCGTCGATCTCGACCAGCGCGTCGGCATGCAACAGTGTGTCGGCATCGATGGTCACGACGATCTCGCCCATCGATGCCGCGACGCCGGCGTTGCGTGTGGCCGCGATGTTGCGGTGGCCGTCGACGACGACGGTCGCGCCCGCGGCGCGTGCGATGTCCTCGGTTCGGTCCGTGCAGCGGTTGGCCACGACCACCACCTCGGCAGGCACTCCGGCGCGCCGAACGGCGCGGTCGATCGCAACGAGCCCGCGATCGAGGAGCGCCTCCTCGTTGTGCGCGGGAACGACGATCGAGAATCGGGGGCGTGCCGCCATGGCCAGTGCATCGGCCCCCTCGGACCACCACTTGAGCGGTGGCGGCTGTGCGTCACCGGTTGCACATTCGAAAGGAACGGCCCGACCTCGATGCCTACGTCGCGATGGCGGCCGAGTTCGAGGCTCGCTCGATCGTCGACATCGGGTGCGGCACCGGCGAACTTGCGTGCCGGCTGGCCCGCCTCGGTTACGACGTGGCCGGAACCGACCCTGCGGATGCGTCGCTGGGCATCGCTCGCGGCAAGCCGGGGGCGGACAAGGTGAGGTGGGTCTGCGCGGACACCGTCGCCGTGGCCCCCGGTTCGGCCGACCTCGCGGTGATGACCGGCAACGTCGCCCAGGTGTTCGTCTCCGACGAGGAGTGGGCCGACGTCCTCGATGGCGTTCACACGGCGCTGCGCCCGGGAGGGCACTTCGTGTTCGAGACGCGCGTGCCGTCACGGCAGGCATGGCGGCACTGGACCCCCGAGCTGTCGCTGGCCAGACGGCAGGTGGACGGTGTCGGCCTCGTGGAGGCGTGGGTGGAGGTCACCGAAGTTCGGGCTCCGCTGGTCTCGTTCCGCTGGAGCTTCCGGTTCCTCGACCAGGACGAGTTGCTGACCTCGAACTCGACGCTGCGCTTCCGGGAACGGCCCGAGATCGAGGCATCCCTCGCGGTGGCGGGCTTCCATCTGCTTGAGGTGCGCGATGCGCCGGACCGGCCGGGAGCGGAGTGGGTGTTCGTCGCCCGCCGGAGCCGTTCAGGACCCGCTACCGTCGCCTCATGAGCACAGAGAAGGTGACCGGACCAGCCTCGTACTTCCCCTCGATCGAGAAGAAGTACGGCCAGCCGATCGCCCACTGGAAGTCGTTCCTGGCCGCCATGCCCGAGGCCCGGCACTCGGACATGGTGGCCATGCTGAAGACCGACCACGGGATGGGCCACGGCCACGCCAACGCGATCGTTGCCCACTATCGGGCCGAGCACGGTCTCTGATACTCGGTCGGGCGAACGCGTTCGACCGTCAGCCCATGAGACGGGCGACGGCCTGCTCCTCGGCCGACCCTGCCGCCAGCATGGCTGTCGCGCCAGCGCGGTCCACGTCGGAGCGGTTCTGGCTGAGCTTGGCCTTCCCCTCGACCGATGTGACCCGTAGCTCCACACCGACGATGCCACGCAGCGCCGCCTCCACATAGTCCTCGGGCGCGTCGCTCACCTGCCACGGCTCGGGCCTGCCCGCCTCGTGCCGATCGGTGAGGGCGGTCACCACGTCCCGCAACCACGGCGCATCCTCCACAACCGTCACCGTGCCGCGCAGGTGGACGACCGCGTAGTTCCACGTGGGAACCACCTTGCCGTGCTCGGCCTTCGACGGATAGCCCGACGGCGACACGTATGCGTCGGGTCCGGTGACGATGACCAGGGCCTCGGCGCCGTCGAGCGACCGGTGGTGGGCGTTGGCCCGGCTGAGGTGCGCCCGCAGCACCAGGCCCTCCGCATCGCTGTCCGGGGCCACCAGGAACGGCACGAACGAGCTGTCGAGGTGGCCGTCGGCCCCCTGGCTGACGAGGTGGCCGACGCCGACGGAGGCGGCCATCTCGAGGGCGGCCGCGTCGGCCATGCGGAAGTGGTCGGGCAGGTACATGGTGACCTCAGCGGTTCCTTCGTAGTACGGCCCCGGCCGCAAGATCGGCCGCCGTCACGGTGGCTGTCGGCACGCCGGGCATTGAGTAGTAGTCCAGCGCCAGGCGCACCCAACCTGGCCGCGCTTCCTGGATGCACACGACCTGCCACTCGCCGTCCGGGCCCGGGCGGTACTCCCACCGCTCCGCCAGGCTGGACAGGCCTTCGCCGAGCACGTGTCGTTCTGCATCGTCCCGGCTCGGGTGCGCGCCGAGCACGCCGCCGAACACGGTGAGCGCGTGCCACTCGTCATCGTGGGCGACGACATGACCGCACAACTCGCCGTCGTCGGCCCGTCGCACCTCCTGCATGCGCGCCAACGTAGCGACCTCCACGTCGCCCCGTCGCCCAGTTTCGCCCGCCCAGCCGGTCTTGTCGCACCCTGACCACCAGCCGTAGTGGTCAGCGTGCGACAAGTCCGGGCGTTCGGGCGGCCGGGATGGGCCGGGGGACGCTCTACGCTCCGGGCGTGCCCGCGCCCCGTATCCACACCGTGATCCTCAATGGCCAGGACCAGCGGGCGATGGTCTCCTTCTGGTCGGCCTTCCTCGAGGTGGACGTGCAGGACGCCGACGACGATGCCTCGATCGTCTGGCTTCGTCCGTCGGTGAAGGGCGGCATGAACCTCGGCATCCAGCGTGTCGATCACCCGCTGCAGCCCGTCACCCAGGTGCATCTCGACATCGCAGTGGACGACCTCGACGCGGCGACGGCGCGCATCACCGACCTCGGCGGCGGGCTGCACAAGATCAACCGTCTCGCCAGCGGCTTCGAATGGCGAGTCGTGCACGACCCAGCCGGCCACCAGTTCTGCATCTTCCGCGACTGACGTCTCAGCGGACGGGCGGTCTTGTCGCACGCTGACCTGGAAGCTTGGTGGTCAACGTGCGACAAGTCGGGCGGTCGGGGAGGGTGGGGGTGGCGTACGCTCGGCGGGATGGAGCTGACGGTGACGGGCGAGGTGTGGCACTGGCGAGGGCCTGCGCCGTACCACTTCGTGACCCTCGACGAGGAGGCCGCCGCCGACGTGAAGGAGATCGCCACCCGGGTCTCGTACGGCTGGGGGATGATCCCGGTGAACGGTCGGGTCGGCCGCACCTCGTTCACGACATCGCTCTGGCCCAAGGATGGCTCGTACGTGGTACCGCTGAAGGACGCCGTGCGCGCCAAGGAAGGCATCGAGCTCGGCGACGATGTGACAGTCCACCTCACGGTGCAGCAAAGGAAGCAGCGATGAGCACCCAGGTCCACCGGGTCACCGTCCGCGGCCGCTTCGCCGGCCTCACCGACCAGGCCCAGCGCTACCTCGCGGGCGCCCAGGCGGAGCAGACATCTTCCGTTCCGCCTTCACCGAGGAAGGCACCTTCACCTACGACGAGCGGGTGCAGTTCTTCAACCTGCGCTACGAGGTCCGCGGCGCCGCAGACGCGGACGAGGCCGGCGCGCACGGCTTGGTCGAGACGGAGCAGTTCCTGCGCACGATGGGCTTCGGCTACAAGGGCCTCACAGTGAACGTGGTCGATGTCGCCGCCATCTGGGCCGACGTCGAACGTCGCCGCTGAACTCGTCGCCCGGAACGCCGCGGCGCGGGCCCGTGGCGCGGGCCGTGCGTCAGCCTGTCGGCGGAGCCGGCTTCTGCTGCTTCGGCGGCCGCAGTTGGCGCATCGTGGCCCGCAGCCCCTCGGTGATCGTGACCGGCGTGGCGCCACAATCGACACCGTCGAGCAGCTCGTCCACTGCGTCGCCCAGTTCGTGCGCCTGCCGCCGGCCGACCAATGCCACCCCGGCGCCGGCCACCGCAGCCAACGGAGTTGCGGCGAGCAGCAGGGGTGAGAACAGCACCCCCGTGACCACGGTTCCGGTGAGGATCATCCCGCCGACCACCGACCCGCCGACGGCCATGCCGGAGCGCTCTTTGCTGCGGTCGACCAGGACGCGCAGCACCGTGTGACCATCGTCCACCGGGCTGGCCACGGCCTCCACACGTTGCACCTTGCTGAGGCGGGCGTCGCCCACCAGGCTGCGAGCGGCTCGCTGGACGGACCCGACTGCGCCCTTGCGCCGGCGCCATTCGCGGCTCAGGCCCCTCGACCGAGAGGGCCGCAACTGATGCTCGCGCACGAGCAGGTCGTCGAGCCGGGCAAGCGCGTCCTCGAACCCGACCTCCAGCACCCGCTCATGAACGACCTCGGCCGGGCCGAGGATCGCGTCGCCACGGTGGGCGGCTGGCTGCGGGCCGAGGCGTTCGACGGCCAGCGCCACACGAACCGCGGCCGGGTCGAGGCCCACTTCCGCGGCCGCCTCAAGCACGGCGGCCTCGGACACCCGATCCGCGGAGTTCGGACGCTGCTCAAGTTCCCCCGCCTTGCGCAGCACACGCTCCACGGCCGCCCGATCGAGTTCCATGGGCACAGCGTAGGTGGCCGTTCCAGGTGCAGGCGGGCGGGGGTGGCGGCGGGCATACTGGCCGGGTGAACGGGACGGTGCTCGACGACCACGAGGTGGCGCGCCTGCTGGCGCACGAGGCCGGCCAGCTCCTACTCGCGGTGCGTTCGTGCACGCCGGAGGCCGACCTGAAGGCCGCCGGCGACGCGGCCTCGCACGCCCACCTGATGGCCCGCCTCGCCGAGCTGCGCCCCCACGACCGGGTGCTCTCCGAGGAGACGAAGGCGGAGGACCGCACCGCGGCCGCCGGGCATGGCCGGGTGTGGATCGTCGACCCGCTGGACGGCACTCGCGAGTTCGGCGAGCCGCCCCGCCACGACTGGGCCGTGCACGTGGCCCTCGTGGTGGACGGCGCGCCCGTGCTCGGGGCCGTCGCCCTGCCAGGCCGCGACCTCACCCTCGCCACCGGCGGCGGCCTGCCCCGCCCTGCAGCGGCCCACGACGGCCCGCCCCGCCTACTCGTCAGCCGTACCCGGCCCACCGAACACGCCCAGGCGCTGGCGGCCAGGCTCGGCGCGGACCTCGTGCCCCTCGGCAGCGCGGGCGCGAAGGCGATGGCCGTGGTCCTCGGCGAGGCCGACATCTACGCCCACTCGGGCGGCCAGTACGAATGGGACTCCGCGGCACCGGTGGCGGTTGCGCTCGCCGCCGGCTTCCACGCCACCCGGCTCGACGGCAGCCCGCTCGTCTACGACCGGCCCGACCCGTGGCTGCCCGATCTGCTCGTGTGCCGGCCCAACCTGGCGCCGGCCGTCCTCGCCGCATGCGCGGAGCTGGCCGGATGAGCCTCACCCATCTGGAACGGCTGGAGGCCGAGGCCATCCACATCATCCGCGAGGCCGTCGCCGAGGCCGAGCGCCCGGTGATGCTCTACAGCGTCGGCAAGGACAGCTCGGTGATGCTGCACCTGGCGCGCAAGGCGTTCCACCCCGGGCCGATCCCGTTCCCTCTGATGCACGTGGACACCACATGGAAGTTCCGCGAGATGTACGAGTTCCGCGACGCCACGGTGGCGGCGCTCGGCCTGGACCTCATCGTGCACGTCAACCAGGACTGCGTGGACCGCGGCATCAACCCGTTCGACCACGGCTCGGCCCTCCACACCGACCTCTGGAAGACAGAGGGGCTGAAGCAGGCGATCGACCGTTACGGCTTCGACATCGCGTTCGGCGGAGCCCGTCGCGACGAGGAGAAGAGCCGCGCCAAGGAGCGGATCTTCTCCGTGCGCAGCCCGCAACACCAGTGGGACCCGAAGCGCCAGCGCCCCGAGCTGTGGCACCTCTACCACGCCCGCCACGCGCCGGGGGAGACGCTGCGCGTGTTCCCGCTGTCGAACTGGACCGAGCTCGACGTGTGGGAGTACGTCCGCCAACAGGGCATCCCTGTGGTGCCGCTGTACTTCGCCAAGGAGCGCCCAGTGGTGGAGCGTCACGGCACCCTCATCATGGTGGACGACGATCGCTTCCCGTTGGCCCCCGGCGAGCACGCGGAGATGCGCCTCGTGCGCTTCCGAACGCTCGGCTGCTACCCGCTCACCGGTGCGGTGGAGAGCGCAGCCGCCACGCTGGACGACCTGATCGCGGAGATGCGTGCCTCGGAGTTCTCCGAGCGCCAGGGCCGCGTCATCGACCACGACTCGGCCGGCTCGATGGAGAAGAAGAAGCAGGAGGGCTACTTCTGATGGCCGCCGCACCAACCTCCACGCGCGACCTGCTGCGCTTCCTCACCTGCGGGTCGGTGGACGACGGCAAGTCCACCCTCATCGGCCGCCTCCTGCACGACAGCGGCCTTGTGAAGCAGGACCATCTCGCCGCCCTGGAACGGGACTCCAAGGTGGTCGGCACCCAGGGCGATGACATCGACGTGGCGCTGCTGCTCGACGGTCTGCAGGCCGAGCGCGAGCAGGGCATCACCATCGACGTCGCCCACCGCTACTTCTCCACCGAGCGCCGCACGTTCATCGTCGCCGACACGCCCGGGCACGAGCAGTACACGCGCAACATGGTGACGGGCGCTTCCACCG
>JBPOIX010000068.1:0-6977 GCA_052034175.1 Actinomycetota bacterium
CGCCCGCGGCGTCGATCCGTTCCCGCGCGCCGGCGGGGTCGTGGGCCACCAACGGCGCCGCCCGCTCCTGTTGCAGGCGGAGCGCCGTGAGCGGGGTACGCAACTGGTGCGAGGCGTCGCCGGTGAAGGACTTCTGCTGCTCCAGCAGCACTGCCACCTGTTCGGTCATCGAGTTGAACGAGGTGGCCAGGCTGCGGATCTCTCTCGCCCCTTCGTTGGTGGCCGCGCGCTCGCTGAAGTCGCCGGCGGCGATGCGTTCGGTGGTGCCCTGAAGGCGGCGTAAGGGGGACGTGATGCCGTTGGCGATGAAGATCGCCGCCAGCGCCGCGGCCAGCAGGGAGATGCCGCCCACCAGGAGCAGCCCGCGGGTCTTCTCGTTCACCCGCTGGTCGATCACGCTGGCCGCGAAGGTGATCCGCACCGCGCCCACCACGTCGCCGCCGGAGATCACCGGGACGGCCACGTACACCAGCGCACCGCCTGCAGTTTGCGAGTCCCGCTGGCCCTCGGCTGGTTCCCCGCCCAGGGCCTGGGCGATCTCCGGCCGGGCGAAGGAATCGCCGGGCGCGTCGTTCGGGTCGCTCGAGGCCAGGACCTTGGCGTCGGTGTCCACCACCACCACCCGGCCCCCGTCCACGGCGTACTGCTGCAACGACGCCTGCAAGCGCTCGGCGGCGGCCGCCTCGTCGACGCCGTCGTCCTCGCCGGACAGCAGGTCCTCCGAGTTGCCGGCGATGATGAACGCATCGCGTTCCAGCCCGGCCAGCACGCGGTCGTGTTCGGTCTCGCGCAGGTACGACGCCAGGGGGATGTCCTGGGCCAACAGCACCATCGCCACCAAGCCGGCGAAGGCGGCGAACAGCCGCCACTTCATCCGGGCGGCTCCATGCGGAACCCGACCCCGCGCACTGCCTGGATCCAGTCGTGTGCACCGAGCTTCTTGCGGATCGACGCCACGTGCGCGTCCACCGTCTTCGTCGGGCCGTACCAGTGGGCGTCCCACACGTTCTCGAGGATGTCCGTGCGCGTGCGCACCGCACCGATGTCCGCGGCGAGGAAGGCGAGCAGGTCGAACTCCTTCGCCGTCAACTGCACCTCCTCGCCTGCCAGGTGCACCCTCCGCGAGCGGCGGTCGATGCGCAACGGCCCGATCACCTGGGGTGTGGCGGGGTCGTCCGCGGGCCCGCCCGGCCCGGGTTCGCCACTGGCTGCGCCTGCGCCGGCGGGGGCGGTGCGCCGGGCCACGGCACGGATGCGCGCCACCAGCTCGCGGAAGCTGAACGGCTTGGTGACGTAGTCGTCGGCGCCCAACTCCAGGCCGAGCACCCGGTCGAACTCCTCGGCGCGGGCGGTGAGCATGATGATCGGCGCGGTGGTCCGGGCGCGTAGCTGGCGGCATACGTCGCGCCCGTCCATGTCTGGCAGGCCGAGGTCCAGCAGCACCATCTCGTGCTCCTCGGCCGCCAACGCCGCGGCGCCGTTGGGAGCGTGGGTGACGGTGAACCCGTTCGCCTCCAGGCCCTCGACGAGCGAGGCGGCGATGGAACGGTCGTCCTCCACGAGCAGGATCTTCACGGCTGCATTCTGGCCGCTCGCGTCGCGTTCCTCGCGACGGCGACGGGGCAGAGAGGCCGAATTGGACGAATCGTGGATGAGGGCGCGCCGCCTGATGGACGAAGCAGACGTACCGTTGGCAGTGAACACGAGCCCACCGAGGAGGTCCACCATGCGCACGAAGGTCACCGCAGCCCTGTCGCTGGCCGGTGTGCTCGTGGCCGGTTCCGCCGCAGCCCTGGTGAACACCCAGCTCTTGCAGTCCTCCGCCGACGCCGGCGGCACCCTTCCCGCCGTCAGCGTGCCCGCCGACACCGGCGTCACCAGCACCTCCGCTCCGGTGCTGGTGGATGCCTCGGTGGTGCAACCCGACGTGTCCACCCAGGCTGCGTACCAGATCGGTGCGGCCGGCACCGTCGTGCTGGACACGGCCGGCGATGTGCTCACCATGGTCTCCGCCGCCCCCAGCGCCGGGTGGCTGGTGGTGGCCGCCGAGCAGCCGGACGCCACCCAGGTGGTGGTGCGGTTGCAGTCCAACACCACCGTCGTCACGTTCCGCGCCAGCCTGTTGTTCGGCGTGGTCAGCACCTCGGTCGAGACGTCGTCCGCCGTGGCCGGCGCCCCCGCTGGCTCTGCGGCCCCGGGCACGGCCGCCACGAACCCGCCGCTGGCTGCCGCCCCTGGCGTCACCGTTCCCGGCGGCACGTCCGGCTCGGGCGGCTCGGGCGGCTCGGGTGGGACTGTCACCACGATCGATCACGACGACGATCATGACGACGATGACGATGACGACGATGAAGAGGAAGAGGAAGAGGACGACTGAGGTCGCCCTCCGGGCCTAGACGAAGGCCTGGTAGACCAGCTGCTTCAGCTGGCTGCGAATCGGGTGCACACTGCTCGGCAGCAGCTGGGTGAAGAAGCTCACCGTCAGGTCGTCCACCGGGTCCACCCAGAAGGCGGTGCTCGCTGCGCCGCCCCACGCGTACTCGCCGGCGTTCCCCGGTACCCGCCCCTTCACCGGGTCGAGGGTCACGCTCACGCCGAGCCCGAAACCCACCCCGTCGAACGCGGTCTCGCTGAACAGGGGTCGCCCGAACGCGGTGAGGTCGGCGTTGTCCGGCAGATGGTTGCTGGCCATGAACTTCACCGTGCGCGGGCTGAGGATGCGCACCCCGTCCAGCTCGCCACCGTTGGCCAACATCTGGATGAACCGCTGGTAGTCGTGCGCGGTGCTGACCAGCCCGCCACCACCGCCGAGGAACTTGGGCGGCGTCTTGGCGCCCTCGCCCATCTGGTCCAGCGGGATTGCCGTGCGCGTGGCGGGGTGCGCCCCGTAGAGCTTGGCCAGGCGCGGGTGCTTGGCCTCCGGCACGTACCAGTCCGTCTCGGTCATGCCCAACGGGTCGAGCAGACGCTCGCGCAGGAGGGTGTCGAGCGGCTGGCCGCTCACCACTTCGAGCACCCTGCCGAGCACGTCGAGGCCCATCGAGTACGCCCACTCCCGGCCCGGTTGGTACAGCAGGGGCAGGCCGGCCAGGGTGTTGCACACCGCTTCCAGGTCCTGCCCGTCCGGAGAGCCCCACTCGAAGCCGGCGCGGCGGTACAGCTCGTCCACCGGGTGGGCGAACATGAAGCCGTAGGTGAGGCCGGCGGTGTGGGCGAACAGCTGCCACACCTTCATCACCTCGGTCTGCGGGTCGGTGACCGGGTTGGTGACGCTGCCTGCGCGCCACACCCGTGTGTCCTTGAATGCGGGGATGTAGCGGTGCACGGGGTCGTTGAGCTCGAACGCCCCTTCCTCCCAGAGCTGTAGCGCCAGGACGGCGGTGATCGGCTTGGTCATGCTGAAGATGCGCCAGATGGTGTCCGCTTCCACCGGCGTGCCGGCGGCCATGTCGCGCAGCCCGCTGAGGGAGTGGTGCACCACCTTGCCGTGCCGGGCCACCACGATCTGCCAGCCGGGGAGGCGGCCGTCGTCCAGGTAGCGCTGGAAGTGACGGTCGATGCGGGCCAGCCGCTCGCTGGACATGCCCACGGTCTCGGGCTCGGCCTGGATCTGCAACACGCTCATGCCCGCGGACGCTAGTGCCTTCGAATGTTGGCGGTAGGACGGTACGGGGTGCGGTGTGTCCGCCAACTTGGTGCGGTGTCTGTTGATGTTGGCGATAGGACGGTACGGGGTGCAGTGCTACCGCCAACTTGGGTGTGGGGGACAGCAAACCCTGCACGCGGAGCCGGGCGTACGCTCGGGGTATGAGGACTGCGCTGCTTGCCGACCTGGCCACCCGCACCGAACAGTTGCACGCCGACGGGCTGTTCAAGGCCGAACGGGTGCTGGCCTCGCCGCAGACCGCGCACATCGAACTGGCCGACGGCACCCGCGTGCTCAACCTGTGCGCCAACAACTACCTCGGTCTCGCCGACCACCCGGTGGTGGTGGAGGCCGCGGCGCGGGCGGTGCACGAGCACGGCTTCGGCATGGCCAGTGTGCGCTTCATCTGTGGCACGCAGACGGTGCACAAGGAGCTGGAGCAACGGTTGAGCGCCTTCCTCGGCACCGAGGACACGATCCTCTACTCGTCGTGCTTCGACGCCAACGGCGGCCTGTTCGAGACCCTGCTCGACGAGCCGGACTGCATCATCAGCGACAGCCTCAACCACGCCTCGATCATCGACGGGGTGCGCCTCAGCCGGGCCCGCCGCCTCCGCTACGACAACAACGACATGGTCCAACTGGAAGCCCGGCTGCAGGAGGCCGCCGACGCCCGCTACCGGCTCGTCGCCACTGACGGTGTGTTCTCCATGGACGGGGTAGTGGCGAACCTGCCGGCGATCTGCGACCTCGCCGAGCAGTACGACGCGTTGGTGATGGTGGACGATTCCCACGCCGT
The DNA here is from genome assembly GCA_052034175.1 of Actinomycetota bacterium. Classification (GTDB taxonomy): domain Bacteria; phylum Actinomycetota; class Acidimicrobiia; order Acidimicrobiales; family Ilumatobacteraceae; genus UBA668. The sequence continues at coordinate 4,446 of JBPOIX010000068.1, forward strand.
CGGTTTCGTCGGGCCGGGCGGCCGCGGCACGCCGGAGCTGCACGGCGTCGCCGACCGGGTGGACATCGTGACGGGCACGCTCGGCAAGGCGCTCGGCGGTGCCAGCGGCGGCTACACCAGCGGCCGCAAGGAGATCGTCCAGTGGTTGCGGCAGCGCAGCCGCCCCTACCTGTTCAGCAACTCGTTGGCCCCGGCCATCACCGCCACCACGCTCACCGTGCTCGACCTGCTGGAGGCCGGTGGCGAGCTCCGCGCCCAGCTGCAACGCAACGCCGAACGCTTCCGCGCCGGCATGGCCACGGCCGGCTTCACGCTCGCCGGCGCCGGCCACCCGATCATCCCGGTGATGCTCGGCGACGCCAAGGTGGCGGGGGAGATGGCGCAGCGGCTGCTGAGCGAAGGGTTGTACGTCATCGCCTTCAGCTACCCGGTGGTGCCGCAGGGCAAGGCCCGCATCCGCACCCAGATGTCCGCCGCGCACACCGATGCGGACATCGATGCCGCGGTCGCGGCGTTCACCCGGGTGGGCCGGGCGCTGGGCGTGATCTGACCGCTCCAATCGCCGCGGGCGGCGCTGCGTCCTCCGCTGGGGTGACCCCGATCAACCGTGTGGCGGATGTCGCCCGCGCGGCGGCCTGCGTAGCGTCGAACCATGAGGTCTGTGGTCGTCCCGTCGGTCGTGTCTGCCTTGGTGCTGTTGGGTGCGTGCGGAGGTGACGAGACGGCTGTCAACCCATCCACCGTCGCGCCCACCACCGTCGACACCACGGCCCCTACGGAGCCGACCACGACCACCCCGCGGAGCACCATCGCCCCCACCACGACCTCCGCGCCGACAACCACCGTGGCCCCTCCGCTGACCGCGGACGACCTGGCCGGGCTGCTGGCGGCGGACTCCGCCACGCTCACCAACAGCTCCGGGCAGCTGGCCACCGTGCTCGTAGCAGGCCGAGGGGTAGACGCATCCGCGGCGTCCGGCAGCCTCGATCGCGGCAGCACCGACCCGCTGCCGGCGGAAGCGTCGTTCCGCATCGCCAGCGTCACCAAGACATTCACCGCGGCCTCGATCTACCGCCTGGCCGAGCAGGGCCTGCTATCCACCGACGACACCCTGGAAGCCGCCGGCCTGCCGCAGGACCTGCTGGCACTGTTGCGGAGCGACGGCTACGACCTGGAGCACATCACGGTGGCCCAGGTGCTGAACCACTCCAGCGGCATCTTCGACTACGCCTTCGGGCCCGGCTCTCCGTACGTCGAAGTGGTGCTCGCGGACCCTGCCCATGTGTGGACCCGGGCGGAGCAGGTGGCGTTCGCCATGGAGCACGGCGCGCCCGTGGGCGCCCCGGGCGAGGTGGGGCACTACTCCGACACCGGCTATGTCTTGCTCGGCGCGATCATCGAGGCCCGCACCGGATTGCCGTACGGCGACGCGATGGCCGAGCTGCTGGACTTCGACGAGCTCGGCCTGACGCACACCTACCTCGAGACGCCCGGCACCACGCCCACCACACCGCTGGCGCACCAGTACTTCGGCGACACCGACAGCACCGGCTGGGACGCCAGCATCGATCTCTACGGGGGCGGCGGGTTGGTGTCCACCACCCACGACCTGGCCGTGTTCTTCGAGGCGCTGGCCACCGGCGGGGTGTTCGACGACGCCGAGACGTTCACTGCGATGAGCACCGTGGTCGGCCCCGACCCGTCGATGGCGCAAGGCCTGTTCGTCACCACGGACAGCGACGGCTCGGGCCTGGTCTGCTACGGGCACGAGGGCTTCTGGGGAGTCTCGGCTCACACCTGCCCGGGGCTCGGCCTCACCATCACTCGCGCGTGGTTGCAGGTCTCGCCGGCAGGCTGGAACCCGGGGGCGCTCGGCGCCGAGGTGCTGGCCACGCTCGAGGAGCGCGGCTGACATCACGCGGGCGGCGGCCGCCGCTCGGCCAGTTGGTCGAGGAAGCGCAGCGCTGCTCCGGAAGCCTCTGCCCGCCACAGGGCCACCATGTCATCCGGCTCGCTGCCCACCTGCGCTGCCAGCGCTGAGGACAGCTCGGCGATGTGCGCCCGTTGGCGGACCAGCATGTCGCTGACATCGAGGCCGCACAGGTCCGCCAGCACCAGCTTCAGGAGCAGCTCGCTGCGCAGGTCGCGCAGGTGGGTGACCGGTGTGGCCAGCCAGGAGCGGAGTTGCGCCCGACCGCTGCGTGTGGCCGCGAGCACGGTTCGGTTGCCGCCGGCGATGCCCGGCTCCACACCCACCGCCTGGACGTATCCCTGTGTGCCGAGCTGGTCCAAGGCGCGGTATGTGAGCGCTCGGGAGAGGGCCCACACCCTCCCTACGTCACCCGACGGCTTCAAACGCGCGGCAACGGCGAAACCGTGCGCCTGCTCGGAGTAGAGGATGCCGAGGCATGCCCATTCGCCGAGCAGGAGGTGGTGTTCACGGGCTCGGCTCACCGGCCCATCGTCGCGCGTGGATCCGTGTCGCCGGGGCCTCGCGCCCACGGGCACGATGGCGTCTCGCCGCGGTGTGGC
>JBPOIX010000423.1:0-11518 GCA_052034175.1 Actinomycetota bacterium
CCGTGCCCGGCGACCTGGCCGACCTGCCGTCGCTGGTGAAGGCGCTGGAGCTGTCCCAGCCGGACGAGGTGTACAACCTCGGCGCCATCTCCTTCGTGGCGCTCAGCTTCAACCAGGCGGAACTGACGGCCAACATCACCGGCACGGGCGTGCTGCGGATGCTGGAGGCCATTCGCATGGTCGGCGGTGCGCAGAACAACCCGATCCGCTTCTACCAGGCCAGCAGCAGCGAGATGTTCGGCAAGGTGCGCGAGACCCCGCAGACCGAACGCACCCCGTTCCACCCGCGCTCGCCGTACGGCTGCGCCAAGGTCTTCGGGCACGACATCGTCGTCAACTATCGCGAGAGCTACGGCATGTACGCCTGCAGCGGCATCCTGTTCAACCACGAGGGTCCCCGCCGCGGCCTGGAGTTCGTCACCCGCAAGGTCACCAACGCGGTGGCGCGCATCAAGCTCGGCGTGCAGCACGAGATCGTCATGGGCGACCTGGAGCCCCGCCGGGACTGGGGCTACGCGGGCGACTATGTGCGTGCCATGTGGCTGATGCTGCAGCAGGACGAGCCAGACGACTATGTCGTCGCCACCGGCAAGACGCACACCATTCGCGACCTGCTGGATCGGGCCTTCGCCGAGATCGGTGTGGACGACTGGACGCCGTACGTCCGCCAGGACCCCAAGTTCTTCCGCCCGGCGGAGGTGGACCTGCTGATCGGCGACGCCAGCAAGGCCCGCACCAAGCTCGGCTGGGAGCCGGAGGTGGACTTCCCCACCCTGGTGAAGATGATGGTGGCTCACGACCTGCAGGTGGAGACCGCCAAGCTCGCACGCTGAGCCCACCGAGGCCGGGCCAGCGCCGTTCGGCGGTGCTCGGCGCTCAGGTCTCGAACGGCATGTCCAGGATGGCGTCGTGGATGCTGCCGGGCGATGTGGTGGCCCCGGAGTTCAGCTTGTACCGCAGCGCCAGCGCGAAGACCAGAAGCGCCGCGGCGCTGGACGCCACGAGGCCGATCTCCACCCGCTGGAACAGGTCGTGCCCGCCCAGCCATGTCCCGAGCACGAACGCCACCACGCCGACGAACCACCCGAGGGCCACCAGCGCGTGCCCGCGGAGGGCGATCACCGCCTGGGCCATCGCCAGCCCCACCATGTAGAGCGCGGAGCCGAACGCCAGCATCGCCAGCGTGCGACGGCTGAGCTCGGCGCCGTAGACCATCTTGATCACGGGCGGCCCAGCCACGAAGGCCCCGACCACGCCGACCGCGCCGACCACCAGCACGACGTTCATCAGCCGGCGGAAGCCACTGCGGAACTCGTCGATCTCGTTGCGCGCCGCCAACCTGGAGAGGCGGGGGAGGAGTGCTGCCTGCACTGCCTGGAAGAGGAACAGCGGGACCCGGGCCAGGAGCACGCCGTAGGCGAACTGGGTGACCATCTCACCCTCGTCGTCCGACGCCAGCAGGTTGGTGGCCACCGGGCCGGCGTTGACGAGCACGGCGGCGAAGACCGTGCCGAGCAGCAGCCAGCCGAGGTTGGGGGTGACTTCGCTCCAGGTGGCAGGCGGCCCGTCTTCGCTGCGCAACTGGCCGCGCAGGGCCACGAACAGCACGCCGGCCAGCGGCGCTACGGCGACGGCGAAGCCGTACGCCCCTGCGGACTTGGCACCGACCACTGCCAGCCCGATGCAGAGCATGATGCGGACGACACCATCGGCGCCCATGACCACGGCGTAGGAGCGGAAGCGCCCGTTGCCGCTGGCGATGCCGCGCGCAAGGTGGGCCGGGGCGTAGGCGGCGAACGCCACGACCAGGGCGATGAGCATCCACCAGTCGCCGTCGAAGTAGTGGTGGGTGATGACGCTGCTGAAGCCAAGGATGATGCCGACCACGATGACGGCCAGGCCGACGCCGAGCAGCAGTACCTTGCGCACGACGGGGCGACCACCCTGCCCGAGCGCGCGGCGGTGGGCGATGGCCCGGCCCAACTCCTGTTCCAGCGGCAGGAAGAAGCCGGGTGCCAGCGCGAAGGTGGCGAACCACAGTGCCGAAACCGGCTTGAACTCCTCGTCCCCGCCGAGCGCCCAGGTGCCGACCTTGAAGAAGGCGTAGCTGGCGACTCCGGCGATCAGCAGCGCAATGGCCACCGGGATCGTGCCCTCCGGCAGCGGAACGCGGGAGGAGGGCTTCTGCTCGTCGGAGGGTGACACCAAGTCCGAGAGGCTAGCGGCCAGACTGGACGAGCGGCCGTATCCGACCGGCTGTCAAGCGCCCCTCATGATCAACCGATACCTCTGTATGCCCCGCGCCACCCGTGTTGCCCACGCCATGGCAGGCGCGCTCCTCGCCACCTCGCTGATGGTGGCCGGTGCGAGCGAGGTGCGCGCGGCCCCGAATGCGCTCGCCTCGGTCACCATCGACGGGCACGGCAACGGGCACGGGTACGGCCTCAGCCAGTGGGGTGCCTACGGCTACGCCGTCGATCATGGCTGGACCTGGACCCAGATCCTCGATCACTACTACGGCGGCACGGTGGCGGGCACGGTGCCGGTGGACAGCATGATCACGGTTCGCCTGCAGAACCTCGACGATGCGCAGACCGCGGTGGTCAGCGAGGCCGGCGGGCTGGTGGTGGATGGGGTCAGCGGTGGCCCGTGGAAGTCCGTGCTCGTGCGCGAGGTCGCTGCCGGCACATACCGCGTGTGGGCGCGGACTGACGCCCAGGTCTGCCCTGGCGCTTCCGGCGACCCTGCCACGTCCGGTTGGGCTGTGGTGGCGGACTCCATCGCGGCCCAGGTCAACGTGCGTACCCAGGCGGACTCCTACGCCGCGACCAGCTACGCGGACCTGGCGGCGGTGTGCCAGCCGGACGGCAAGATCCGCTCGTATCGCGGCGTCATCCGAGCGATCAACGATGCCAACGGGGCCAACCGCACGGTGAACGAGGTGAGGCTGGAGCACTACCTGCGCGCGGTGATCGCCAAGGAGATGTCGCCGTCGTGGGCCACGGCCGGCGGTGGAGCAGGCGTTCATGCGCTGCGCGCCCAGGCGGTGGCGGCACGCAGCTTCGGGCTCGCCGAGAACCGCTACAGCTACGCCAAGACGTGCGACTCGGTGTGCCAGTTCTACTCCGGGGCCGCGACACGCACGTCGGTGGCCGGGAGTTACACCAGGGTGGAGTACCCGGCCACGGACGGCGCCGTCACCGACACCGCGGGCGTGGTCCGCCGGGTCGGTTCACCGGCCGGGCAGATCGCGCTCACGATGTTCGCCGCGTCCTCGGGCGGCTACACCGCGCCAGGGCCGGGTGGGCTGGTGCCGTTCCCGGCGGTGCCCGACGAGGGCGACGACACCGCCCTCAACCCCAGCTACAACTGGGCGGTCACGCTGACCGCCGCCCAGGTGCAGGCGAAGTACCCGGCCGTGGGCACGTTCAGCGGCCTCACCGTGCTGACGCGCAACGGTTTCGGCGACTGGGGCGGCCGTGTGCTCACCATCCGAGTCGAGGGTTCCGCCGGCTCCACCACCGTGTCGGGCGACTCGTTCAAGTCGGCCTTCGGGCTGAAGTCCAACCTGTTCACGGTGCGCGGCAGCGTGACGGTGCCTGCCTGCGACGGCCGTCAGCCGCCCGCGGTCACGGGCGCGGCGACGGCGGCGCCGGCGGCCGGCTACACACCACTTGCCCCGGCCCGCCTCGCGGACACCCGCATCGGGCTGGGCACGGCCGACCTCCCGCTCGGGGCAGGTTGCACCCTCGTCGTCGAACCTGCGGTGTCGGCGTCCGCCACCGCCGTGGCGGTGAACATCACGGCAATCCGCCCGGGCAGCAATGGATGGGTCACGGCGTATGCGTGCGGTACGGAGCGCCCGACGGTGTCCGTCGTGCAGGCGGTGGCCAACCGTGCGGTCGCAGGGATGGCCGTGGTCCCGCTCGCCGCCGACGGGCGGGTCTGCATCTACAGCAGTGTGGCGATGGAGGTGGCCGTCGACCTCTTCGGCTGGTACGGCGCCGGGTCCGGTTCGGGCTTCGAACCGATGCAGGCGGTGCGCCTGCGCGACACCCGCTCCGGCGCCATCCCTGCGGCGGGCACGGTGTTGGAGATCCCTGTGGTCACCACGGGTGGCGCGCCCGCAGGGGCGACCGCTGCAGCGCTGACGCTGCACGCCACGAACGCTGCCGGGACGGGGTACGCCACGGTCTACCCGTGCGCCGCGCAGCCGCCAGTGGTCAGCTCGCTGAACACCGTCACCGGCTCGAGCGTCACGAACCATGTCCAGGTGGCCCTCGACGGCAGCGGCAGGATCTGCGTGTTCGTCAGCACGGCGATGCACGTCGTGGTGGACCTCAGCGGCTGGTTCGGCGCGGCGGCCTCCACCCAGTTCTTCGCGGTTCCCCCCTTCCGGGCGGTGGACACACGCACCGGCGTCGGCCTCAGCGGGGCCTTCTCCGCGGGGGCGAACAGGGCGGTCACGCTGGCTGGAAGTGGTGGGCTGCCGTCCGCCGCCACCTTGCGCGCCGTGATGGCGGAGGCGACTGCGGTGGCACCCGGTGGGGTGGGGTATCTCACCGTGCACCCGTGTCTGCCTGCCGTCCCCAGCCTGTCGATGGTGCGGTATGCAACGGGCGCCAACGCGGCCAACCCCGTGGCCGCGCCCGACGACCCGACGGGACGGTGGTGCATTGCGGCCAGCGCGGCCACACATGTGCTGGTGGACGTGAGCGGCTACTTCGCCTGACGGGCGGGGTGTGCGGCGAGCCGCGTGCTCGGCCGCAGGCGGGGCACGTCAGGCCGAGCGGATGAGGCCACGCACCTGCTGGCGTGCGGCCTTCGCCAGGCCGTGGGCCTGGCCGACGACTGCAGCGGCCTGCTCGGGCAGGCGCTCCTCGAGTTGCTCCACCGCACGATCGAGCGTGTGCTCCAAGGACGTGAGGCGAGCGTCGATGGAACCGAAGTGGGCGTCGACCGACTTCACGAGCTCCTCGACGCGGTCCTTGCGGGCGTCGACGCGCTGGCTCAGCATCTGGGCGATCTCGCGGCGGCGCACCTGCAGCTGCTGCACGGTGAGCACCCCGAAGCCGATGCTGACGTAGGCGGCGTCGCGGGCCAACGAGACCAGCTTGTCGTCGAGGTCCGCAAGCTTGCGGGCGTCGAGGGCGCTGAAGTCGAGGGACGGAAACGTGGGGAACTTGGGCATTTCGGGCGGGTCCTTGAGTGCTGGCCACGAGGGCGTTGCGCACACCGTAGCGCATACTGCTAACTATTGCAAGCGCGATCTCGTCCATGGTGACCGGCTCGCGCCGCCTCGTCCCGCTAGCCTCGGAGCCTCGTGGATGTCACCGGACCGATCGCCCCGCCCGTTGTGGCCGTGATGGTCGTGCACGAGCCTGGCCCGTGGTTCGACGAGGTCCTGGCCGGCCTGGCCGCTCAGGATCACCCGAACTTCAAGGCGCTGTTCCTTGTGGTCGGCGAACCCGGTGACCTTCCTGCCCGCATCCGGGACTCCGTGCCCAACTCCTTCGTGCGCGGGGTGGGCGGGAACCCCGGCTTCGGGGCTGCGGCGAACGAGGTGCTGCGCCTGGTCGAGGGCGACAACGGCTTCTTCTGCTTCCTGCACGACGACATCGCGCTCGAACCCGGCGCGGTTCGATTGATGGTCGAGGAGGTCTACCGCTCGAACGCCGGCATCGTCGGCCCGAAGCTGGTGGAGTGGGACGCGCCCGCGGTGCTCCAGCACGTGGGGTTGGGTGTGGACCGCCTCGGCGAGATCGACCCCCTGGTGGAGCCCGGCGAGGTGGACCAGGAGCAACACGACGCGGTGCGCGACATCTTCGCCGTGCCGTCGGCGTGCCTGATGATCCGCGCGGACCTCTTCCGCACGATTGGCGGGTTCGATCCGGCCATCGAGTTCCACGGCGACGACATCGACCTGTGCTGGCGCGCCCATCTCAGTGGTGCCCGCGTGGTGGTGGTTCCCGCGGCCCGCGCCCGCCACCGCGAGGGCCTCGCGCAGCGCCGCCCGGACATCCGCCACTCGGCGCAGGCTGCGCGCAACCGGATGCGCACCGTCATCTCGCTCACCGGCGGCCGGCGGCTGCTGTGGGTGCTGCCGCAACTGGTGCTCATCACCCTCGCCGAGGTCCTGGCCGCGGCAGTGATGGGCCGTGTTCGTCAGGCGGGGGCGGCCCTCAGTGCCCTCGGTGGCCTGTTCGTGCGCCTGCCCGCCATCTTCGCTCGTCGGCGCCAGGTGGCGCAGCTGCGCGAGGTGCCGGACACCGAGGTCGCAGGCTTGCAGGTGCGCGGCAGCGCGCGGCTGTCGAGCTATCTGCGCGCCCGCGGGTCGCGTGCCACCGACCCGGACGCCTCGCAGGAACGGCGCTGGCGGGAGACCGCCGGCTCGGCGCCGGTGCTGGCCTGGCTGTCGGTGCTGGTGCTGTTCATCATCGGCAGTCGCCAGTTGCTCAGCTCGGGTGTGCCTCGATTCGCCGAGTTCCTCGGGTTCGGCCCCAGCCCTGCGGACATGTTGCGCGACTACTCCTCCGGCTGGAACGGGCATGGGCTGGGCGGCACCGACGCGGCGCCCACCGGTGTGGCGCTGGTGGCGCTGGCCAGCGTGGCGACCCTGTTCCACATGGGCCTTCTGCACACCGTGTCGATTCTCGGCTTGTACGTCGCCGGCATGCTCGGCGCCTACCGCCTCGGTTCGGTCTTCCCCAGCGTGCGCGCCCGCCTCACGGTGTTCATCGTCTACGCCGCGGTGCCACTGCCCTCGCAGCTGCTGTCGGCCGGCCGCTGGAGCGCACTGGTGGCCTACGGCGCCACCCCGTGGGCCATCCACATCCTCCGTCGGCTGGCCGGCATCGACACCGGCGCAGAGGCCGCGCACGAGGACGCCGACGGCATCGTCGAGGTGTCGGCACGGCGGCGGTTGCGCCTGTTCGCCCAGCTGGCGCTGCTGACGGCGGTGGCCATGGCCTTTGCTCCGGCGTTCGTGTTCGTGCTGGTGGGGGTGGGCGCGGCGCTGGCGCTCGGCACGGTGCTGGTCGGCAGCCCCGTGAGGCCGGCAGTGGTGTTGGCGGTTGCTCCCGTGGCCGCAGCCGCAGTGGCCTTCATCGTCAACCTGCCGTGGTCGGCCACCCTGCTCGGCAGCGAGGGCTGGACGTCCGTCGTCGGCGCTCCCGTCTCCACGGCTCGATCCCTCGGGGGAAGCGTGCTGGCACGCTTTGCGCTCGGCACGGGCTCACTCACCACGCTGGCATTGGTGCTCTACCTTCCCCTCGTTGCCGCGCCACTCGTGGCGCGGCGGTGGCGTTTCGCGTGGGCCGTGCGGGCCGCTGCGCTGGGTGCGGTGTTCGGTGCCCTGGCCGTGCTCGACGATCGTGCCGCGTTGCCCTTCCGCCTTCCGGAGCCCGGGGTGCTGCTGGTACCGGTGGCGATTGCCATCGCCGTAGCCGCCGGGTGCATCGCCGCAGCGTTCGAGGCCGACGTGCTGCGCGGCTCGTTCGGCTGGCGTCAGCCGCTCGGTGTGCTCAGCGCGGTGGCCGTGGTGGTCGGTGTGGTGCCGGGCATCGCCGCGGTTGCCGGCGGGCGATGGAACACCCCGGAGCTCACCCTGCAGCGGGTGTACACCGAGTTCGCCGCCGACCCGGTGGACGGCGACTACCGGGTGCTGTGGGTCGGCGACCCTGCAGCGCTGCCGGTGGCCGGCTGGACGTATCAGCCCGGCATCGCCTATGCGATCACCGACGACGGTCCGCTGACGGTGGAGGAACACTGGTCGGGCCGTCCAGGGGCGGCGGAGGGCGCGGTGGCGAGGGCGCTGCAGCAGATGGCGGGCGGCGTCACCCTGCGCGGCGGCCGGCTGCTGGCGGCCTATGGCATTCGCTATGTGGTCGTGCCGCTGGCGGATGGCTTCAACGGCACCGCCGATGAGCCGTTGTTGCCCCCGGCCGGGCTCACCGACGTGCTCGACGACCAGCTCGATCTGTCGTCGCCGTTGCTTGCGCCGCCGAACTACGTCATCTACGAGAACGCCGCCTACGCACCCGTGCGGGCCACGCTCACCGAGGCCGGCGCGGCGGCCAGCCGCCTGGCGGGCGACGAAGCCGCCGTCATCGCCGACCTGCGTGGTGCCACCCCCTTCGCGATCGGCGCCCCGGCGGTGGGGCCGGCGTCCGGCGACGTCGGCGCCGGCACGCTGCATGTCGCAGTGCCGTTCGGGAGCGCCTGGACGCTCACCGTCGACGGAGTCGGCGTACCGGCCCGGCGCGCCTTCGGTACCACCACCGCGTTCGACGTGGAAGCCGCCGGCGCCGCTCGGCTGGAGTACGACACCCCCCTCACCCGCTCGCTATGGCTCCTGGTGCAGCTGGCCGGGTGGATTGCCCTGGCCGTGCTGGCCACGCGCTGGCGTCCGGCGGATGTCTGGCGTCGTCGCCGTCGTCGCACCGGCCTGCTGGACACCACGACGGTGGCCGACCTGTCGATGGCGCTCCCGCCCGGAGCCGCGCTGCCCTCGGGTACAGCCGCCAGTGAGGCCTTCGACCGCGACGTGTTCGCCGACGATGCCGATGCTGCCTTCCGCGGGGTTGGCGATGGGCGCGGCGATGGCACGGACGACGGTTGGGAGGTGGAGGAGTGAGCCGCCGTTCGTTGGCGCTGGTGCTGACGGTCCTGCTGCCCCTCGGGCTCGGGTTGGTGGCGGCCACCTCGGACGGTCCCGTTCCCGTGCCCCCGACGTTTGCCGCGCTCGGCGAGCCGACCCTGCCCTTCGTGCCCAAGCAGGGCTTTCTCAGCGCCACCTGGTTCTGCGCAGGCGCACCGGTCGCGGACGGGGGCAACGGTGGCGATGTGATCGTCGTCAACCCCTCTGAGGGCCCGCTGGCCGGCACCTACACGGTCTTCTCCGACACCGACGGCACGTCACCCGTGGTCGGCTCGTTCGAGGTGCCAGCCCGCGGCACATGGTCGTTGGCGATGGAAGAGGTGCAGACGGCGACGGCCTTCATGTCGGCGATGGTGGAGATCAGCGGTGGCGGCGGCTACGTGGAACAGCGCGCCGACCATGAGGACGGTGCCGCCGTCAGCCCGTGCTCCAACAGCACCTCGGACGTGTGGCACTTCGCCGATGGCTACACCCTCAACGACAGCGTCGAGTCCCTGGTCATCACCAACCCCTACCCGGACGATGCGATCATCGACATCCAGGCGTTTCGCCCGGGCGCCAATGGCAGTTTCGAGTCACCAAGCCTGCAGGGTGTGGCGGTACGCGGCCAGTCGGTGCTCGTCATCGACAGCCAGACACAGCGCCTCCCGAAAGAGGAATCCGTCCTTGCGCTCTCCGTCGTGGCTCGGTCCGGTCGGGTCGTGGTGGCGCGCTCGCAGCGGTACGTGGTGGAGCGGGTCGGTTTCACGAACACCCTCGGGTCGCCGTCGGTCTCCCCGGAGTGGTACTTCGCCGCCGGCGAGAACAGCGACGACATCTACTTCGAGCGCTACACGATCTTCAACCCTGGCGACGCCGACGTCACGGTCAGCGCCACCGTGCTCGGTGTGAACGCCGACGATCCCGAGTTCGTCAACGTCCGGGAGGACTTCGTCGAGGCCGGCTCCGTGGTCACGTTCACGATGTCGGACTGGGAACGCCTGCCCACGGGCGCCCACCACCTCGAGTTCAGCACGGAGTCCGGAGACGGGGTGGTCATCGAGCGCGCCCTCACCCGTCGGGCCGGCGACTCCGGCTTCGTCACCACCGTCACGTTCGGTGCACCCCAGTCCTTCGGCGGCTTCTACCGCTGGAGCATGGCGGTCGGCACGGACCTGGCCGTGGACGGTGTCCTGGTCGTCGCCAACCGCGCCGGCTTCGACGGCACGGTCACCGTGAAAGCGCTGGGCCCCGGCGGGGAGGTCGAGATCCCCGGGCTGGAAGCGGTGCCGCTGCCTGCCGGCGGGTCCGTCTCGATCGCCATCCCGCAGCTGGAGGCCGCGCTCGGCGTGCCGCTCGTGGTGGAGTCCACCAACCGCATCGTCGTCGAGCGTGCCGTGCCGCGCTCGACGGAACTCAACGGCCGTTCGGCGTCGCTCGCACTACCGGGCTGAGGAGTGGTGATGGTGCAGGCAGTGGTGGCTCTTGCCGTGGTGGCCGTGGCTGTCGGCGTCGGGCTGCTGCTCCGCCGCTGTCAGGTGGTCCAGGCCCCCACCCAACCTCGGCTGGCCGTGCCGAGCCAGCTCGACCGGGCGGACTTCCCGGCCGCCCAGCCGTGGCTGGTGGCCGTGTTCTCCTCCGCCTCGTGCCACACCTGTGCCGATGTGGTGCGCAAGGCCGAGGTCTTGGCCTCCCCCGAGGTGGCCGTGGTGGATGTCGAGTTCTCCGCCCACCGCGAGCTGCACCGCAAGTACGGCATCGATGCCGTGCCGATCCTGGTGCTGGCGGATGCCGAGGGCGTGGTGCGGCGTAGCTTCACCGGCCCGCTGACCGCCACCGACCTGTGGGCCGCAGTGGCCGACGCCCGCCAGCCGGGAAGTACGCCCGAGCCGGAACTGGGCAACGGCTGAGCCGGCGCCCTCAGCAGGCCAGGCGCAACGCCTCAGCTGTTGGAGGGTGTGTGGGTGGGCACGTCTTCCAGGTGGGCCTGCACGATGCGGGCCACGTCGGCGCCGTCGATCGTCTCGCGCTCCAGAAGATCCTCGGCCACCTTGTCCAGCGCGGCGCGGTGCTTGGAGAGCAGGTCGGTGGCCCTGGCCTCCTGCTCCAGCAGGATGCGGGCGATCTCGCTGTCCATCAGGCGGGCGGTCTCGTCGCTGTACTCGCGGCCCTGGGTCATGAGGTCCTCTCCGAGGAAGACCTGCTGCTGGCTGTGCCAGGCCATCGGGCCGACGGCGTCGCTCATGCCCCACTCGCGCACCATGCGGCGGGCGATGCCGGTGGCCTGCTCGAGGTCGTTCGCCGCACCCGAGTTGAGGTGGCCGAAGACGATGCGCTCCGCCACGCGGCCGCCCATGGCACGGCAGATGACGTCCTCGAAGAACTCCTTGGAGTACGTGTGACGCTCCTCCGGGAGGCTCCAGGTGACGCCCAGCGCCATGCCGCGCGGGAGGATGGTGACCTTGTGCAGCGGGTCGGAGTTGGGCAGGACCACGGTGAGGATGGCGTGGCCGCCCTCGTGGATGGCGGTGGCCCGCTTCTCTTCGGCGCTGAGCACCATGCTCTCGCGGCGGGCGCCCATCACGACACGGTCGCGGGCGTTCTCGAAGTCGATCCGCTCGACCTGCTTGCTGCCCCGGCGCACGGCGAACAGGGCGGCCTCGTTCACCAGGTTGGCGAGGTCGGCGCCGCTCATGCCGGGGGTGGCGCGAGCCATGGTCTCGAGGTCCACATCGGGGCCCATGCGCTTGTCACGGCTGTGCACCTTGAGGATGGCCAGGCGCTCCTCGAACTCGGGCAGCGGCACCACGATCTGGCGGTCGAAGCGGCCCGGGCGCAGGAGCGCAGGGTCGAGGATGTCGGGGCGGTTGGTGGCCGCGA
>JBPOIX010000362.1:0-2975 GCA_052034175.1 Actinomycetota bacterium
TGGGGTGCGAATCGCTGACGACCGGCCGGCCGAGCTCCCGTTGCACCAGCTCCGCCACCAGCGGGATGCGCGACGAGCCACCGGCCAGCAGCACGGCACCGACATGCTCCAGCGGCACCTTGGCGGACTCCACCGCCCGCCGCAGCGCGGCGACCGTCTCGCGGACCATCGGGCGCACCATGTCCTCGAACTCGGCGCGGGTGAGGCGCACCGAGGTGCGCAGGTGCGGCAGCGCCACCGGGATGGTGACCTCGCTGTCCGCCGAGAGCGCCTCCTTCGCCCGCACGCACTCGTCGCGCACGGCCGCCAGCGCCTCGCGCACCGCCGGGTCGTTCAGGTCGCCGGCCGTCATCGCCCCACCGAGCGAGGCGCGCACATGGGCCAGCACCGCCTCGTCGAAGTCGATGCCACCGAGGCGTTCGATGCCCTGCGGCTGGCCGAGCACGGCGAACCCGTCCGCCGTCGTCTGCAGCACGCACGCGTCGAACGTGCCACCGCCCCGGTCGTACACGGCCACCCCCTGGCCGGCATCGACGCGGGTGGTGGAGGCGTACTGCACCGCGGCCGCCACGGGCTCCGGCACGAACTGCGCTGCGCCGAGGCCGGCGGTGGTGAGTGCCTGGCGCAACAGGTCCAGCTTGTAGCCACCCCAGTTGGCCGGGTGGGTGACGGCCACCGCGGCCGGCGCCTCACCCTGACGGCGGGTGATCTCCTCCATCACGGAGGACAGCAGCGCCATCGACAGGCGGTCGGCGCTGAACGGGGTGCGGTCGAGGATGATCGGGGCGGAGTCCCCGAAGCGCCGCTTGAACGCCCGCGCCGCCCGTGTGGGCTCCCGCCCGCTGCGCCGCTCCGCGGCCTCACCGACCAGCAGCTCACCGTCCTCGCGCAGGAACACGATCGACGGCACGGCCACCGCATGGTTCCCGAGCGACACCATCTCCGCCCGGCCGTCGCGCACGACGGCCGCCGCGGTGAACGTGGTGCCAAGATCGAACCCGAGTGCGAACCCCACTACTTCCCCGTCTCTCCTACCGGCGCCGCCTAGCGCAACGTGGCCCCGTAGATGCTCTCCAACACCCGGGCCGCGGTGTCGCACACCTCCACCGTGGTCGGGTCGGCCAGCGGGTCGCTGGCCGCGGTGCGCCACTTGCCGATGCCCGCCAGCGCCGCCTGCTGCACATGCTCCTTGGAGGCCCCGCTGGACAGGCCGAGCGCGGCCACCGGGTCGAGGGTGGCGAACAGCCGGTCCAGTTCGGCCCTGTCCGCCGCGGACACCACCACCGCACCCGACCCCACGAGGTGGGCGCCGCGCACCTGGGCGAACTGCACCGTGCTGGCTTCGATCTGTTCCAGCTGGCGGTCGATGTCGGCGGCCACCTGCGGCACCACAGCCACCAGCTGGCGGGACAGTGCCCTCAGCGCCACCAGCGCCGAACGGGCCTGCAGGATGCGCGCCCGCGGCATGAAGTGGCGGGTGATCAGTTGCCGCAGCCCGTTCAGCCCGGAGGCCTCCACCAGGATCGGGCCGAGCGTGGCGGCGGTGGTGGCCCGACCGGCACGGATCTCCTGGAGCGCCAGGCGCACACCGAACAGGCCCAGCCGATCCAGCAGGTTGCGGCGCAACTCCACCGTCAGCTCGCTGGCGCTGGTGTCGCAGAACTGGTCGGCGGACAGCAGCATCCGGTCCAGCACGTCGTCCGGCGTGTTCGTCAGCATCCGCAGCGCGGCCACTTCGTCCTCGCGCAGGGTGAGGCCGGTCTCGCCGAGCAGGCCCGCCAGCGGTACCACCGCGGCACACAACCCGGTGAGCGCAGGGTCCTCGCTGTAGCGCGTGGCGATGCGGGTGGCGGACTCCATGGCGTCCAGCCGGCCGGCACCGATCTCGTCGGCGCGGCTGAGCACGGCCACCGCGTTCACCGGAGAGGCCGCGGTGACGCTGCGATCCATGAACGCATCGAGGAAGGCCACGTCGCTGCGGTGGGCGTGGCGCATGAGGTAGATGACGGCGTCGGCGTCGCTCGGCTTGCCTTCCTCGAACTCGAGGAACTCCCGCGTCCGGCGCGAGTTCTCGTCGTTCAGGCTGGCCAGGCCGGGGGTGTCGATGAGCGTGATCGTCTCCAGGGTGGAGGTCGGCCAGGCCACGTCGATGGTGGCGATGTCCGCCTCGCGCAGGGCGCCCAGCTTGATGTCCAGGCTGCCGCCGGCGCGGGTGAAGGCCAGCGGTTCGCGCCGCCCGTCGCGCAGTTGCGCCACCACCTCGTAGGACTGGCCGCGGGAGTAGCGGCTGACGATCTTGGTGCACTCCCCGGCGTCGGTGGGCGCCAGGCGCTCCCCCACGAGGGCGTTCAGCAGGGTGCTCTTGCCGGCCTTCACGCGGCCGGCGATGGCCACCCGCAGCGGGCCGCTCAACCGGTCCACCACGGCCTGGGCCTGCTCGCGGGCCTGCGGGTTCGGGGCGCCGGCCACCAGGCTGCGGGCCACGGCCAGCACCTGCTCGGCCACGCCGCCGGCGGTGTTCACGTTCAGCGCGTTCACAGGGCCACCTTCTCCAACGCGCCGTCCACCTGGGCCAGCTTCTGCAGGATGGCATCGAGCTGCTTGGCGCGGCCCTGCCGGTCGCCCTGGCTCTTCTGCAGTTCGGCCTGGGCCCGCTGCGCGGCGTCCGTGTAGGTGCGCAGCAGCTCGGCCAGCCGGTCGCCGAACTCGTCGCGCAGGTCGCGCTGGATGTCCCGCACGACGGAGGCGATCTGGTTGTTCACCTCGAACTGCACATCGTCGAGGAACTGGCGTACCTGGCTACGAGCGGACTGCCGCCGCGCCGCCACCTTGCGCTTGCGGTCCTCCGCCAGGCCCATGCTGCCGAAGAGCGCGCCGATACCGAGCAGCACCGGGTTGGAGGCCAGGAACACGCCGGCCGCGGCGGGCAGGAACGTGCCCATCATGCCGAACATCATGATCCCGCCCTGGGCACC
>JBPOIX010000149.1:0-4015 GCA_052034175.1 Actinomycetota bacterium
TCGTCCCCAACCCGGACAAGCCGTCGCCCGCGTTCCACGGCATCATCCCGTGCGTGCCCACCATCACCGGCGGCGACACCGCCTCGTTCCCCGCGATGCCCGCACTCCCCGCACAGACCGAACCGGGCGTGAACGGGGCTTGCATGTGGACACCACCCGGCCCAGGCCACGTCACCATCCAGGCACGCATCACCTACACCGTCACCCTGTGGGTGAACGGCTACACCGAAGCCATGCCCGACTACACCTGGACCAGCCCCGCCACCACCTACGAGACCGGCGAACTCTCCGCGGTCAACATCAACAACTGAACCAACCGCACGTCCGAAACCCGCTCGCCAGACCGGCGGCCGGTCCGTAGCCTGCACCGGGTGACCACCCCGACCGCCACACCCACCGCCCCAGTGGCACACCACATGAGCTCGGCGGACTGGGCCCGGTGGGCGCTGCCGGGCGTGGTGTGGGGCACCTCGTTCTTCTTCATCGCCGAAGCACTCGACGGGTTCCCCGCGGCGGTCATCACCCCGCTTCGCGTCGGCCTCGGGTTCGCGACGCTCGGGTTGGTCCCGGCGGCGCGACGCACACACATCGCCAGGGCCGACCTGTGGCGCATCGGGCTGCTCGGCGCCATCTGGATGGCCATCCCACTGTCGTTGTTCCCGTTCGCCGAGGAACGTGTGTCGTCCAGCGTGACCGGCATGCTCAACGGGGCCACACCGATCTTCGTCACCATCGTGGCCGCAGTGATGGCCCGCAGCGCACCACACAGGCGACGCATCCTCGGGCTGGCCGTCGGAGCGGTCGGTGTCGTCCTCATCGCCTTCCCCACCGCGGGCGAGGGCGGCAACTCGCTCGGCGGCATCGCGATGATCTTCGTCGCCCTCGTGTTCTACGGCTTCGCCCTCAACGTGGCGGTGCCGCTGCAACAGCGCTACGGCAGCCTGCCGGTGCTGTGGCGCACCCAAGGGGTGGCGCTCGTGCTCACCACCCCGCTGGGCCTGGCGAACGCCGGCGACGTGACCGGCGGCTGGAAGCCCTCGCTGGCGATGGTGGGGCTGGGCGTGCTCGGCACGGCGCTGGCGTACGTGGCCATGGCGGACAACGCCGGCCGCCTGGGCAGCAGCCGGGCGTCGGCCAGCGTGTACCTGATTCCCGTGGTGTCGCTGCTGCTGGGCGCGCTGGTGCGCAACGAGGCAGTGGCCGTGCTCAGCGTGCTCGGCTGTGCCGTCACCCTCGTGGGCGCGTGGATGGCCGGACGCAGCTGACCCTGACCCTGACGCGTCCGCGGACGCGTCAGCTGCCCGCGCAGCGGCGCCGCACGACACCGTCCACCGATGCCGCTACGGCAGGCGATGGACGACCAAGGGCATGACGGCCGGGCAGCCGGCCTCCGCCAGCAGCGCGGCGGCAACCGTGAGCGACCAGCCGGTGCGCATGGTGGTGGCGCACAGCAACACCGGGCCGGGCGGCAACTCACGCGCGGCATCGGGGCGCAACTCGATCGCCTGCTCCAGGTGTGCCACCACGGGCGCACTGGACACGTCGGTGGGCGCAGCCGGGCCGCGCCAGTGGAACAGGTCCAGCACGGGCAGCTTGCCCACCGCGCCGATGTGTTCGGCGAGCGCACGGTTGGCCGCAGCCTCCACGGAGAACGCCGGTGCGGCCACCACGGCCACCGGGCGGGCCGGCCACACGGCTCGCCAGCGGCCCAATGCGGCCACCGCGCCGGCCAACAACTCTGGCGGGATGCTGCCGTAGCCGACGCGCTGCATCGTCAGCAGCTCCGCGGCCCAGCCGGGGTCGTCCGCGAAGGCCACCGCCCGGCCCTCCACCGGGCCGGCGATCTTTCCCTTGCGGCTGACACCGGACGGCCACAGCTTGCGTGGCTCGAGCACGATGTCCTCCCCGCGCAGGTAGTTGCGCGCGGCCGCCAGGCGCTCCGCACCGGGTTGCGCGCCTGGCGCCGGCAGCTCGCCCGTGCACACCGAACAGCGCCCGCACGGCGCGGGGTGAGGGTCGTCCAGCGCGGTCTGCAGATACGCCATCAGGCAGCCCTTGCCGTGCGCGTACTGGCGCATCAGGTCCGCCTCCGCTCGGCGGGTACGGGCCAAGGCGTCCCACTTCGCCGTGTCGTGCACGTACGGCGTGCCGGTGGCCTCCCACCGCGAGCCGTCCTTCGCCACCACCCCGTCGATGGCCAGGATCTTCAGCAGCGCCTCCAGCCGGCCGCGCCGCACCCCGGTGGCGGCCTCCAGATCCGCCAGCGAGCGCGGCCCGTCGTCCAGCGTGCGCAGCACCTTCGCCGCGTCGTCGGGGTTCGGGATGGACGCGGTGGCGAAGTACTCCCAGATCCGTTCGTCCGCCGGGGACGACAGCAGCACGGCCTCCGCCTGGGCGAGCGCCCGGCCGGCTCGACCCACCTGCTGGTAGTACGCCACCGGGGTGGACGGCGAACCGACGTGGACGCAGAAGCCGAGGTCGGGTTTGTCGTACCCCATCCCCAGCGCCGAGGTGGCCACCACCGCCTTCACCTCGTTGCGGCGCAACTGGCCTTCCACCTCCACCCGCGCCTCGGCCTCCAGCTGGCCGGTGTAGGCGGCCACCCGGTGGGCACAGGTGCGCAGGAACCCGGCCAGGCGTTCGGCCTCGGCCACGGTGAGCACGTACACGATGCCGCTGCCCGGTAGGTGATCCAGCGCGTCCGCCACCCACGCGTAGCGCTCCAGCGGCGACAGCCCGGGCACCACCGACAGGTGCAGCGAGGTGCGGGCCAACGTGCCACGGAACGTCACCGTCGACGCGCCCAGCTGGGCTTCCACGTCGTGCGTGACCCGCAGGTTGGCGGTGGCCGTGGTGGCCAGCACGGAGGCTGTGGGCGTGGCCAACAGGGCCCGGGCCAGGCGCTGGTAGTCCGGCCGGAAGTCGAACCCCCAGTCGCTGATGCAGTGCGCCTCGTCGATGACCACCAACCCCACACGTGCCATCAGTGCATCCAGCCGGGCGGCGAAGCGCGGGTTGCCGAGGCGCTCCGGGGAGACGAGCAGCACGTCCAGCCGGTCGCGGTCCAGCGCCTCGAAGACAGGGTCCCACTCCTCGAGGTTGGTGCTGTTCACCGTGGCAGCACGCAGGCCGGCCGCGGTGGCCGCAGCCACCTGGTCTCGCATCAGCGCCAGCAGCGGTGACACCACCAATGTGGGCCCCGCACCCTGCGCCCGCAGCGCTGCGGTGGCCGCCCAGTAGACGGCGGACTTGCCCCACCCGGTGGCCTGCACCACCAGCACCCGGGCCGCCGGCTGGATGATGGCGTGAACCGCGGCAACCTGGTCGCCGCGGGGCACCGCCCCCTCGCCCGCCAGGCGATGGAGCACGACGCCCAGATGGTCAGCGGCCTCGGCCTCGGTGAACGACATGGGTGCAGCCTGCCACGGGGGTGTCACGCGGTTGGCTGGCGCCAGGTGTCAGCGGCCGGCCATCGCCGAGATCACCGGCGCGAATCCGTCCGCATCGCGCACGGTGACATGGCTGACACCCAACGCCTCGCGCAGCCGCTCCAGCTTGTCCACCACCTGCGCCACCGAACCGACCAGCACGAACGGCGTCTCCTCCAAAAGGGAGCGCTCCATCTCGAACGCGTCGACGAACTCGTCCATCTTGGCGTCCGCGTCCGGGCCGACAGAGCAGGCCTGCACGAGGATGGAGCGTTCGATCTGGGAGTCCCGCTCCCCCGCGGCCTCGCTCAGCCATCGAGCCCGTTCGGCCA
The DNA here is from genome assembly GCA_052034175.1 of Actinomycetota bacterium. Lineage (GTDB taxonomy): Bacteria > Actinomycetota > Acidimicrobiia > Acidimicrobiales > Ilumatobacteraceae > UBA668. The sequence goes on from JBPOIX010000149.1 coordinate 3,761, forward strand.
CCTGGGCCAGGGCGAAGCCGCCACCGGTGGGCACCCCGCCTTCGCCGTGGATGAGCCCGGTGAACTGGAAGATGTCCGCAAACTGCCCGGCCAACGCCACCACCCGCCGCCCGTGCCCGCCGATGAGGAACGGCACTTTGGTGGCCATCGGCCGCACACCGAGCGCGTCGAGATGGACCTGATGGTGCTCACCGTCGAAGTCCACCGCGCCGTCGTCCAGCAGTGCCCGCACCACCGCCAGCGACTCGCCGAAAC
>JBPOIX010000025.1:0-15390 GCA_052034175.1 Actinomycetota bacterium
CCACAGCAGCCATACACCGGCCATCGAACCGAGGCTGTGCCCAAGGAGCTGGAACACGCCCGCCAGTGGTTCGGTGTGGCCGAACAGGGTGACGGTCACGTCGTCGTAGCCGAACCAGCGTGGCCCCGGGCGGCCAGGGTGGGTGAACCAGTCGAGCACGATGTGCGTGCCGACGCCGACGATCACGCTGGCCGCGGTGATCCACCACGCAGGGGCGCGCCGGTGCGTGACCCGCCATGAGTGCAGCCGGAAGCGGCCCATGTCCGGCAGGTGAGCGGGCACTGTCCCGGCGGCCACCCAGCGGGCCAGCAGGGTGAGCCCGGCCGCCAGGCCCAGCACGAGCGGCATGCCGTCCCAGTCGTGGGTGTCGACGTGCAGGTAGGCGCTCACCGCATAGCCGAGGTCGGGGGCCATCGAACCGAGGCACAGGGCCGTGCCGTCGAACCAGCGCGGGCGGGCCATCTTCAGGCCCATCGTCGGTACCTGGTGGGCGAACAGGGTCAGCGGCATGGGCCGCAAGTCTGGCGGGTCAGCGGCGGCGAAGGACCGCGACCCCGCGCAACCCCGCGGCCGCGCCGGCGGCGAGCACGGCGCACATGAGTGCCGGCCACGCCATGCCAACACGCGTGTAGACCCGTGTGGCGGGGATGCTGGAGAGGGCGCGGCCGAGCGTTCCGGCGGCCAGCATCACCGACATCCCGAACGCCGGCGCGCCCGCCACCATCTGAGTGCCCAGTGGGATGATGCTGACGATCGCGAACTCGAAGGCGGCGATGGCCACCACCAGTGCGGGCAAGCCCAGCGCGAGGGTGTCGTGCCCGGCGGCCAGCACGAGTGCTGCGGGCACCATCACGAGCGCGCCGACGGCACCGGCTCGTTCCTTGCCCCAGCGGTCGGCCACGCGGGACGCCGACACCGACGAGAACAACTCGGCGAACCCGAGCCCGAACGCCAGCGCCGCGATGCCGGAGGGGTCGATCCCATGATGGTCGTCGAGCCAACTCCCGAACGTCACGAACAGCACCTGGCTCGACGCCATCAGGCACAGGGCCGCACCCACGAGTGCCCACCCTGCCGCCGGCACCCGGACGTGCTCGGGGCGTTCGGCGCGGGCGTGCTCCTGCCCGTGGCCCGGGTCGTCGGCCACCGTGCGGCGCACCAAGACCGCCATCACTGCCACCAGCGCGGCCGCGGCGGCGTAGCCGACACGCCAGCTGCTCACCGCTGTCAGCAGGCCGAGCAGCGACACCACCACCAGCAGCCCGAGAGCCCACGACGTCTCCGTGAGGCCGATCACCCGGCCGCGCCGTTCGTACGGCACCCGGTCGCTCACCCAGGCACCGAGCCCGAGATCGAACAGGACCTTGCTCTGGGCCAGGACGACGAGCGCCACAGCGAGCATGGCCACGTGTTGGCTCGCGGCAGCGAGGGTGGCGCCGGCGGCGACGCCGAAGAGCCCCGCGGCCATGGCAGTGCGCCGGTGGAAGCGCTCGGCGATGGAACCCGTCAGCGGCGACATCAGCCCGGACAGCTCGCTGACCGCCACCGCAATCCCGATCGTGTCGAGCGACACGTCCAGGCCGGAGGCGATGGTGGCCAGGTACGGCGGGGCGAAGCGGAAGCAGCCGTTGGCCGCCGTGCGGGCCAGGGTGAGCAGGGTGATCCGTTGGCGCACTTCGGCGGGGAAGGTGGCGTCGAGCCCGCGGTGCAGCACGACGGGCGACGCTACCGCTGCGGGCACGTGACGTGGTTCGCCGCCCTCACCGCGGGCTCGATGCCCTGACGGCGGGCTCGGTCGCTAGCCTCTACCAACCGTGGCACTGATCGTCCAGAAGTACGGCGGCACCTCGGTGGCGGACCCGGATCGCATGCGGGCTGTCGCCGAGAACATCGCCATCACCAAGCGGCACGGGCACGACGTGGTCGTGGTCCCCAGCGCGATGGGGAAGAGCACCGACAACCTCATCAAGCTGGCCAACGACGTCTCCAAGACGCAGCCCGGCCGGGAGATGGACATGCTCATCACCACCGGAGAACGCATCAGCATGGCGCTGCTGTGCATGGCCCTCGCCGACCTCGGCGTGGAGGCCAAGAGCTTCACCGGCAGCCAGGCGGGCATCATCACTGACACCAACCACCTCAAGGCGAAGATCCTCGAGGTCAAGGGCGATCGGGTGAAGGAGGCCCTGGCGCTGGGCAAGGTGTGCGTGGTGGCCGGCTTCCAGGGCATCTCCACGGAGAAGGAGATCACCTCCCTCGGCCGTGGTGGCAGCGACACCACCGCGGTGGCCCTGGCCGCAGCCCTGGGCGCGGACAGCTGCGAGATCTACACCGACGTCACCGGCGTGTTCACCGCCGACCCGCGCATCGTGCCCCAGGCGCGCAAGCTGCTCCACGTCAACTTCGACGAGATGCTGGAGATGGCCGGCGCCGGCAGCAAGGTCCTGGCGCTGCGCAGCGTCGAGTTCGCCCGCAACCACAATGTTCCCATCCACGTCCGCTCCGCCTTCACCTGGGAGCCGGGGACGTGGGTCACCTCACAGGAGCCCAGCATGGAAGACCCCATCATCTCCGGCGTCGTCACCGACACCAGCGAGGCCAAGGTCACGATCGTGGCCGTCCCGGACCGGCCGGGAATCTCGGCGGCCCTGTTCGAGCCGCTGGCCCAGGCGAACATCAACGTGGACATGATCGTGCAGAACACCAGCCACGACGGCACCACGGACATCAGCTTCACGATGCCGAAGGCGGACATGGGCACGGCGGAGTCGATCGTGGCTCGTGTGGCCGCCGAGATCGGTGCCGCTGGTGTGGAGAAGGAGCCCGAGATCGCCAAGATCAGCCTGGTCGGCGCCGGCATGAAGACCAGCCCGGGTATCGCCGCGAAGATGTTCCGCACCCTCGCCGACGACGGGGTGAACATCCAGATGATCAGCACGAGCACGATTCGCATCAGCGTCGTCACGTCGCTCACCGACCTGGAGAAGGCGGCTCGCTCGCTGCACACCGCGTTCGGGCTGGACTCCGGCCAGGCGTATTCGGCGCCGCTCCCCGAGCGCAAGTAAGACCTGGCACACTGTTCGGATGAGCCCCCGCCGCCAGCATGTCCCGTGGAAGGCCGCGGGCAGCGCGTCGGAAAGCGAACACTCGGCTGATGCCGTGGTGCGCGAGACCGGGTGGGTGTTCAACAACCAGGAGCACCACAGCCTGGCCGAGTTCGTCGCCACCGGCGACCACGAAACGGTTGCCTACCTGCAGGCCTTTGGCCTGTTCGGCCCCGAAACGGCCGAGCAACAGCTGGTGGAGATCGGGAGCGGCATCGGGCGGATGACCGCCAGCTTCAGCCGTCTGTTCGCTCGTGTCGTGGCCTGCGACCTGGACGCCGCCTTCCTGGAGCGCTGCCGGGAGACCGTGGCCCAGTTCGGCAAGCCGGCCCGCTTGCAGACCAGCCATGTGGCCGACGGCCGCACCCTGGCGCTGGACGCTGCTTCCGCCGACCTGGTGTTCAGCTACATCACGCTGCAGCACTGCCACCGCGACGATGCCCTCGGCTTGCTGCGGGAAGCCGTGCGGGTCACCCGCCCGGGCGGGCATGTGGCCCTCAACTTCCGCACCTGGGTGGCCGGCGACGTCGTGTTGTGGCCGGCCGGCAAGGTGGTGCGGGCCACGTGGCGCCTGCCGCGGGTCGGCCCGATCATCGCCCAGCGCCGCCTCCCTGCACGCCTTGGCTGGCAGGCGAACCGCCTCACGCCCACCCAGGTGATGGCCGCTGTTGGTTCGCAACTGGAGGACGTGAAAATCTTCCGCTCGCCCAAGCGGCGCAGCTTCGCGGTGGAGGGCACCACGGACGGGGTGTTCGAGGGCGTGCACCGCAGCCACTGGTGGCTCGTCGCCACCGTTCGCTGACGCCCGGGGTGTCAACCTCGGTGAGGTGGAGCGCGGGATGGAACGGTGGTGTCAGCGGGCCGAGGCCGCGGAGTGTTATTTCCGGCTCGCTCGCCGGGCGGCTCCGTTAGCCTTTTCGCCATGCGCGTAGGTGTCGTCGGAGCAACAGGTCAGGTCGGCGCGGTCATGCGCGCCATTCTCGAGGAGCGGAACTTCCCGGTGGAAGAGATCCGCTTCTTCGCGTCAGCCCGCAGCGCGGGCACCACACTGCCGTGGAAGGGCACCGAGATCACCGTGGAGGACGCCGCCCTGGCCGACCCCACCGGGCTCGACGTGGCCCTGTTCTCCTCCGGCGCCACGTCCTCGCGGGAGCTCGCGCCGAAGTTCGCCGCCGCCGGTGTGATGGTCATCGACAACTCGTCGGCCTGGCGGATGGACCCGGATGTGCCGCTGATCGTCAGCGAGGTCAACCCCGGCGAGGTGGCGAACGCTCGCAAGGGCATCATCGCCAACCCGAACTGCACCACGATGGCGGCCATGCCGGTGCTCAAGCCGTTGCACGACGAAGCCGGGCTGGTGCGAGTGATCGCCGCCACCTACCAGGCGGTCAGCGGTGGCGGCCTTGCCGGGGTGGACGAGCTGGACAAGCAGGCACGCGAAGTGGCCGACCAGGCCCGTGCCCTGGCCTACGACGGTGAGGCCGTGCCGTTCCCCACGCCCACCAAGTTCGCCAAGCCGATTGCCTTCAACGTGCTGCCCTACGCCGGCAAGTATGTGGAGGACGGCAGCTTCGAGACGGACGAGGAGCAGAAGCTGCGCAACGAGAGCCGCAAGATCCTCGCCGCGCCGGAGCTGCGGGTCAGCGGCACGTGTGTGCGGGTGCCCGTGTACACCGGCCACTCGCTCAGCATCAATGCCGAGTTCGAGCGCCCGATCAGCGTGGAGCGCGCCAAAGAGGTCCTGGCCGCGGCCCCCGGTGTGGTGCTGATGGACGTGCCGACCCCGCTGGAAGCCGCTGGGAAGGACCCCAGCTACGTCGGGCGCATCCGCCAGGACACCTCGGTGGACGGCGGCCGTGGCCTGGTGCTGTTCCTCAGCAACGACAACCTGCGCAAGGGTGCGGCGCTGAACGCCGTGCAGATCGCCGAACTGCTGCTCTGAGCCGCCAAACGTCACGAGGCCCGGCGCCCCCGAAAGGTTGCGCCGGGCCTCGTGCCGTTTTCAGAACCGAATCAGCCGCCGGTGACGGCCGTGTTGATCTCCTTGGCCGCCTTCGCGGCGAAGAACGTGGTGACGGCGAAGATCACCGCGCCGACGAGCCCGATGAGGCCCTGGTTGCGCAGCGCGTCGCTGACTTCCTGCGGGTCGTCGAGCGTGCTGAACCCGCCGAAGCGGTTGATGATGAACAGCACCACGGACTGGGCGATGAACAGGCCCTGCCAGATGGCGAGCGACGCAGCGCGGCCGCCGACACCGTTGACCGACTTGCGCAGCTCGTTGAAGCCGACGAAGAACCAGCCGATCGGGATGAACCAGCCGCCGGCGGCGAGGCCAGGGCTGACACCGGCGGCGCCGCGGGCCTTGGCGTTCTCGGCGATGCGCTTGGCCCACAGGCACGTGACGATTGCGGCAGCCAACTGCAACGCGATCTGCAGGAGGAGGGCACCACCGACGAGACCATCAGCGGCATCGAGGTCGTCGAGGTTGAAGTTGGTCAGGTAGTCCTCCCAGGCGCCCTTGCGGCTGTACAGCGCGAAACCGACGAACGCGCTGGCCGCGGTGGCGCACCAGAAGAGGATGATCATCGCCTTGCTGAGGCCGGCGGAGGGGCGCAGCTGGCCCATCGGTGCTCCGGCGCCGTAGGCCATGTAGCCGGGCGGAGGGGTGGACCCCGGTGCGCCGCCGAACGGCGGAGGGGGAGGGGCGGACGGGGGCGGCGGAGGCATGCTCATGTGCGGAAGTTTGCCACAGCCGCCAGACTCCACGGATGGACCTTCGTCAGCTGCAGGACGTGATCGAGCAGACCTTCGGCGACCGCGACCGCGCCCGCGGCACGGCAGCGACGGTCGCGTGGTTGTGTGAGGAAGTGGGCGAACTGGCGCAGGCCGTCCGCAAGGGCAACCGGGCCCAGCAGGTGCACGAGTTCGGTGACGTCGTCGCCTGGGTGGCCACCCTGGCCAACCAGATGGGCATCGACCTCACCGACGCCGTGGAGCGCTACGCCGCAGGCTGCCCGCGGTGCGGCGCGTTGCCGTGCACGTGTGCCTAGCCGCGCCGCACGGTAGGCGTCACTCCGCCGCGGGAGGCGGCAGGGTGCTGATGGGCATCGTTGCCTCGGTGACCACGCTCGGCGCGGCGGCTACAGGCGCCACCGGCTTCGGGCGGGCCTGCAGCCCATCGCGGTACAGCTCGGTGCGGTGGGCGTGGTAGCGCCACAGCAGCCAGCCGACCACCAGCAGCAAGAGGCCGCGGATCAGCTTGGCGAGGGCGGTGTCGCGGATCTGGCTCTCGATCTCGCCCTTCACCGCGGCAATCCCGTCCTGCAACGCTTGCGTCTGCCCGGAGCCGGACATCTCCTCGATGCACGAGTCGACCTCGTCGCCCGCCCACTCCTCGCAGTAGTCGCGAATCTCCTGCAGGTCGGAGTCCGACTGGCCGCTGACGATCTGCACGACGTCGGTGGCCACGTTGGCCAGGCCGACCCCGACCCGGTCCATGGAGTCCCGGTGGCCGAGGCTGGGGGAGATGAGGTTGGTGACCGAGACGACGCTCATCACCGCGCCGCCGGCCATCAACAGCACGGCAACCGCGCACATCACGTACAGGTAAACCGAACGAACCCAGGTGGATTCCCTCTGTGTTGCCTCCTCAGAAGGTGTCAATGGGGCGAACCTAACAGTTCGTCGGTTCTGGGCCCGGCTCTCACGGTGCCATCCAATGGTCGAGCCAGTCGTGGTAGTGCTGGACCCGCGCCGCCCTGACGTCGGCCGGCGGGAAAACGGCGAGAGCCCCCGGCCGTGTGGCCGAGGGCTCTCGTGCTGGTCGGGGTGAGAAGATTTGAACTTCCGGCCTCCACGTCCCGAACGTGGCGCGCTAACCAAGCTGCGCTACACCCCGTAGCGAGTGACCATGTTATCCGGCGGACACCACGTCTTCCTCAACGGTTTCGCCATCGGCGACCTCGGGTTCCGTTGCCGGGCCCTCCAGCACCGTCTTCACGGCTCGCTTCAGGGTGAGCGCATCGAACGGCTTCACCAGCCAGCCGTCGGCTGCGGAACGCTTCGCCAGGTGAACGTCGGCCTGACGGTCCAGCAGCATCAGCACCTTCACGTGCGGGGCGTTGCCGCTGCTCTCGTCCAGCCGCAGGTCCATCGTGACGGCCATGCCGCCCTTGGAGCCGACCTGCAGGTCGAGCACGACGAGGTCGTACCCGCCGGTGCCGACGAGGCGGCTGACCTCGCGGCCTTCACGGCAGACGGTGAACGACGTGCCCGGCGCGCCGAGGGCGCTGGTGACGTCGTTGACGACATAGTCGGCATCGGTGGCGACGAGGATGTGCACGGCTGGGAACCCTACCGGGTGGCACCGTCGTGGAGGAAGCCCCGCACGGCTTCCAGCGCGGCCAGCGTGTGCACATCGGTGGGCAGGGTGGGCACGAACACGGTGGGGGTGCCCGGCGGCACGGCGTGGTCGGTGAGCAGGGCGGCGGCGTGGTGCCGTTCGGTGGTGGCGGTGGCGTGCAGTTCGGCCAGGTTGTCGTGCAGGGCGGCGGCCGCGGCGGCGCGGGGGCGCTTGCCGGATGCCGGGCCGAAATCCGGAGTGCAGCGGTTCACGACGACGGCGGCCACCGGCAGGGCCTTCTCCCCCAGGCGGCGGGCGAAGAAGCGGGCCTCCTCGATCGTGTCCTCCCGCGGGGAGGCCACGAGGAGATAGCGGGTGCGGTCGCCGTGGAGCAGGGTGATCACCTCGTCCGCCCGGCGACGGAAGCCGGTCTCCATCCCGGCGAACGCCTGGAAGAAGGCGATGGCATCCGCCACCACGTCGCCACCCACCACCTTGCCGATCGTGCGCAGCACCGGTTGGGTGGCCAGGTTGAGCACCTTCAACCCGCGGCGGGTGGGCATCATCATCAGCCGGAACAGGGGGTGGTCGAGGAAGCGGGCCAGGGTGCCGGGCGCGTCGAGGAAGTCGAGCGCGTTGCGGGTCGGTGGAGTGTCGACGATGACCAGGTCGAAGCGGGGGTCGGCGTGCAACGCGTGCAGGCGCTCGGCGGCCATGTACTCCTGCGTGCCCGAGAGCGAGCCGGCGATGTTGCGGTAGAAGCGGTTGGCGATGATCCGCTCCGCCTGCTCGGGTGTGGCGGCGTTCGCCTGCACCAGCCCGTCGAACGTGCTGGCCGTGTCCAGCATCAGCGCCCACAGCTCGCCGGTGGTCGTGGCGGTTCCCGTGCTGCCGGTGCCCGTGCTGGCGGCAGTGGTCGTGCTGCCGGTGCTGCCGCTTCCGCCGGGCTCCAGCGGGATGCGGACGGGGTCGTTGCCCAGGCCGCCCGGCACACCCAGCGCGTCGGCCAGGCGCTTGGCGGGGTCGATGGTGACGACCACGGCCCGGCGCCCCTGCCGCGCGGCCTCCAAGCCCAACGCGGCCGCGGTGGTGGTCTTGCCGACCCCGCCGGAGCCGCAGCAGACGAGCACGTCGGTGCCGGCCAGCAAGCTCGGGATGGCGCCCGACGGCGGGCTGTCCACCGGCGGTGGCGGTGGCGGTGAGGCGGGCGCACCGGTGTTGGCGCGGGGTGCGGGGTTGGCGCGGCGTGTCACGAGGCCTCCCACGCGTCGGCCAGGTGGTCCACCGCCGCGGCGTCCAGCACGGAGCCGGCCACCTGTGGCAGGTGCAGCTGAGGGAGGGCCAGCTCGCTCGCCAGCCGGTCGCAGGCATCGGCATGGAGGCGGCGTCGGGCGTTGCGGAACTCCGCGGCGGCGCGCAGCGGTGAGCCCTCCGGCGCCGCCTCCGCAGCAAGCAGGGCGCCGTCGTCCATCGCGTTCACCACGACGGGCGCCAGGTGCACGCCCACCCGGTCCTCCAGGGCGTAGGCCGTCTCCACCGCCTCGTTCACCGGGGTGGCCTCCGGCAGGGTGACAAGGATCACCTGGCAGCGGGTCGGGTCGGCCAGCAGTTCGGCCACCTCGGCGGCCTGGGCGGCGATCGGCCCGCCGCGCACCGTGGCCAGCAAGCCCTTGGCGGCCAGCAGGAAGGTGATCGCGTGGCCGGCGGCCGGGCCGTCCACCACCACCAGGTCGTAGTTGCCGCTGCGTTCCAGCTGCTTGATCTTGCCGAGTACCACGATGTCGTCGATGCCCGGGCTGGCCGTGGCGACCACCTCGATGATCCCGCTGCTGGCCAGTCGTTTGGCCACTCGCGACAGGCCGTGCGTGTCCAGGTACTCGGCCAGCGCCGCCGAGGCGGAGATGTGCTGCACCTCCACGCCCGGCAGCAGGCCGTCCAGGGTCGGTTTGCCGTCCAGCTCCACCACAAGCACCCGAAGTCCGCGACGGATTGCCGCACGCGCCAAAACGGCCGTTACCGTGGTCTTCCCAACGCCACCCTTGCCGGCCACGATGGCCACTCGAGCGGTGGTGAGGAACTGCAGCGGATCCTTCGGAGGCACTTGTGCGCAGGTTAGCGATCGCCCTCGTCATGACCCCCCTCGCGGGGCTGGCCGGTCTGTCGCTGTTGGGCACCCCGGCGCAGGCCGCCGAGGTGCGCACGGTGCCGCCCACCGAGCCCGTCGTCACGGTGGACGCCTCTGCCGCGGTGGCCGAAGGGCTGGCCCCGGTGGACGTGCTGGAGGTGTCCGGCCTGTTCGACGAGGTCACCGTGCAGTCGATCATCGACACCATCGAGCGTGTCGAGGCCTCGGATTCCCAGGCGCTGGTGCTGCAGATGAGCTCCGGCGGGGCCGTGGTGTCGAACGAGCGGATGGTGGAGCTCATCCACGCGGTGCGCGACGCCGAGATCGGGATCGGCATCTGGGTCGGCCCGTCGCGGGACGCCCTGGTGTACGGCACCCCCGCCCAGCTGTTCGGCGTGGCGGATGTCACGGCGATGGTGGCCGGGGCCAAGGTCGGGTTCACCGGCGAACTGCTCGACCCTTCGGTCGACCTCGGAAGCGGAGCTGCCCTCGTGCGCGGCGCGGCGCTGCAGTTCTCCGAAGCTCGCGCGGCCGGCATCCTGCGCTACGAGGGGGCCGCCGACCTGGACGTGCCGACGATGCGCAACATGATCGACGCCATGGACGGGGTGGCGCTGGAAGACGGCAGCCTGCTGGACACCATCAGCGAGGAACTGGACGACCAGGGCAACACCCAGGCCGTCAGCACGCTCGTCCGCTTCAACAGCCTCGGCCTGCTCGAGCAGCTGTTCCACACCGTGGCCAGCCCGCCCATCGCCTACCTGTTCTTCATCATCGGCGCCTGCCTGCTGATCTTCGAGTTCTTCACCGCGGGCGTCGGCGTGGCCGGGTTCGTCGGTGCGGCGCTCATCCTCCTCGGCTCGTACGGCCTCTCCGCTCTACCCACGCGCACCGGCGCGATGGTGCTGCTGGTGCTGGCCATGCTGGCCTTCGCGGTGGACGTGCAAGTCGGCATCCCCCGCTTCTGGACGGGTGTCGGCGTGGTGATGTTCGTCCTCGGCTCGTGGTTCCTCTACGACGACCTCCCCGGCACCAGCCTGCGGCTCGGCTGGATCACGCTGGTGGTCGGTGTGGCCGGCGTGCTGCTGACGTTCATCGTCGGCATGCCCTCGATGGTGCGCACCCGCTTCGCCACGCCCACGATCGGCCGCGAGTGGATGATCGGGACGGACGGGGTGGCCGTCGGCGCGATCGACCCCGAGGGCGTGGCCCAGGTGGGGCAGGCGAAGTGGAGGGCACGCACCAACCGCGCCACCCCGCTGGCCGCCGGCGACGCGTTGAAGGTGGTGGCCATCGACGGTGTCACGCTGGAAGTGGAGCCCGTGGAAGGCGCGGCGCGGGACTATCGCGAGCGCCGCCCGAAGGGCGACGGCGCAGCCGCCGAGTCGGCCTCGGACGCCGACGAGGATGGTGCCGAGTCGGCCTCCGACGCTGCCGTCGACAACGCCTGAGCCGGCGATGATCGTGGTCGACCGCCGCACGTTCGTGCAGGGTCGGCCCGCGGGGTACAGCGAGGTGGGCGAGGGCATGCCGGTGCTGTTCCTGCACGGCTGGGCGCTCGGGCAGCACACCTACCGCGACGTCATCGAGGCCATCGCCGCCAAGGGCTGCCGGGTGATCGCCCCCTCGATGCCCGGCTTCGGCGGCACGCCCGAGCTGCCCGGCTCCGAGTTCTCCCTGCGCGGCTACGCCCAATGGGTGGCGGACCTGCTGGACATGCTGGAGGTCGAGGAGCCCGTGGTGGTGGTCGGGCACTCGTTCGGTGGCGGCGTGTCCATCCGCCTGGCCCACGATCACCGTCGCCGGGTGCGCAGCCTGGTGTTGGTGAACTCGATCGGCGGCTCCAGCTGGCGCAAGGGGAACGTGCTGCGCAGCATCTCCGAGCGCCCCCTGTGGGACTGGGGGCTGCACTTCCCGGGCGACGTGTGGCCGGCACGGCAGGCCACCCGCGTGCTGCCCGTGGTGGCCGAGGACCTGCTGCCCAACCTGTTCCGCAACCCGCGCGCCATCGTCAAGGTGGCGAACCTGGCCCGCCGCGCCGATCTGCGCCAGGAGCTGGAGGCACTGCGGGACAGCGGCCTGTCGATCAGCATCCTGTGGGGCACGCGGGACGGCATCATCCCCCGCGAGAGCTTCGAGGCCCTGTGCGTGGCGTCCGGTGTCGAGGGGACGGTCGTCGAAGGTTCGCACAGCTGGCTGCTGGCCGACCCGGCCCGCTTCGGCGAGGTCATCACCAACGACGTCACCGTGGCCCAGGCCGCGCGGGACCTCGAGTTGCAGGCCGCCGAACCTGGCCGACGCAAGGGTCTGCGGCGCGTGCCGTCGCTGGCCCGCAACCGCCGCCGCGCCTGACGGTCGCCGCCCCCGACCCGCGCCCCCACCCCGCGCCCTACCCGGCCCCGGCCCCGACCCGTACCCGGCCCTGGCCCTGCCCCCTGGCCCTACCCGGCTCCGGCCCCTGCCCCGGCCCAGTTCGCTTGGAGGGTTTGCCGCTCGCCCGGCTCGGTGTCATCCGAATTCGGCGTTTCTCGCCGTTCTCCGATGACGCCGAGGCACCCGACTGGCCCGACCGGCGCGGCCGGCGCGGCTGCTACGAGATCGAGGGGAGGCGGGGGCCGGCGATGCGCAGGTCCTCGCGGCGGCGGGTGACCCCGCGAGCGTCCAGTTCGGCGGCGAGCGGCACGGCGTGTTTGCGGGTGACGCCGAGGGCCTCGCGGAACTCGCTGACAGTGAACCCCTCCGGATGGCGCGCAAGGAGCCGTGCCGCGGCGAGCGCCGCAGCATCGATGGCGCCCGGGTGCCAGTACAGGCCGTCGCGCTCCACCACCAGCTTGCGCCGGAGAAGCTCCCTCAGCTCGGCCCGGTCCACCCCGCCGGCGTCGGGCGGGGCGAAACCTCCGTCGGCGAGCGCGGCGAGGAAGGGGTGGCCCGCGAGGGGGTCGAGCGCCGCTTCGGGCCGTGCCCTCCCGGCGTCCACGGCGACCCCGTCGAGCGTGGCCAGCACGGCGCGCTCCCGCTCGTCGAGGGTCGCCACGTCCAGCCCGAGGTCGCCGGCATTCGCCACCTTCGCCTGCACCGCGGCGACGGTGGCCGTGTGGGCGTCGGGCGCCACCACCCACGGCCCGAGTGTGGCCGCGCGCGTGGTGCCGGTGAGTGCCTCGAGGTCGGCGGTGGTGATCCAGCCGTGCTCGCGCACCACGCGGTCGACGTCGTGGTCCGGCCGCGCCTTGGAGGCGGGGAGGACGGGCGCCACGTCGAGGATCTCTCCGCCGCCGACGGTCTCGTCGCGCCCGGTTTCGCGCAGCACGTACCGGTCGCCGCGCACCAGCGGCAGAGGAGTGGCGACGTGCAGGCGGACGGCGCCGGTGGCACCCGGCGCGATCGACTCGTGCCCGAGCACTCGCACCCGCACGGGGAACTCACCGGACCCGATGTAGGCCAGGTACGCGCCACGTCGGGACACCACGTGGCCGAGCGTGGGGAGCACGGTGAGGGTCGCATCGACCCGTTGTGTCGGGCGCCATTGCGCGGCCACGACCACGGCGTCCCCTCGCTGCAGTTGATGGTGATCCACGCCGGACAGGTTGAGCGCCACCCGATGCCCGGGCCCGATGCGCTCGTGCCGCTGCCCGTGGGACTGGATGCCGCGCACCCGCGCCGTGTGCGCGCCCACCTGCACCTGCGCGTCCTCCGCCAGCGCGCCCCCGGTGAGCGTGCCCGTCACCACGGTCCCGCTGCCCTTGGCGGCGAACACCCGGTCCACCCACAGCCGCGGTCGCGCCCGGTCCGCTGCCGCCGGCGTGGCGTGCGCCATGTCGGCCAGGGCGCCGCGGAGCGCACCAAGCCCGTCGGGGGTGGTCACACTGCAGGGCACGATCGGGGCGTCGGCGAGGAAGGTGCCGGCGAGGTGGTCGCGCACGTCCATCCCCTGCAGCTCGCGCCACTCGTCGTCCACCAGATCGGCCTTGGTGAGCGCCACGATGCCGTGCCGCAGGCCGAGCAGCTGGAGGATGCGCAGGTGCTCCTCGCTCTGCGGCTTCCACCCTTCGGTGGCCGCCACCACGAACACGCAGGCATCCACCCCTCCCACCCCGGCCAGCATGTTGCGCAGGAACCGGACATGCCCCGGCACGTCGACGAAGCTGATCTCCTCGCCGCCCGGAAGGGTGCAATGGGCGAAGCCGAGGTCGATGGTGAGGCCGCGGCGCTTCTCCTCGTCCCAACGGTCCGGGTCGGTGCCGGTGAGCGCCTGGACCAGCGACGACTTGCCGTGGTCCACGTGCCCGGCGGTGGCGACGACCCTCATGTGGCGCCGGGGAGCGCGGCCAGAGCCGCGGCGACCAGGGCATCATCGGCGGGGTCGACCGTGCGGACGTCCACCAGGGTCGCTCCGTCGCGGGTGCGCGCCACGATCGGCGTGGCACCGGCGCGCAGGGCCGCCAGGTGGTCGCCGGCGACGCGCACGGCGAACGAGGGGATGGTGGCGCCGGGCGCGCTGCCCGCGCCGGGCACCGCCTCGCTGGCCACCACCTCGCCTCTACCGGCAGCGGCCACGATGGCCTCGGCTCGGCCGCGCAGCTCGGGCAGCGGTGCGGCGGCCATGCGCCAGAAGGGGATGTGTTCGGCGGCGGTGCGCCCGAGGTAGGCCAGCGCCACGTCCTGCAACGCCAGCAGCACATGCGCCCCCGGCCGCAGGGCGCGGGCCAGCGGATGGCGCAGGCAGGCGGCCACGAGGTCGCTGCGGCCGGCGATGATGCCGGCCTGCGGGCCGCCCAACAGCTTGTCGCCGCTGAACGTCACCAGCGCCGCGCCCGCGGCCAGCGTCTGCCGAGCCGCGGGTTCGTCCGCCAGCCAGGCCGGGGGAGGGCCACTCAGCCACGGGCAGGTGGCATCCACCAGGCCGCTGCCGATGTCCGCCACCACGGGTACCGGCAGGGTGGCCAGCTCCTCGACCGACGTGCCCTCGACGAACCCCTCGACGCGGTAGTTGCTCGGGTGCACCTTCAACGCCAGGGCCACGTCGGCGTTGGGCCGGGCCAGCGCTTTGGAGTAGTCCGCGAGGCGGGTGCGGTTCGTGGTGCCGACGTCCACGAGTTGAGCCCCCGACTGCTCCATCACCTCGGGCACGCGGAAGCCGCCGCCGATCTCCACGCTCTCGCCACGGCTGACGAGCACCTGGCGCCCTTGAGCCAGCGCGGCGAGCACGAGCATGACCGCGGCCGCGTTGTTGTTCACCACCATCGCCGCGTCCGCCCCGACGAGCGTGGCGAACAGGCCGCCGACGGCCGCCTGGCGCGACCCGCGCTCGCCGCTGGTGAGGTCGAGCTCCACGTTCACCGCCTGGGCCGGATGATGGAAGGCCAGCGGCGCACGGCCGAGGTTGGTGTGCAGCAGCACGCCGGTGCCGTTCACGACCGGCGACAACAGCAGGCGGCGGGTCTGCTCGGCCCACGCCACCGCGGCGTCGGTGGACCAGTGTTCCGGCCCGGCCGCCACTGCCTTGCGCGCCAGTTCCACGCACAGCGCGTGCGGCAGCCCGGACGCGTTCCCCATGGCCCGCGCCAAACGGTCCACGCTCGGCGGCCGCGAACGCCCCGGGTCGTCGTCCCCACCCTTCACCCGCCCGAGCGTACCCGCCCCGCCCCCGGCCCGCCCCCGGTCCGCGGTCGCCCACCCGTCACCCGTGGCTCCAACCCTCAGTCGAGTGAACGACCCGAGAGGTCCGCCGCTCCGGCTTTCGCGACCATGTCACCCCCTTACGCGTCGAATCGGCGCGTAAGGGGACGACGTGGTGGGCTCGGCGGCGGGTGGACGGGCTG
>JBPOIX010000295.1:0-34531 GCA_052034175.1 Actinomycetota bacterium
CCTGGGTGCCTGCCGGGTTGTCCAGGTACACCCGAGGCTGGCCGTGGTCCTGGAGGGCGAGCGCCGGGAACTGGGCGCGGATACGAGCAAGGTCGAACGTCACGGCGAGCCACGCTACTGGCCGTTCCGCCGTGCCCAGGTTGTCGCGGCCACGACCGCCTCGTGCACGGTCGATCCCGCGACAACCTCGAGGGGCCAGGGCCAGGGGGCCAGGGGCCCCGGGTGTCGGCCGGCTGGAGGACGAACCCCCGAGGGGAAGCCCCGTCAGTAGTCCGAGGTGACGTCCGTCGAGCTGGTGTCGACGTAGCTGGTGTCCACCGAGCTGGTCTCGACCATCGGGGCGACGTAGCTCGTGTCGGCCACGGGGGCGACGTAGCTGGTGTCCGCCACGGGCACTTCCTCGTAGCTGGTGACGGTGGTGGTCTCGGTGGCGGACCACGCATCGTTGGAGTCGCTCCACGACTGGTCGGCCACACCGTCGGCGGCGATCGACGCCTGGTTCAGCTCGTAGGCAGCCATGTCGTCGCCGGCGAGGTAGGCATCCACGCTGGCCTGGTACAGGTCGTTGGACACGCTGGACATCGCGTCGTAGTTGTCCATGTGGGCTTCGCTGACCTCTGCCGCCACGCTGTAGTCGGTGCTGTCGTAGCTCTGTGAGCCCGTCTCCACCACCGGCACGCCGGGGTCGAACGCCGGCACTTCGGCGTAGGGCTCGGTGACGGTGGTGACTTCGAAGCTCTGGGTGTAGCCGCTGTCGTAGGTGGCGCTGGCGGCGGCGTCGGTGCTGCTGGTGTCGCTGGTGTCGCTGGTGTCGCTCATGGTGATTCGTGCTCCTTGTGGTTCCCGACTGGGCGGGAGTGGTTGGTTGCTCCGATGGATGCAGACGCCGGTGCGAAAGTTCCGCGGCGGCGAAGAAACTTCCTCAGGGCTGCTTGCCGGCCATGTACATCCGGATGCCGCCCACCGCGACCCCAGCTGCGGCGATCGCCCCGATCCAGCCGCCGATGCCGACGCTGGCGGTGAGTGCTCCGCCGCCGAACCCCTCCAGGTCGTCCATCGAGCCGCTCAGGCTGAAGACCTCGGCCACGGTGAACACGCCGAACCCGACGGCGGCACCGGCGGCGATCTCCCGGCCGTTCGCCAGCTTCTTGCCCAATCGGGGCGCTGCGGCCGCGCCGACCGCGGCGAGCAGCAGCGGCAGCATGATCAACATGTCGGTGGTGCCGTCGGGCTCTTTGCCCGTTGCTTGCGCCTTCTGAAGGGTGGGCAGGTCCACCTCGTAGCCGAGCAACATCCACGGCCCGCTGCTGCTCCAGCCGTTGAAGGAGTCCTCCTCGCTGACCGGGCTGCCGAAGGCATCGAAACCCTGGACCTTCACGTCGCCCCATGGGAGGAAGGTGGCGATGAGGAACAGGAGGCCGGCGGCCACCATCACCGCGAACCCCTCGAACTTCTTGAGGTCCTCCAGCAGGCCCTGGGGAGTGAGCGGGCCGGTGGCACCTGCCGCGGCCGGCTGGGCGTATCCGGGTGCCACGGGAGCCCCCGGCTGGAGGTACCCGGGTGCGGCCGGGGCCCCCGGTGCGGCAGGACCGCCGGGCTGTGGCGCGTACTGCACGGCCTGCACGGGAGCGGGTGCTCCGTTGTTGGTGTGCTCGGTCCAGGTGCCTCCGTCCCAGTAGCGGAACGGGGCTTGGCCGGAGGGGTCGGGGTACCAGCCGGGGGGAGGGTTCTGGGTTGCGTTCACGGAGCGGGCCTTTCACGGACATCAAAGGATGGATACAGGATTGCAGATGGGAGGGGGTGGTGGTGCCGACGAGCGACGTCACACGCCGCAGAGTTCCGCGACATCGCGCCATGCGGCCGGTTCGTCGCCGTCGTCGGCCGCGGTGGCCGGGGGTTCGCTGGGTGCCGATGTCGTGATCGTGGCCGCCAGCGTGTGCGCGAGTTGTGGCGCAGCCACCTGGTCGAGCACCTCGGTGATGCACTCGGACGAGGCGGCCGGAAGCATCTCGGCGGCTGCCTCGGCCAGCGCGGCGCGCACGGCGGCTGCAGGCGCGCAGTCCACGATGGCCGCGGCGATCGAGCGCGCGGCGGTGGGGGAAACGGCGTCGTCGTCCAGCAGGCGTTGCACGTCGGGGCCCGGGAGTGCAGCCGCTTCCAGGCAGGCTGTCTCGCCTGCGCCGGCAGGGGAGCCGACGAGGCGCAGGTATGCCGCGTTCAACTGGGCCTCGGCGAGCGCGGCGTTGCCGGCGAACCCACCTGGCACCGTCGTCGTCGTGGAGGACGCCGCGGCGTGAGGCCCGCGCGAGGCGACGGCCCATGCGCCCAACGGTGCGCCCACGCCGGTGAGGAGCGCCAGGCCGATGGCGAGGCTGCGTCGCCGCCCGCGCCCTGGTGCGCCGGTGAACGGAACCGCGACCCGATGGTCGCGGGTGGTGTCGTGGTGCAGGGAGTGTCGTGGCGTCATGAAGCTCTCGATTCGCATGTGTCGAAGCGTCCGATGCACGATGCGGTGCGCGAGTTCCGCGCCGTGGAAATTTCTCCGCGAGATGCATGACTACGCTGGGTGAGACCAGTGACGACGGGAGTCCGATGCACACTTCACGCTCAGGGAGTCGGCTCGTCGCGGCGTTGTCCATCGCCGCGGGGTTGTTCGTTGCGTTCGGGGCGATGCCCACGAGCGCGTCATCGGAGACGCTCGACGAGTGCATCCGTCGCAAGGTCGCCGCGGGCACCGACCGCGCCCTGGCCGTCACCCAGTGCATGGGCACGACCAGCAGCGTCGTGCCGGTGCCTGGGTCCAACACCGCCAGCACGTCCAGCGACGACGGAACCTCGATCGGCGCGCTGCTGGCCGCCGGTGCCGTCGGCGCGTTGCTGGGTGCCGCCGCCTTGGGTTTCCTGCGGCGGTCGAAAGGCGCGCCGGCCACCGCTGCCACCCCGGCCGCGCCGGCCGCGCCGGCCGGGCCCGCAGGCTTCCCCGTGCCCGGTGCTCTCGCAGGGATGGCTCCCCCGGGGATGGCGCCTCCGGGGATGGCACCTCCGGGCATGCCCGCGGCAGCGGCCTCCCCGGCGCCCGACCCTCGGGCCGACACGCTCATCCAAGCGCTCATCGACCTCGGCGATCGCGTCACCAGCGCGGCCTTGCGGGCGGAGATCCTCGCCGCATTGGCGTCCGCGGGGGTCCAGGCGCTGGAGCCGCCACCGGGCACCCCGTTCGACGCCAACCGGATGCGTGGCGTGGGCTCCGCTCCCGCGCCGGCACCAGCCCACGTGGGCACCGTGGCGGCCACCGACCGTGTCGGGTACCAGTCGGGCGCCCGTGTGCTGCGCCTGCCGGACGTGATCGTGCACGTCGCGCAGTAGAGCGCTCCCATGGCACCCCCTCCGCCCCCTCCGCCGCTCTCGGCGCGGCTGCGCCAGCTGTGCGACGACATGATCGCTCACCTCGTGCCCGGCCCAGGGCTGGTGATGGCGGAGCAGATCCGGAGCAAGCTCAACTCGCCGCTCACCGTCACGGTGGCCGGCGGCGTCAGCTCGGGCAAGAGCACCCTGGTGAACGCCCTCCTGGGGCAGCGCATCGCGGCCGTCGATGCCGGGGAGTGCACGCGTGTGGTCAGCGAGTTCCGCTACGGCATTCACGAACGCGTCGAGGTGGTGGCGAACGACGGCACGGTCACGGTGCTGCCCCTGGTGCGTGGCCGGATGCCGACGGAACTGGGCGTGCCGGTGGAGCAGGTGGCACGGGTGGTGGTCCACCTGTCCAACGCCCTGCTGGCCCACATGGCGGTGGTGGACACGCCGGGGCTGAACACGGTCACCGAGGTCAACGAGGAAGCGACGGCCAACTTCCTCGGCGTCAGCGGGCGCGAGGGGGAGCAGACGGCTGGCGCGGTCAGCCAAGCGGACGCCCTCGTCTTCCTGCTTCCCCTGTTGCGCCAGGCCGACGCGCAGGTGCTGCGCGGGTTCGCCAAGCTCTTCGGGGACTCCACGCTCTCCGCCGCCAGCGCGATTGCGGTGCTCAGCAAGATCGACCGTCTGGCCAAGGGTGGCGACCCGCTTGCGGCGGCCTCGCCGATCGCCGAGCGCGTCGGGGCGGAGCTCCGCGGTGTGGTGAGTGCCGTGGTGCCGGTGGTCGGCCTGCTCGCCGAGACGGCGCACGCAGCCGTCTTCACGGAGGCGGACGCTCGTGCCCTGGCGGCGGTGGCGGCGGTCTCCGACCCGCTCGACCGCGAGGACATGCTGCTGTCGGCCGACGACTTCCTGCAGTTCGACCTGCTGGATCTCGACGGCCCGGCTCGCCAGCGCCTGCTCTCGCTGCTCGACCTCTACGGCCTTCGGGTGGCGGTGGCCGCCGCGGACCAGGGGGCCCACACTGCCGCCCACTTCCTGCGGGCGTTCGAAGCGGCCAGCGGGTTTGGTGCGTTGCGTGAGGTCGTGGTGCGGCGCTTCGCCGGGCAGAGCGAGGCGTTCAAGGCCCACGCTGCGCTGAACGATCTGCGGCGCGCCTCCTACCTGCGCACCGACCCGGACAACGCCCGCGCCCTGAGGGCGCTGCGGTCCCCGCTCGAGAAGCTGGAGCTCGACCCGGCGTTCTCTGCTTTGCGGCTGCTGGAGGTGGCCCATGCCGTCGGCCAGGGCGAGCTGCGCCTGCCTGATGAGCTGTTGGGCGATGTGGTCGCCCTCACCGCGGTGGAGGACTCGCGTTCGGTTGTCGCCGCGTCGTCCGCCTCGGGGCGCGACGCCGCGGCTGCGGGCGCCACCCGATGGGCTTCATGGGGGAACGACCCCCGCCGCAGCCCGGCCGAAGCGCGCATGGCACGCATCGTGAAGGAGGCCTTCGAGGCCACCTGGTTCGAGTTCGAGAGGAAGTCGTGATGTCCGACGACACACCCGTCACCGAGGCAGACGTGGACGAGCCGGGCGGGCGCCGCGCCGGCCGCGACCCGCTGGCCGGGCAGGTGTCGCGGTTGGCGAACAAGGTGCACGCCAGCGCCCGCGACTGGCAGCGCCCGGACCTGGCCGAGCGGATCACCGCGGAAGCCGAGCAGTGGAATCGCCAGCAGCTGGTGGTGGTGGCCTGCGGCGACATCAAGCGCGGCAAGAGCTCCCTGCTCAACGCCGTACTGGACGAACCTGGCCTGCTTCCTGTGGACGCCGACGTGGCCACCAGCGTGCACCTCGTGGTGCGGCACGCACCCGAGTTCGGCATCGTGGTCACTCGCCTGGACGAACAGGGCGAGCCGCGCCAGGAGCACGTCGAACGCGCCGACCTCGTCGATGTGGCGTCGATGCGTGGCGATGCCGCCCGGCGCGAAGGCGTGATGTCGGTGGAGATCGGCGTGCCCAACCCGCTGCTGGAGCGCGGTGTCGTGCTCATCGACACGCCCGGTGTCGGTGGGATGTCCCGCGGGCATCGTGACCTCGCGCTCGCCGCACTCGGGCAGGCGGACGCGCTGCTGTTCACCGTGTCCGCGGAGGAGCCCGTGGCGCGCACCGAACTGGAGTTCCTGGTGGAAGCCAGCGAGCGCACGGAGCACATCGTGATGGTGGTCACCAAGGCGGACACCAACACCGAGGCCGGGAACGGGGCGATGATCGCCGAACATCGCGCCAAGGTGCGCGCCTTCAGCGAGACCGTGCAACGCAAGGCGGCCGAGGGCCAGGCCGACATCGACGCCGATGCGGCGGTGCGGCTGCAACGGGTGCTCACCGCCCCCTTCGTGCTCACGAGCAGCTACCTCGCCGAACAGGCGCGCCTGCGGCACGACGCCGGCCGGGCCGAGCAGGCCGAGCGGCTGTTCGCCCGCAGCGGGATCGGTGAGTTGCGCAACCTGCTGGAACGCAGCGCCGACAACCGGGAGATCATCCGCGTCGCCAACCTGCTGGCCCTGCTGCGGGTGTTGGTGGCCGATGTGGAGCGCGAGACCCAGGCACGCCAACGAGCGGCCTCCGGCGACAGCCAGGTGGCCGAGGAACTGGCCGCACGCCAACGGAGCCTGGAGGAGTTCGGGTCCAAGCAGGCGCGGTGGCGCACCACGCTGAACAACAGCATCGTCCGCCTCCAGACGAGCTCCTCGCGGCTGGTCACCAAGGAACTGAACCGGGTGAAGGAGCACTACCGGGAGATCATCGACGCCGCCGAGGACGGCGAGGTGTTGATGGAGACCCTGCCGGGGGACATGGAGCGCTCGCTGCACGGCGCCTGGAACGAGATGGTGAAGGCCATCAACGACGACTTCCGCTCCACCCTCGGCACCGTGCTGGCCGAGTTCGGCGCGGACGGGATGGACGTCGTGCTCGGCGAGATGGAGATGCCCGAGGAGCTTCGCCAGCTGTCCGGGGCTCGAACCGCGGCCCGGCCGGACACCTTCCTCGACGACGGCCTTCCCCTGGCGATGCAGACGTACACGTTCGCCAACATGGCCAATGCAGCCGCCGGCGCCCTCGGCCTGGCCACCGGCGGGCTCGGGCTCGTGGCGTACGGCATCGGCGCGGCGGTGGCGTTCCCGATCGGCAAGATGCGCAAGCGCTCGCGAGAGAAGCAGCGGCTGAAGATGGAGCTGCAGCGCTACCTGGGCGACCTGCTGTTCGGCCAGGAGGGCGTGGCCCGCGAGTTCAGCACGGAACTCAGCCTGCGCATCCTCGACCTGCGCGAGCAGGTGGAGCTGTATGTCGAGCAGCGGCTGGTGGAGCGCCGCAAGCAGCTGGAACGCGAGCACCGCGAGCTGCAGGCGGTGCTGCGTTCCGAGATGGGCAAGCGCCAGGAGGTCCAGCGCTCCTGCACCTCGCGGCTTGGCGAACTGGCCAAGGTGCGCGCCGAGATCGAACCGCTGCAGCGTGCGATCGACCAACGCCTGGCCGAACGCGGCAACTTCGTCGAGGTGCAGTAGGCGGCATTCTGCGGCCTTGTTGCCGCTCCCCAGAATTTCTCCGGCTTCGCGGAACTCTGCCCCGTGGTTCGGCATCGGAGGAATTACCGAACCCCACGGACCACACCACACAGGAGTAACCACCATGAGCGACTGCACCACCCCCGACCCCTACGAGACCGGTTCCATGGAGCCGGGCACGATGTCCTTCGACGGCGATGGCGATGGCTTTGCCGAGACCACAATGGTCGACTTCGACGGCGACGGCATCTCCGACATGTTCTCCACCGTCGACGCCGCCGGCGGTGAGCACGTCACCCTCGACAGCGATGGCGACGGGATGCTGGACACCGTCGTCAGCGACTTCGACGGCGACGGCACCTACGACATGGCCTCCACCGACACCGATGGCGATGGCCAGCTGGACACCTCGTTCGACCCTGAGACGGGCGAGCCGGTGGACGGCAGCGGTGACGACGACGAGCCCGAGCCGTTCATCGTCGAGGAGGAGCCCGTCGTCGACCCCGAGCTGGACGACGACGGCATCCACGGCGACCCGATGGCCGACGTTCCGTACCACCAGGCGCAGGTCGGCCCGAACGACTGCCTGCCGACGTCGGTGGCGATGGTGCTCACCGAGGTGCTCGGCAACGAGGTGCCCCAGGGCGACGTGGTGGACCTGGCCAACGAGCTCGGCCTGCTGGCCGAGACGGGCATGTCCGCCGAGGGCGGCGTCCAGTTGCTGGAGCACTACGGAGTGGACGCCGAAGTCGGCAGCGGGACCATGGACGACCTGCGGGCGTCGCTCGACGCCGGCGACCAGGTGATCATCGGGCTGGACTCCGACGACCTCTATGGCCAGGGCGACGCGCCCTTCGCCGACGACATGGTGGCCGGCCACGCGGTGGTCATCACGGGTATCGACGACGAGGCCGGCCTGGTCTACATCAACGACCCCGGCTTCCCCGACGGTGCCGGCGTGGCCATCTCCATCGAGGCCTTCGAGGATGCCTGGCAGGACTCCGACAACACGATGATCCTCGTCGAGGCCGAGACCGCCGGAGAGGGTGCGGAGAGCACCGAGGATGCGGGTGTGGCCGGCAACGCCAGCCCGTTCGGTGGCGCCGAGGAGGAAGACGGTGGGGTGCTGGAGAGCATCACCCGGTTCCTGCTGATGCCGTTCAGCCTCAAGGTCTGACAGCAACGTGCCCGTGGCGTGAGGTGCGCCGGCTGCGAGAGCGGCCGGCGCATCGCCGCGTTCGGGGTCAGGTGCTGACGGCGTACAGCTGGCTGAAGGCGGTGGCCACGCAGACGATGCCGCCTGCGGACACCGGCTGCGACCGGTTGCCGTCACCGGTGGGCACTGTGTAGCGAACGCGGTTGCCGGCGAGGTCGATGGCCACCAGCTGCCCACCGGCCTCCACGAGTGCGGTGGTGGGGGCGGCTGCGGGCGTGAGCACCACCCCGGACGGCTGTCCGTGCCCGAGCCGGTGCTCGCACACCGGAACCCCACTGTCGGCGCGGTGCACGCGAACCACCGCGCCGTCGTCGGCGAAGGCGACCAGACCCGCGGACGCGGTTGCCGGGGTGGCAGGGCGAGCAGTGCACCGGATGCCGTACAGCGCCGTGCCGTCGCCGATGCGGATGCCATGGACCACACCGTCCTGCGCCGGGACGAGCAGCCGGTCGGCCGTGACGGCGGGGGTGTGCAGGATCTGCCCGGTGGTGCGGTACGCCCACCGGACCTTGCCCGTGGCGGCGTCGATCATGAAGACCTGGCCGGCGGTGGTGCAGACCGCGACCTCCGAGCCGACGGCCACGATGCCGGCGCGCACCGCCGAGCCCACGGGAAGATCCCAGCGCACCGCGCCGGTGGCGCGGTCGATGCCGACGACCTTGCTGCCGTCGTGCCCGGCCACCACCATGGCGCCCACCACGGCCGGCGTGGCGATGATCGGGGCACCGAGGTGGACCTGCCACCGCACCGCACCGTTGGCCCGATCGAGGTGGAACAGGCGGCCGTCGCCGGCCCCGACGACGACACCGTCGGGGGTGAGCGCGGGCGCCGCCCATCCGGGGGCTTGCAGCGGGGTCTGCCACACCGTGGCACCACTGGTGGGGCTGAGCAGGCGCACGACCCCTGCCGGCCCGCCGAAGGCCAACCCGTTGCTGTCCGCGGCAAGCTGGCCGGGCTGGTCGGGAAGGGGAGCGCGCCAGAGCAACGGCACGGTGGCCGGGTGAGCTGGCGCTGCGGCCCGGGGCGTGGCCGTGGCCGGCCGCGTGGGGGCCGGTGCGGGGATCGCGGCCGCCGGTGCGGGGGCTGCGACGGGTGGGGAGACGACCGGCGGCGGGGCCGCGGCGACGGGAGGGGCCGCGGTGACGGGAGGGGCCGCGGTGACGGGAGGCGCCGCCAGCGGGGGCGGGGCGGCCGTGACCGTTGGCGGGGCGGCAGCCGGCGAGGCGGTTGCGGCGGTGGTGGCGCCGAGGCGTTCGTGGGTCTTCGGCACGGGCAGGTTGTCCAGCCAGGCGCGGCCGGTGGCCGGTGCGCCCTCCACCGCAGGCGTGAGGGTTGGTGGGGCGATCCCGGCACCCGCTGTCGCAGCGTCCGGTGGGGGTGGTGAGCCCGCGAGCGCGGACGGGGCTCCGGTCGGTGCCACCGCCGGCGCCGCCCCATCCTCAGCTGCCGTGCCGGCGGGGGTCGGTGCAGGGGCCTTGGGCATCAGGAACCGGAGCGCTGCCAACCGTGCGGCGCCCATGGCCACGACGCCTTTGGGTTCGTCGCGCGTGATGACCCGCGCGCCGAATCGTTCGGTGACCAGCTGGCCGACCAGCGGCACCCGCGATGACCCGCCGACGAGGAAGATCGCGGTGAGGTCCTCGACCTTCATCCCGGCTTCGACGATGGTCTCCTCCATCAGGTCCACCGTGCGTTCCACGTCGTCGAGGATCATCGCCTCGAACTGGCTGCGGTTGACCACGATGTCCCGGTCGGCGGCGGGCACGAACACCTGGGTGGAGGTGTAGGAGGACAGCGCCTCCTTGGCCCGCCGCGCCTGCACCAGCAGGTCGAGCGCCGCCCGCTTCCACTTGCGGTCCTCGCTCGTCATCATCTGTTCCCAGAGGTCGGCGTCGGCCTCGGCAAGGCATTGGCCGAAGTAGCGGAACAGGCGATGATCGAAGTCCTCCCCGCCGATGTTCTCGTCGCCGCCCGGCACGCCGACCACTTCGAATCCGCTGGCGGTGCGCTGCAGCAGCGCGGTGTCGAACGTGCCGCCGCCGAGGTCGTAGACACCGACGTGGGCGCCCAGTTCCACATGTTCGCTGGCGTAGTGGATGGCGGCGGCGACGGGTTCGTCGACCAGTTCCACCTTGGCAAGCCCGGCTCGCTGCGCGGCCTCCACGAGGGCCGTCCGGCGCACGCCGGCCCAGCGCACCGGATGGGTGATCACGCAGCCGACGGGGTCGTCGCCCTGGCGCAGGCGGCCCTCGTTGACGATGGCGCGGATGACGGCCGCGGCAGCGTCGCGCGGGTCGACGGGCTGACCGCCCAGGAGCAGGGGTGCGGGTGTGCCGAGGGACCGCTTCGGTGTGCGCTCCAGGCGGTCGGGGTGCACGCCCGCGAGGTTGTCCGCGGCGGCGCCGACCGTGAGCTGGCCGTCCGGGGTGAGCAGCACGCCGGAGGGGATCCAGCGGTTGCCTTCGATCTCCAGCGGGGAGACCGTCGGCGCCATGATCGGGGCGGGGCGCTTGCCATGCTGGTCTGCCGCCAGCCGCCTCGGGTCGAGTTCGGCGACCGCGCCCGCGGAGCGGGAGGTGCCGAAGTCGATGCCGATGGTCCAGCTCACCCGCCCCCCTTCCCAACCCGTGGCCCGAATCGCACTACTTTAGGCAGGGATGGCACGGAACCTCGGAACGCATGCCCAGGTGCACCAGGTGGTTGCCGCTGCGCGCGCCCGCAACGACTACGCGGCCATCGACGTGGCGCTGGCAGATGTGGTTGCCGCCGCGGCGGACGGTGATTCGGGTGAGTTGGCGTTCCTGCTCGAGGTCATCGACCACCATCGGCTGGCCGTCGGTGCCGTCCGCAAGATGCTGATCGACGAGGGCGACGTCCACGATGCGCTGCAACAGACCCTGATGGCGGTGAACCGTGCCATCGGCAGCTTCGAACGGCGGTCTCGGTTCACCACCTGGTTGTACCGGGTTGCAGAGCGCGAAGCGTTGCAGGTGCTGCGGCGCAACAAGCGGGTCGCCACCCCGGACGGCGCGGACCTCACGAACCTCGCCGAGGAAGTGCGCAACATGAGCAGCATCGTCGCCAGCCGGGCGATGATCCAGCAGGCCCTGGAGGAGTTGGACGACAAGTTCCGCGAACCGGTGATGCTGTGCGACGTGCAGGGGCTGGACTACGCGACGATCGCCGAGATGCTGGACATCCCGCTCAACACCGTGCGCACTCGCATCAGCCGCGGGCGCCAGTACATCGCCGACCGGGTCCAGGAGCAGTTCCGCAGCGGCGGCTCGCTGGCCTAGCGGCCCCTCGCTGACCTCGCACCATGGCCGACACCCCTGCCTCCCCTCCGCTGTCGCCCGGCGAGCCCCGCTCGTTCGGCAACGGCCGCTACGTCGTCCAACGTCGCCTCGGCGCGGGCAACTTCGCCACCGTCTACCTGGCCCACGACGAGCGCCTCGATGTCCCCGTGGCCGTGAAGCTGCTCTCGGATCGGTGGTCGTGGGACACCGAGGTTCGTGGCCGCTTCGTGCAGGAAGCGCGGTTGCTGCGTTCGATCAACGACGCCCGCGTCGTGCAGATCCGCGACATCGCCGAGACGGACGACGGCCGGCCCTACCTGGTGATGGACTATGCCAGCGGTGGCACGCTGGAACAGCGGATGGTGGAGCTCATCCAGCGGCAGGTGCTGCCCGGGCCGGCGCAGCTGCGAGTGGCCGCTCGCGCCGTGGCCGAGGCGTTGGCCGTGCTCCACGAGCGGCGGATCGCACATCGCGACGTGAAGCCCTCGAACATGCTGCTCCACCCCGCGGGCCAAGGGTCCGGCGGGGCGGGCGGCACGGGCGGGCCAGACGCCGCGCCGGGGGATGTGCTGCACCCGGGCGAGCGGCTGATGCTCGCCGACCTCGGGCTGGCGAAGGATCTGGCGATGAACTCCGGGGTCACCGTCGGCGCAGGGACCGCCGGGTACATGTCGCCCGAGCAGATGCTGTCGGGCGCGCGCATCGAC
This sequence comes from Actinomycetota bacterium, assembly GCA_052034175.1. GTDB lineage: Bacteria > Actinomycetota > Acidimicrobiia > Acidimicrobiales > Ilumatobacteraceae > UBA668. The sequence goes on from JBPOIX010000295.1 coordinate 12,113, forward strand.
ATGCGCACCGACATCTTCGCCGCCAGCGCCCTGTTGGCCCAGATCGCCACCGGTGAAACCCCCGACCCTGCCCGGCGGGTCTCCGGCGGCACGGTGGAGCACGGCCGCCCTCTCGGTGCGGTGCCGCCGGCACTGCGGCCGGTGCTGTTGCGCGGCCTGGACACCGACCCCGGGCAGCGCCAGCAGACCATTCAGCAGTGGGCTGCCGAGGTGGACGCCGCGCTGGCCCCCGCGCCGGCGCTGCCTCCCCCGGCTGTCTCCGCTCCCCGCCCACAGGCCGCGCCTCTCCCGCAGGCCGCGCGCCCGGCGTACGCCGCGCACCCGGCGCACGTGGCACCGGCGGCGATGCCCGCGGTTGCAGCGCCCGGCCGTTCGTCCGTTCCGTGGAAGTGGGTGGCTGCGGCAGTCGCCGCGGTCGCCCTCGTGGTGGGCGGTGTCGTGGCCTTCTCCGGGAGCGACGGCTCCGGCACACAGTCGTCCCTGCCCGCCGGTGGCCTCACGGTCGACCTGACAGGGCCGACTCGGCTGCAGGTCGGCGAGCAGGGGGTGTGGGAGGTCGAGGCGCCGGGAGCGGTGTCCGGCCAGTGGTCGTTGTCCGGTGGCGCGGTGAGGATCACCGAAGGCCAGGACGGCTGGAACCCGGGCAACTGGTTCCAGGGCACCTGGAACTCACCGGCCACCGTCACCCTCACGATCACCGTGCGCGATCAGGCAGGCAACACGGCCACGGATTCCGTGACCTTCGACGTGAGCGGGTAAGGCCTTCAGCCGCGCAGCAGGTCCTTGGCGATGTGCGTGATCTGGATCTCGTCGGTGCCGGCGTAGATCTGCAGCACCTTGGCGTCGCGTGCCAACTGCTCCACCCGGAACTCGCTCATGTAGCCGTTGCCACCGAACAGCTGCACGGCTTCCATCGCCACCTCGGTGGCAGCGCGGGCGGAGTACAGCTTCATCGCGCTGGCCTCGGCCAGGGTCATCGAGTGGCCGGCCGCACCCATCTCGAGCGTGCGGAAGACCAGGTTCTGCACGTTCATCCGGGCCACCTCCATCTTCGCCAGCTTCTCCTGGATCAGCTGGAACTCGCCGATCGGCTTGCCGAACTGCACCCGGTCCTTGGCGTACTGCACGCTCAGCTGGAGGCACTCCTCGATGATGCCGAGCGCCATCGCGGCCACGCCGCTGCGCTCCTGCATGAACGTGGCCTTCGCCCCGTCGCGGCCGCCCGCGGGCAGGTCTTCGGTCTCGCCGATCAGGCGGTCCTTGCCGACGCGCACGTCGTCGAGGAACAGCTCGCCGGTGGGCGAGGAGTGCATGCCCATCTTGCGCAGCGGCTTGCTCTGCACGAGGCCGGGCATGCCACGGTCGAGCACGAAGGAGAGGATCTTGCGTTCCTCCGGCGGGTTGCCCTCGTCGAGCTTGCAGATGAACACGATCGTGTCCGCGTACGGGCCGTTGGTGATGAACGTCTTGCTGCCGTTGAGCACGTACTGATCGCCGTCGCGGCGCGCGGTGGCCTTCATCGAGCCGAAGGCGTCGCTGCCCGAGCCGGGTTCGGTGATGGCCCAAGCGCCCACCTTCTCCATGGTGAGCAGTTCGGGCACCCAGCGCTCCTTCTGGGCGATGGTGCCCTTGGAGCTGATGGCCGCGGACGTGAGGCCCATGCTCACGCCCATCGCGGTGACCATGCCGGGGCACACCCGGCACAGCTCGATGATCGGCAGCATGGTCATCCCGCCACCGTCGCCGCCGCTCTCCTTGCGGGCCGGCGGCTCCTCTCCCCGGGCGACTGCGTCGGCCGCGGCCTTCTCGCGGGCGATCTGCTTGGTGAAGCGGTCCCGCGCCATCACGTCCATCCCGAACGTGGCGAACATCTTGCGCAGGATGTCGTACGGCGGCAGGTCGCCGTGCTCGAGCTCTTCCACGTGCGGGCGGATCTCTTCGTCGACGAAGCGGCGCACCGCCTCGCGGATCATCAGGTGCTCTTCGCTCCACTCGAACATGACGGCCTCGCTTCCGGCGCCCTCGTGGCGCTCCGTACCCGATGGTACGGGCGGCCGGTGAAGGTGATCCAACTTGGATGACGGGTGCCGTTCGGCCCTGCCCGCCTCCGACTTCTCACGATACCCTAGGGGGTATCTAGCAGGAGGTGTTGTGATGGCACGGAAGTGGATGCGGGGTGTGGTGGCGGCGGTGGTGGTCACCAGCCTTGTCGGCGTGGCTGGCTGCAGCGACGGCAACGGCAACGGGCAAGGCAACGGCAACGGGCAAGGCAACAGCAGTGGGCAAGGCAGCGGCAACGGGTCCGGCAACGGGCAGGACGACGGGGCCACCCATCTGCAGGGCGACGACATCGAGAGCCGCCTGGCGGAGTATCCGCTGGCGGAGCTGACCGACGACGAGGTGGCTGGCCTGGTGTGGATGCGCGAGGAGGAGAAGCTCGCCCACGACGTGTACGTGACCCTCGGGGGGCTGTACGACATCAATGTGTTCGCCAACATCTCGGCCGCCGAGCAGACGCACACCGACGCCGTGCTCGCCGTGCTCACCCGTTACGGCATCGACGACCCGGCCGCCGGGCTGGCTGCCGGTGAGTTTCTCGACCCGACCCTGCAGTCGTTGTACGACGACCTGGTGGCCGCCGGAAGCGAGTCCCTCGTGGCTGCGCTGACGGTCGGTGCGGAGATCGAGGAGCTCGACATCGTCGACCTGCAGGTGCGGGCCACCACCACCCCCGACATCGCCTTCGTCTACGACAACCTGGAGCGCGGGTCGCGCAACCATCTTCGGGCCTTCACCAAGCAGCTCGATCGCAATGGCGCTTCGTATGTGCCGACCCACCTGCCGCAGGCGGAGTACGACGCCATCCTCGCCGGTGCGATGGAGCCCGGGAGCGGTGGCTGATCGGCGCGCACTGACGGCGCGAGACTGACGCGGTGTTCCGAGACCTCGTCGCCCAGCAGGGGGAGCGCCTCCTGCTGGTGCTCGCGCTGTGGCTGCTGCTCGGCGCCGCGGAGTGGGCGAACCCGTTTCCGTCGTCCCGTCCGCACGATCGCGCCGAGACACGTCGGCATCTGGCGTGGCTCGGCGTGTTCTTCGTGGTCGGCCCCACGGTGGGGTGGGTGGTCAACCACGCCATCCGCGTCGCGGCGCGGTGGTCGCCGCTGGGCGGGCCGGTCGGTGCTGCACCGTTCGCCGCCCGCATCGCCGTCGCCGTCGTTGCGGGCGAGTTCGTGGCCTACTGGCTCCACCGGGCGATGCATGTCTCCAAGTGGTTGTGGGCGCTGCACGCCATCCACCATCGCGCCACGGAGGTGCGCTGGTGGACCGCGTTCCGCGCCCACCCCCTGAGCGGCCTCCTCGTGCACGTGCTGCCCTTCGCTGCCGCGGCAGCCACCGGTGCGGGCCGCGACGCGGTGGCCGTCTATGTGACCGCAGTGGTCGTGCTCACGGTGGTGGCGCACGCCGACGTGTACCTACCGGCCCGTGGGCTGGACCTGCTGCTCGTGACGCCGGCCTTCCATCGCCGCCACCACGAACGCGGCGGCGACCGGGAGCACTACGCCCAGATCCTCCCCGCGATGGACCGGCTCTTCGGTACGGCGCCTCACGCCAGCAGGGCCAAGCCGATCGACAGGGATGTCAGGTTGGCGGCCGCCGAGGCCACTGCGCCGAGGAACGAATCCCGAACCACCCGGCCGACGACGACTGCCTCGTAGAGGAGCACCGCCACCTCGACGGCGGTGAGCGCGGCGACGTTGCTGAACGGGCCGCGCAGGAGCGGCAGGAGCCCGAGCATCGCCACGGGATGGCTGGTGAGGTTGACACCGACGGCCACCAGCAGGGCTCGCCGGGAGGGGGTCGGCGCGGCGCCGAGCGGTGGCGCCAGGTGGCGCAGCACCAACCAGTAGATGGGCACCTCGATCGCCAGTGTCAGCACCAGCGCGAGCGGATACGGCATGTGCGTGGTGCCTGCGGCGATCAGGCGTCTCCGCGGCCCTTCCTGCGCTTGGCGAACAGGCCGAGGGCGATGACGGCAACGGCGATGACGGCGACGATGGCGATGATCCATCCCGACGACGAGTCGTCGACGGAGATCGGATCGGAGGCGACATCGGCGATCAACAAGGAGACGTTCACAGCGAACAGTGTGCACGCCGTCGGCCGGTTCTTCGAGGATGGTTCGTGGCCCCCGCGCGGCGGGAATGGGATCGGCCGGCGGCGGGTTGACCTCGGCGTGTCGAACGCGAATCAGGTGACCGTGTACTGGCGGCCCGGCTGCCCCTTCTGCTCCATGCTGCGTGCCGGCCTGCGCCGTCATGAGGTGGAGTTCGAACAGGTCAACATCTGGGAAGACCCTGAGGCGGCAGCGTTCGTTCGTTCCGTGGCTCGTGGCAACGAGACGGTCCCCACGGTCACCGTGGGCGACACGGCGCTGGTGAACCCGTCCGCAGCCGAGGTGGCGCAGCTGGCACGGGGCGGCGCCACGGTGTAGCAAGGGGGCCGTGGACCCCGCCGGCCTCGCGCGCCTCCTCGTGCTCATCGCGTTGGTGGGTGCGTTCCTCACCGTTGCCGAACTCGCCGACCCCGAGCGGCTGGGCTTCGGGGCGCCGTCGGCGAAGCGAGACCGCGCGGAGACCACGCGCCACCTGGCCTGGCTGGCGGCCTACTTCGTGGTCGCGCCGGCGATCGGTTGGGTGGCGGCGGCGCTGTTGAGGTTCACGGATCGGCACGCGCCGCTGGCCGGGTCGGTGGGCGAGTGGCCGTGGATGGCACGTGTTGCGCTCGCCGTGCTCGTGGCCGACGCTGCCGCCTATGGGTTGCACCGGGCGATGCATGCGTCACCCGTCCTGTGGCGGCTGCACGTGGTGCACCATCGCGCCACCGAGGTGCGCTGGTGGACGTCGTTTCGCTTCCACCCACTCGACACCCTGCTGGCTCACACCGTGCCGTACGCACTGGCCACCGTCGCGGGGGTGGGCCTCGATGCCGTCGCCGTGTACGTGGTGGCGGTGATGGTCGTGACCCTGCTGGCTCACGCCGATGTGTACATGCCGGGTGCCTGGCTGCGTCGGCTGGTGGTGACGCCCACCTTCCACCGCCGCCATCACGAGGTGGCGGGGGATGGCAGCAACTTCGCGCTGGTGCTCCCCGTGTTCGACGCGGCATTTCGCACGGCATGGTTCGCCCCCGCCTCGCGCCGGCGGTTCGGGGTCGGTGGCGAGCAGCAGTGATGGCGCGCCGGACGGCGGGCCACCCGTGGGCCACCCGTGGGTCAGCTGTTGGCGGCGGCCTTGCGCTTGCGCATGATCGCGCCGATGGCAACGAGGCCGAGGGCAACCCCGGCCACGACGGCCACGACCACAGGCCACGTGGATGACTCTTCGCCGGCGACCGCGGCGATGGTGTCCGGCGGGACGTCGGCGATGAACGAACTGAGCAGCATGTGCGAAGTGTGCCGCATCCGGCGGCCCTGTGGGGGGATCGGAGGTACAGGCCCGCCCAGGTGCCACGATGCACGGATGGACGAGACCGGCGCCCAGGCCCCCCGCCGCGTGTTCGGGTTCCATGTGCCCGGCCGCAGCATCCTGCTGGCGATGGCCTTGTTCGCCGTGGTGTGCGTCGCCCTGACCGCGATGGCGCCGCAGAAACGCACCGGCGACAGCGGTGAGTACATGGCGATGACCTGGAACCTCACCCACCTGCGCCCGCCCGCCCTGTCTCTGGAGGACATCGCCCGGCTCGACCAGCATCTGGCGTCGTTGGAGCCCGGGATGACCGGGTTCGCCGGCTCGGTGCCAACCCACTCCGGGCTGGAGTCCGGCGGCCGCTACGACATGCTCCACTTCTGGACGTACTCGCTCGTGGCATCACCGTTCGTGGCGGTGGCCAACGTGCTCGACGTGCCGGATACCTACGGCTTCGCCGCGTGCAACATCGCGATGTTCACGTTCGCGTTCGGTGTGCTGCTGCGCCGTCGCGGCGCGCTGGCCGCGGTGCTGTTGTGCTGCTCGCCATTCCTGTGGTTCATCGACAAGCCGCACACCGAGGTGATGATCGGGTCGGCTGTGCTCCTCGCGTTGCTGTGGCGCCACGACCGGCCGCTGTGGGGTGCCGCCGCAGCCGCGCTGGCGATGTCGCAGAACATCTCGCTGGCGCCGATGTTCGCCGTGTCCGCGGCGGCGGTGGTGGTGGAGCACCGAGGTTCGCTGGTGGCGACCGCGCGGCGCAGGTGGGCGGTGGTGGGTGTGGCGGCGCTTGTGGTGGTGCACCCGCTGTACTACCTGGTGCGCTTCGGCGACATCGACCCCGTCCCGGTGATGACGGGGAAGCAGGCGGAGCTGCCCTCCGTGCGGGGCATGTTGACGCCGGTGGTGGACCCCTACGTCGGCCTCGTCACCTGGTGGCCCGGGCTGCTCGCCGTGCCGGCGGTGGCCGGGTTCGTGGCCGCCTGGCGTCGGCGGCCACAGCACCGCACCTGGCAGGAGTGGGTGATGGTGTGGCTGCCCGCAGCGGTGGCGGTGATGATCCTTGCGGGGCAGGCGCAGAGCCCGGAGCCCGGCAGTGGCGGCACGTTCGCCATGACGCGCTACGCCCTCTGGCTGGCGCCGTGCCTGGTGTGCTGGATGGACCGCTCCCTGTTCACCGGGCGGGTGGTCCGTGGCACCGTGGTCGGGCTGGTGGCAGCGTCGGTGGTGCTGTCGTTCCATGTGGCCCGGCCGAGCCGGCAGGACATCTGGTTCTCCGTGGGCCCGACCTGGGTGTCGGACGCCGTCAACGAGCACGCACCCTGGCTGTGGGACCCTCCGCCGCAGGTGTTCCTGACGCGGGAGTGGCGGCAGTTCACCCTGGTCGAGCCCGTGGCCAACGACGCGTGCACCAAGTTGCTGGCGATCCAGGGGCGCTGGCCCGCCACCTGCGAGGCGCCGCACAACCCACCTGCGTGGTGCACTGCGGCGACCTTCTGTTACGCCAACCGCGTCGGCGACGAGTGGTGGTACCGGGAGGCCGCCTACCACGGCTGAACGGGAGCCGCCTGCGGGCCGGCGGCTCGCGGGGCTGCGCGTGGGTGGTCAGCGGATGATCACCGCGGGGTTGCCGTCGCGCCAGGAGTACTCCTGCACCCGCTGGCTGATGCGCCACTGGCCGTCGGCGCCCTGGGTCAGCGTGTCCCGGTAGGTGCCGGCGATCGTGTAGAGCGGCCCGCCTTCGGCCGCGGCGCGCACATGCTGGGCGCGGAAGTACGAGACCACTTCAGCGCGGTCCGCGTGCACGGTCACGAGCACGCTGCCGATCAGGTGCTGCGCCGAGTCCAGCGGCCCCAGTGCCTTCTCCGAGCGGGTGATCACGGTGTCGATGCCGTCGATGCGGCCACCGGGGTGGAGGTACACGACGTCGGTGTGGAAGCACTGCGCGTAGGCCGCCCAGTCCCGCGCGTCTTGCGCGTGGGCGGTGCGCACGACGGTGTCGTGGGCCACGGCACGCAGGGCCAGCTCCTCGTGCGTCGTCACGAGCCCACCGCCGCGTCGAGTGCCTGCTTGCATGCGGCGATGTGGTCCAGTTGGGCCTGCACGCTGTCCAGGCCGAGGCGCATGGTGACCACGCTCACCCCGTCGCCGCCGGCGGCCTTCCATGCGGCCGCGGTGTCGGCCACCTCGGCCGCGGTGCGGGCGCGGGTGAGGATCAGTTCGCGGCCGAACGGTTCGCCCGCTCGGCCTTCTGCGGCCAGCAGCTCGTTGACCCGAGCCAGCGCGCCGACGGCCTTGTCCACGTCGCCGGCGAAGCTGAAGCCGTTGCCGCTGCGGGCGGCGCGCCGGAAGGCGGGCTCGCCGAAGCCGCCGATCCAGATCGGGATCGCGCGGTCCGGCCGGGGGTTGATGCAGCCGCGCTCGATGCGGTCGAAGCGGCCTTCGAAGGTGACCAGCGGTTCCTCCCACAGGCGGCGCAGGAGGGGGATCTGCTCGTCGATGCGGGCGCCGCGGGTGGCGAAGTCCTGCCCCAGGGCCGTGTACTCGACATGGTTCCAGCCGGTGCCCACACCGATGCGGAGGCGGCCGCCGGAGAGGTTCTGCACGTCCGCCGCCTGCTGGGCGACCAGCACGGTCTGGCGCTGCGGGAGGATCAGGACCCCGGTGGCCAGCTCCACCGTCTCGGTGATCGCGGCCAGGTAGCCGGTGGCCACGAACGGGTCGTGGAACGGGTCGGCCTCGGTGTACGGGCCCCACAGCGGCGGTTCGCGGTCGGCGTGTTCGGCGCCGACCACATGGTCGTAGAACAGGATCGAGTCGTAGCCGAGGGCCTCGATGGCCAGGCCGATCTGGCGCAGCGCGGGTGCGCGGTGCGCGAACTCGATCTGCGGGTAGACGACGCCGAGCTTCACTTGGCTCTCCTCGGGTTGGGTGCGCCACCTGCGCGTCGCGGTTCGATGCCTGCCTCCAGCACCCTGCGCACACGGATGCGCCAGGTGCCGTCGATGCGTTCCCAGCGGTCGTGGTACTCGCCCCACAGCACCATGTCGGGCTTGGTGGGCGCGGCGGGCGCGGTGGGCTCGCCCGCGGCGGGCTCGCCCGCCGTGGGCGCGGGGTAGCGGTGCCAGGCGCGCACGGAGCTGACCGCATCGGCGGTGTGTTCGCCGGTGAACGTGATCGTGATGTTGGCGATGTGGTGCTGGGTGGCCTCGAACTGGGGGAGCACCCGGTTCATCCACTCGACCACCGCATCGACGCCGTGCATGTCGCCGCTGTGGGGTGAGGCGAAGGTGCACTCGGTGGCAAAGACGGCACGGTGGTTCTCCGTCTCCATCCAGTCCGTCGCCCGCGCGTAGCGGTACATCTGGTCGGTGATCTCCGCCCGGTCGGCCAGGCGCTCGCCGGCGCCCCACTCGGTGCGGCTCATGCCGGAGCCCCCGGCTGCTGGAAGGCGGGGCCGACCAGCTCCGCGTCGCGGCCGAACTGGCGGAGTGCCTTGTCGCCGGGCACCTCGCCCGCGCCGTCGATCACGATGCACGCACCGTTCACGTACCACGCCTGGTCGCTGGCGAGGAACACAGCCACGGCGGCGATGTCCTCGGGGAGCGACGCTCGGCCGTTACGGGAGCGGTTCGCCATGTGGGCGGTGGTGACGTTCGTGTCGTTGGCATCGCCGGCGATGAGCTGGGCGGTGAGCGCGCTCACGGTGCGGCCCGGGGCGATGGCGTTGACGCGCACGTTGTACTGCGAGAGCTCCACCGCGGTGGACTCGGTGAGCCCCACCACGGCGTGCTTGGCCGCGGTGTACACGTGCGGGCCGAGGCCGCCGCGCACGCCCGCCGTGCTGGCGGTGTTGATGATCACGCCGTGGCCTTGGGCGGCCATCACCTTGCCGGCCTCACGGGTGCCGAGGAACACGCTGGTGGCGAGCACGGCCATCGTCCGGTTCCAGGCGTCGAGGGTGTGGTCGAGGATCGAGCCGACCGCGCCGAGCATGCCGGCGTTGTTGAACATGCAGTCGAGCCCGCCGTACTGCTGCACCGCGGCGGCCACTGCGGCGGCCACGTCCGCTTCGCTGGTCACGTCCGTGCGCACAGCCACGGCGTGGGCTGCGCCGCCCAGCTCGCCCGCCAGGGCCTGCGCCCGGTCGAGTTGGAGGTCGGCGATGACGCACCGTCCGCCTTCGGCCACCACGCGGCGCACGATGCCCTCGCCGATACCGCTGGCGCCACCGGTGACGACGGCCACCTTCCCTTCGAGCAGACCTGTCATGCCAAACCCTTCGTCATGTGTGGGACATCACTGTACGAACTCACCGCAGGCTGACGTGGCGCCGCGGGCGTGTCGTAGCATCGGCGGTGACCGAGGGGGGTCTGGCAATGGACGACGAGTTGAAGGCGCGCCGGCTGGCGGTGCTGGCGGAACACTTCCAGTCGGAGGTGGACCACGATTGGGACGCGTGCATCGGCACGTTCAACGGGCATCCGCGGTACGAGATCATGCCGACGGGCCAGGTGTTCGACGGGGAGGACGCGGTGCGCACTTACCATCGCCGTCAGCGGGAGGCCTTCCCCGATCAGCGGCACGAGAACGCCCGCTTCCACTGCGCGGACGACGACACGGTGATCGCCGAGTTCGACCTGCTGGGCACCAACACCGGCCCGCTGCTCGGGCAGCCGCCGACCGGCAAGGCGTTCCGTGTGCCGACGATCGCCGTGTTCTTCTTCGAGGGTGATCGCATCACCAACGAGCGGGTGTACCTGGACATCGCCAGCCTGTTCCGTCAGGTCGGGCACCCGCTACCGGCCTGAGTGCGGGGCCGGGGGCCGAGCGGGCCGCCTGGCGGGGCCCACTTCTTTGGCGTTGTTCTACTCAGTTCGATTTCGATTCCAGCCCGCCGTCGTCGTCGTCGCCGTCTTCGCCGTCGACTTCGTCCAGGCCGAGGGCGCGGGTGCGGGCGGTGTTCATCAATTGGGCCAGGTGTTCAGGCCGCATGCCGAAGCCGTGCGGGAGGGAGCCGGTGCGGCCGGCGATGGCCCGGTTCGCCTCGGCGTTGGGTGAGGCGTCGTCGGTGGGGTGGTCGAACACGACCAGCTTGTTCGAGCCTTCGCGCCACACGCTGAACTCGCTGCACGAGGCGAAATCGCGGGTGGTCGTGGCGCCGCGCAGGACCACTTCGAAGGCTTCGTCGTGGAGCACCAGCAGGTCGGTGCGGCGCATCTGGCGGATGGCCACGACCATCAGCCACAGGAAGGCGACGGCGACCAACCAGCCGATGACCTGATAGTGGCCGGAGAGCGCGACCATCGCGCCGAGGAAGGCCAGCACGCCGCACCCGACCGCCGTCCACCCCCCTCGGTGTGGCGACCCGGTGAGCACGAGTGAGGGAGTGTCGGACACGACCTGCGACCGTAGTGCGGCGGCATGCCAGCCGCACCCTCACCTCCGCCCCTGGCCCTGGCGAGCGCGAGACTGCGGGCCATGAGCCACGCCAACGACGCCAGCCATGCCCCACACATCGCGGACACCGCCGGCGCCGACCGCAGGAACTACATCGCGGGCAAGGTGCTGCTGATCACCGGCGCCGGTGGCGGGTTCGGGCGCATCCTGGCCGAGATGACAGCGGCTCGTGGCGGGCGTGTGGTGGCCACCGACGTGGACGGTGCCGCCGCCGAGGCCACGGCTGCCAGGGTCGTGGCCGCGGGTGGCGAGGCCATCGGCGTGGGTGTGGATGTCACCCGGCGCGCCGACCTCGACGATGCCGTGCAGGCTGCGGTGGAGCGGTGGGGCAGCGGTGACGTGTTGGTGAACAACGCCGGCGTGATGCCCCTGGCCTTCTTCGGCGACCATGCCGCGGCCGCGGATGCCTGGGACCGTTGCATCGACATCAACATCAAGGGTGTGGTGAACGGCATCTGTGCGGTGTACGACCAGATGATCCGCCAGGGGCGTGGGCATGTGGTGAACCTGTCGTCGATCTATGGCAACGCCGGCACCGCAGGCTCCGGTGTGTACAGCGCCACGAAGGCTGCGGTGCGGGTGCTGTCGGACTCGCTGCGCATCGAAGCGCAGGGGAAGATCAAGGTCACCGTGGTGCGGCCGACCGGGGTGATGGGCACCGGCCTGGCCGCCGGTGTGGTGAACCAGGGGGCGATCGTCGGGCTCACCGGCCACAACATGCTCCGCTTCGGAGAGCGGGTGCAGCGGATGATGAGCGGCCAAGGCCTGCACCCCGAGGAGACCGACGTGGACGACGTCCGCTACTGGGCCATCACCCCGGAGGACCTGGTGCGCCAGATCGTGTACGCCATCGATCAGCCGTGGGGCGTCACGATCAACGACATCACGGTGCGTGCCACCGGCGAGGACTATGTGGGGTAGCTGCCCGCCTGCGGGTCACCAGTCGGCGCTGGTGTCGGCCGAGTAGCTGCTGTCGGTGCTGTAGCTGCTGGTGTCGACGTAGCTGCTGGTGTCGACCGTCTCGTAGGTGGAGACGGTGGTGATCTCGTTCGTGGCCCACACGTCGGAGGCGTCGCCCCAGGCGGCGTCGGCCGAGCTGTCGAGGCCGATCGAGAGCTGGTTGAGGTCGTAGGCGGCTTCGCTGTCGCCTGCCAGCCAGGCGTCGACGCCGAGTTCGTAGGCGTCCCACGAGGCGGTGGACAGGGTGTTGTAGTCCTCCATGAAGGCCTGGCTGGTGTCGGCCACGGCATCCCAGTCGGTGCTGTCGTACGAGTACGACCCGGTCTGCTCGACCTCGAAGCCGGGGTCGAAAGCGGGGATCTCCACGTAGGGCTCGGTGACGGTGGTGACCTCGAAGGTCGCGTCGTAGCCGGAATCGAAGGTGGTGTCGCCGTAGTCGCTCATTGTTGTTGCTCCTGTGTCGTGCCGCATCCAGCGGCGTTGGTTATGCCCGATGGATGCGGGCCGGAGCATCAGAGTTCCGCGACCGTGAAGAAATTTCGGACGGCGACCACCGTGCGAGGAGACGGTCGGTCTCCTCCGGCATCACGTCGAAGTAGCCCGAGATGCGCTCACGACGACCAGCCCGGCGAATGGCGAATGGCCCCTCATCCACGATCATCGTTGCCGGCGCAGCGCCGCACTGATGCGACGCAGCGGCGCGGTTGCCCGCCAGGACGCCGAGCGTTCCATCGCGGTGAGCCGGGCCGCGAGCTGGTCGCGTTCTCGACCGATCTCGACGAGGCGCCGAAGCACTTCGCCGCTGTCGCCGTGCTGGCCGGCGGCGAGTTCATGCTCCCCTGCCACTGGCTCGTTCGGAGGAGGCGCGGTCACTGGGGCAACTGCCCGCGGCGTCACCGGTTCCCGCGGAGCGGGCTCGTCGAGGAACCACAGGTTGTTGGCCTCGTACCGTTCCAGCTTCGTTGCCAGGTCCGGCGTCCAGCTGACATGGATCACCCACGGGTCGTCCGGCGGGGTGCGGCCGCCGCAGTACAGGTGGCCGTTGGCAAACCGGTCTTCGTCGAGCACCCGCACGTCGAGCCCGCGGTGGGCATGCGCGGCGAGCAGCACGTTCAACGGTTCCTGCTGGCTGCGGTAGTAGCCGACCCACTCGTGGTTCGCGCAGACCTCCGCCCAGAAGTCGCGGACCCTGCTGGTGTTGCGGAGGTACATGAAGCCGCTGTTGGCGTAGAGCGGCTGGAACCGGCTGTTCGGGCCGTCGTACATCACCTGGATGTCGGCGCCCTGGGCGGCCAACGCCTGCAGCTCCGGAACCGGGTCGTGTCGCCATACGACGTCGACGTCCTGGAACAACACGTCGACGTGGCACGCGAGCGCCTGCTCGATCACTCAGTTCTGGTGGTGCATGTACCCCTGCCAGGAAAGGTCGCCGTACTCCCCCGAGGGCCGCATCTCGCGCAGGAACTGCGACTGCTCATCGAAGTAGCTGACGAAGCCGAGCGACTCGACACGGTCGCGGGCTCGTTCGTCGGTGGGGAACACGAGTGTCGTCGCCCGCACCTCGATGCCGTGCCGATCGCAGGCGGCAGCCCAGTTGGCGAACAGGACACTGAAGCGGTCGTCACAGGTCATCGCCGTCAGCCGGCCGTCGGAGCGATCGAGACGGTGGAGCACCGTGGCGGCGTTGGCGACGAAGCGGGTGTGATCGTCCGCCAGCAGCTCCGCGAGATGTTGGCAGCGTGCGCGCACCCACTCGGGGATCTCCGCCGCGGGCGAGGGGCGAAATCGGATGTCGGCCCACGGGCGTTCCGCCGACGTACCGTTCATCGGCTCAGTATGGTCCCCGGGGTCACGCACGTGTTCACGACGCCCGGGTCACGGCGACAGCTCGTACCCGAATCGTTCGAAGTCGATCCGGTAGTGCTCGTGAATCAGCTCCCGGCTGTGGTGGCTCATCACGTGCTCGGCGCCGCCGGGCCTGGGGGACCGGTTGTCGTGCTGGAGCACACCGTCGATGCCGTATGTCGCACTGAACGCCGCCCAGTCCTCGCCCAACCGCTCGAAGCGCAGCAGGTCGCCGACGAGGAGAGTCGCTCGGTCGTCGGTGACCCAGTCGACCTGGGGTATGAACCAGATCAGTTGGTCGCCCACCATGTTGAACGCGTTGAACGGCACCCCGGTGTGTTCGAAGAACGATCGGGTGCGGTAGGCGCCGTCGCCCAGCGTGGCACTCACCCACTCGTCGAACGAGAGGTGGAGGTTCGCCAGATGCGGGTTCGCCTCGCCGGAGCGCCAGCGGTTCTGCCGGTAGTGGTACTCCGAGAGCACCCGATCGCACGGGTGGCGGAGCACCGCGAACAGGGGTTGCGCCGAGCCGTGCTCGGCCACCCACCGTGCCGCGGTTCGGTGGCCGGCGTTGACGATCTGCTCGCCCGCGGTCGCCACGATGCTGGTGCCAGCGTTCTTGCTGATGTGCACGAACACCGGCGGCACCGGCCAGCGGGCGTGTGCGGCATCGCCGGGCGTGTGCGACGTACGCTCCGTCGTGCGGGGCGTCTCCCGCTGCTCGCGCCGATCCTCGGACTCCACCACGTGCCTGTCTATCGCAACCATCGCGTTGCTCACATCCACATCCCGAAGACCGCCGGCACCGCCATCGAGCGGCAGTTCGCCGATCTCGGCGACATGCACTGGAACCAGTCCAGCCGGTACGGGAGGATCCAACGGCCGGACCGGTGGTACGAGGACCACCATTTGACGCTGTGCGAACTGCGGGCACTGTCGCACGACGAGATCCGGTGGCTGGACACGTTCGCTGTCGTGCGCAACCCGTACCAACGCCTGCTCTCGGAGTACCACTGGCGTCATTCGCTCGTGTTCAGGAGCGGGGTGCCGGAGCTCCTCGCCTTCGAGACCTTCGCCGCGATGGTGGCGGCGACCCCCCTGGATCTCGACCACAACTGGGACCGCTACATCGGTCTGGCCGATCGGGACCACGCCAATCTGCTCATCCATCTCCGCCCCCAATGGCACTACGTGTGCGACGCCGCGGGCCGCCCGGACGATGCGGTCCAGATCGTCCGGTTCGAGCACCTGCGCGACGACCTTGAACCGCTCTACCGGCGATGGCACGTGACAAGCCGGCTTTTTGGGGAGCCCCCGCCGCCGTTGGACCTCGCCACGTACTACACCGACGAGTCGTTGGCGGTCGTCAATGCGGTCTATGCCCGCGACTTCGAGCGGTTCGGCTACGAGCAGATCGACACGGTGACCACGTGAAGCGCATCGCGATCGTCGCCATCGCGGCCACCAACCAGCCGGTGTACCGCCACTACATCGCGTCGTACTGGACGGAACTGATCCGCCACACCGCCGCCCACGTACCCCACATCGACGTGTATCTGTTGAACGAGCACGGCCGGACGACCGCACGGTTCGCGCCGCGTGCCGACCACGTCATCGAAGACCCCGATCCCGATGCGGCCCGGCTCGTACCGGCACAGTTCAGGACGATCAACGTGCCGGGAATCCTGAGCAAGACGATCCACGCGTTCGACCTCTTGGCTGACCGCTACGACGTGTTCTTCCGCACCAACCTCAGCAGCATGGTGATGCTTTCCGCCTTCGACCGGTTCGTGCAGTCGAGCCCCGAGGTGCGCTACTCGGGCCAGTTCGTGTGGCGCGACGCGCTGCGCTCCGACCTCGTCGCCAACGGCATGGTCGGCCCGGGCCGGCAAGTGACCGACCTGTCGGAGCTCGATGGCTACCCGGGCAACTCGTTCGTCTCCGGTTCGGGGTACCTGCTGAGTGCCGAGGAAGCCAGGAGCCTCGTGGCCCGCCGCGCCCAGTTGCGCTACGACCTACCAGACGACATCGCCGTCGGGCTGATGTTCGAACAGGCCCGTCAGCTCGACGGCTTTGCAGAGATTTTCACGCCGGGGCTGCCGATCAGCGAGATGGTCGACCGGATCAGGGGCACGTCCGCGGCGCACCTTCGCCTGCAGCACTTCCCCGTGGAGCGGGCGATGGCGTTGTGGCGCTACGTCGACCGTGAGCGCCTGTGGACGTGACGCGTCAACGCTGCGCTGCGGCGACCTCGTCGTGGATCCACGCGTAGGTGCGCTCGAGCCCGCGGCGCAAGCTGATCGACGGCTGCCAGCCCAACCGGGCCTGGATCTCGGTGTTGTCGCTGTTGCGCCCGCGCACCCCTTGCGGTGCCCCCGAGATGTGGCGCCGCTCGAGTTCGACACCCGCGATCGATGACACGATGTCGACCAGCTCGTTGATGGTGACCATCTCCGAGGTGCCGATGTTCAACGGGGTGTCGATGGCACTCGCGGTGAGCCGTCGTGTGCCCTCGACCCCGTCGTCGATGTACATGAAGCTCCGCGTCTGTTCACCGTCGCCCCAGATCTCGATCTCGTGCCGCCCGGACAGCACGGCCACCGCCACCTTCCGGCAGATCGCGGCCGGAGCCTTCTCCCGGCCACCGTCCCACGTGCCGAGCGGCCCGTACACGTTGTGGTACCGCCCCACTCGCACGGGGATGCCGTAGTCCTCGCCGTAGTTCTTGCACAACCGTTCTCCGAACAGCTTCTGCCAGCCGTACCCGTCCTCGGGATCGGCGGGGTAGGTGTCGGCCTCCTTCAGTGCGGTCACGTCCGGATCGTCCTGCAGGTAGCTCGGATAGACGCAGGCCGTTGACGCGTAGAAGAACGACTCGAGTTGTTCGCCGCGGGCTGCTTCGAGCAGGTGGGTGTCGATGAGCACGTTCAACATGCACGCGGCCTTGTTGCTCTCGATGAAGCCCATGCCGCCCATGTTGCAGGCGAGGTTGTAGACGCTGCGTGTGCCGGCCATCGCCGCGAAGGCGGCGTCCCGCAGGCGGAGGTCGGCCTCGATGTTCTCGGCGTCGTCGTGCCGCTGGTGCCAGCGGCCCGGCGGCTTGAGGTCGACCGCACGCACGGCGAACCCGTCCGCCAGCAGCGAACGGACGAGATGCCCGCCGATAAATCCACCGGCGCCGGTGACGAGAACCGGCCGGGCGTCTGCAGCGTTCACTGACGGCCCCCGCGGTTGGCGGCGGCTGCGGGCTTGCCCGCGTCGATCGGTCGGACGGAGATCTCCCCGATCCTGCCCGCACGCGTGACCGGGAAGACGGCAACGCTCCGGGCCGTCTTCGGCGTGTCGACCAGGCGGACCGTGGCGCAGGACAGGTCGAGCACGTGCGGGGCCACGACCTGCTCGCGGTGCACTTCCCGGCCGTCGGCGTCGAGGAGCGCGACGACGAACGCGGCGTAGTCGTCGCGGGGTTCGATCAGCGAGCGGTCGATGGTGATCGTCAGCGCACCGTCGCCGGGGACAGGTACGGCACCGAGGTCGATGCCGGCATAGCGCTCGAACTCCACGAGCGAACGGACCGCCCCGAGGCCGTACGTGCCGAGCGAGGCCGCATCACCCTGGAAGAGTGTCCGCAGCCGTGCGACGGAGTCGGCATGGGAGGCGGAGTGGGTGGAGTGGTCCTCCCAGTGCTTCGGCCGATCGTGGTGGTACAGGTGCCAGATCAGGGTCTCGTTCGGGTACAGCAGGTCGTAGCCGCTCGTGAACGCCCGCGCCGCGAGGCTGATCTCCTCGCCGGCGAAGTAGATCTGCGGGTCGTAGTCGACATCGCGGCAGAACTGCCCACGCGTGAAGATCAGGCCGGCGGCCAGTGTGGGGGACGGGCCTGGACGGGTGAGGTCGGCCGGCGGGCGGGTGCGCTGCAGGGTGGTGAGGTCGGCCCTGACCTCCTCGATGTACAGCTGCTGCGATCCTGCATCGAGGTCGTACACGACCTCGCCGTCGGCGGCGATGGTGTACCGGGACGGGTAGGTCGTGAGGAGCGGAAGATCGGACCCTGTCGCCTCCAGCATGTCGATGAAGCGGGCATCCCACCGTGCGGCGAAACGGGTGTGGGCGTCGATCTGCAGGAGGTAGCGCTCGTCGTCGAACATCGCGAACGTGCGGCTCCGCGCCCACCCACACCCGCGGGACTCCGAGTAGTGCACTGCGTCGACCCGGACACGCGGGTCGTCGGCCCAGGGGTCGAGCACGCCGATCGTCTCGTCGTCGAACTGATGACAGATGGCGAACCGCAGGTGCTCGGGATAGGCCGCCTGGGTGATCGCGTCGGCAATCGTGTTCGCCAGTTCCGGGTCGCGGTAAGCGGCGATCGTCACGAGGATGCGCCGGTCGTCGAAGCGGCCAAAGGTGAAGGGCGGCGCCGGCTGAACGTGGCGGGGACGGCTGGCGTGCGGTGCGGACGGAGCATCCAGCGGAGGGTTGGGCCGTCCGTCGAGGAAGAGGTCGTTCCTGCCGCCCCGCAGGTGGTCGAAGTGGTGCGTGGTGTGCCACGTGCCGTCGTCGCCTTGACGCTCGAGCACCACGGATCGCGCCCAGTGTTGGTCCGACTGCTCGAGCACGATGTGGTCGAGGGGAAGGTCGCCGGATTCCGCAGTCAGCGTGACATGAAAGCGGTTCGAGCTGTCGGGACGGCCGCCCCACACCCGGCCGTCGTCGGTCGTGGCGTTGCCGATGTCGAAGCCGTCCCCGGCGTCACCCGATGCCGTCAGCAGCCCGCTGATCTCCTGGTCGCCGTTGAAGAAGCCGAGCTGACGCACATCCCACGCGAACCCGTTCACCGTCGACTGTGTCGCGACGCGCCAGGCGGCCGACGCTCCCCGCTGCGCGTCGCTCGGTGCCTCACGCCCCCCCATGTCGATCACTGTAACCGGCAGCATCGATGACGCAGGCTGGGACGTCGGAGCTCAGGCTCCCGCTTCGGTGGTATCGTCACTCAACCTATTGAACAAAGGGGTGCACGTGGTAGCGAAGCGACGGGACGACCTACTGGTGGAAACAGTCAACGACGAGCTGCGGGTCTTCAACCCCCCGCGGAGCGAGGCCACCGCGCTCAACCGGAGCGCAGCGGTGGTGTTCGAGTTGTGCGATGGCACCCATTCGATCGCTTCGATGAAGAGCGCGCTCGAGGCTGCAACGCTCGCACCGTCCAGCGACGATGCCGTGTGGCTGGCGCTCAGCGAGCTCGCCGATGCCGACCTGGTCGAGCTCCTGGTTTCGCCCCCCAGCTTCAAGGGTCGCCGCGAGCTGATCAAGCAGTTCGGCGTCGGTGCTGCCGCGCTCGTCGCACTGCCCGTGGTCGAGACCATCAGGGCACCAGCCGCCGGCGCGCAGGGCTCGTCCCCGTTCCCGACGCCTGCCCCCACCGAGGTCGGCTCCGGCGTGGTCACCCCCGCTCCGGCGACGCCTGCCCCGGCCACGCCCGCTCCGGCGACGCCGGCGCCGAGCGTGCCCACGCAAGCACCGACGAGCGCACCGACCAGTGCACCGACGAGCGCTCCCACGAGTGCGCCGACGAGCGCACCCACGAGTGCACCGTCAGTCCAGACGGTGTCGCCGACTCCGTCACCGACCCCGTCACCCTGATCCACGCGGCCACCGCTCAAGGCTTCGACAGGACAGTTCGTGAGACCGGAAGTTGCCGTCCGGTCCATGTCGTGATGCCCGGCGCGCCTACCACCCTCTGTATCATCGGTGGTGCCCGCATCGGGTTCGAACTGCCCGCGGATGCCGTCGAGGAACTCGTCAACCGCATCGGCTTTGCGTCCCCTGTCGTCTCGACCCTGCCGCCGACGCTCCGGTACCGCTCCACGACGAGTGGCAATGGCCAGCTCGTCATCGAACGTCACGACCCGCTGCGCGACGGCGACGTGGAGGTGATCGGGTCGACGATCGATCAACTCGTGGACGACATGCACCTCAGCATCGCGCTCCACGCCACCGAGGAGGTCTTCGTGCACGCCGGCGTGGTGGCCTGGAACGGTCGCGCGGTGCTGCTGCCGGGGCGGTCGCTGGCCGGCAAGTCGACGCTGGTGGACGAGCTGGTGCGCGCGGGGGCGACGTATCTCTCCGACGAGTACGCGCGGATCACCACCAGCGGCGAGATTGCTCCCTATCCCCGCCCACTGCAGTTGCGCACGGAGGACGGCCGCCGGCTCGTCGACCCGCACACGGTCGGGAGTGTCGCCGAGGCGCCCTGCGCTCCGGGGCTCGTGGTGTTCACCCACCATCGCTCCGGTGGGTCATTCCAGCCGGTCGTCGTACCTCCGGCGCAAGCAGCGCTCGAACTGTTCGACAACACCGTGATTGCCAAGATCGCGCCTGGCCGGGCCATTCGGGCCGTGGCACACGTCGCCGGCGCCGCGGTGTCGGTCCGTTCGGACCGCGGTGAGTCGGCCGCTACGGTCTCCTTGATCCGTTCGCTCATCGACAAGGAGGTCGCTGCATGAACGAGGGTCGAATTCCGTATCTCCAACTGGACGACTTCTTGAGCGACGAGGAGCACGAGGCCTTGCTGGACTTCGTGCGCAGCCGCAGCGAGTTCACCGCTGCCCACATCGATCTGCCCGACGGCACCGCCGACATCACTGACACGTCGTTTCGGCGAGCCAGTGTGGCCACTCCGGCCGACGACGTCTTCCGGATCTTTGAGGACCGGTTGCGAGCGATCCTTCCGCACGCCCGCCTTGAGACCGGCGTTCCCAGGTTCCGACTCGGCACGCTGGAGCGACAGATCACCGCACATCACGACGGCGACTTCTTCGGCGCCCACACCGACCTCGGGGCCGGTTGGCAGGACAGCTCCGGCAGGCGACTGAGCTACGTCTACTACTTCCACGAGCAGCCTCGCCGGTTCGAGGGTGGGGAGCTTCGGCTCTACGACCATCGAGTCAACGAGGCCGGGCAGTGGGAAGCCGCGGAGACGTTCCAGACCATCGAGCCAGAGGACAACTCGATCGTGTTCTTCCCCAGCCACGCGTTGCACGAGGTTCGTCCGGTGCGCGCGCCGGGCGACCCGGACGAGCCGGGGGCCACGCGCTACACGCTCACCGGCTGGTTCCACGACGCCGACCATCGAAAGGCGCCGCCGCCGATGGATCGCGAGACGCGGACGGCGCTCACCCAGCGCTATACGCCGAGCTTCACCGAGACCGGCTTCGTCAAGTTGAAGACCCCGTCGGCGGTCCACCGGCTGCTACGGGCCGCGTACGACGATCCGCGCCGCCGGCACTTCGTCGAGACCGCGGACGAGGAGTACCTGCCGACCGGCGCCCCGGACTTCATCGACGTCGAGGACATCAAGGGGTACATCCACTTCGCGCTCCAGTCGATGCACGAGGAATGGTCAGGCCAAGAGCTCGTGCCGACGGCGGCGTACGGCCTTCGGGTCTACCGCAACGGGCAGACGCTCCTCCCTCACACGGACACGCTCGAGACGCACGTCATTTCCTCCATCGTCCACATCGCTCACGAGACGACGGATCCGTGGCCGCTGTGGATCACGGACCTCGCCGGCAATGAGCACGAGGTGCTGCTCGAGGAAGGCGAGATGCTGCTGTACGAGAGCGCACGCTGCCCGCACGCCCGTCTCCAGCCGCTCGCCGGCAGCGCCTACTGCTCACTGTTCGTGCACTATCGGCCCGTCAGCTGGGACGTCGACTTCTGGACTCTGATCGACAAGGCCCGCGCGGAGGGCGCCACCGAGCTGCTGCCGGCGGCACTCCGCCCGGTGCCCGAGTGATGGCGGTGGTCACCCGATGACATCAGGGGTGCTCCGTTTCGAACGCGACATCGGTCTGCTCACCAACATCCGCATGGGGGTCGAGGTGGGCGTCGGATTGGCGTTCCTCACCGGCCGTCGTCTGTCGCTGCCGTTCGAGGAACCGATCCCTCCCGCGCCGCGGTCGTCGATCCAGCCGGCCGACCGCGGCCGGCCCGCAGGGGTGCTCGACCTCCTGGAGCTGCCGGTCGAGGTCGTGCCGCCGGACGAGTGGCCGACAGTGCAGGCGACCCGCACCGAGGTGCTGGAGTGGCCGGTGTTCGGGCACCTCGTGTGCGTGTGCGACGGCGACATCGAATCGACCGACCAGCAGTTGCTCGACTTCGCCAACGGGCGGACCCGTTTCGTGCGGCCGCCCCGGTCGGATGCCCCCGTCGTGGCGGTGAACGGCCGCCCGCTCAGCTTCTACTCGTACTTCTTCTTCGCCCAACCGGCGCTGCGCCGGCAACTGCATGCGGTGATCCGCGGCGTGCGGCCCCGGCGGCCCTATGCCGAGGTGGCCGCCAAGATCGCAACCAGCCTCGGGCGGTTCAACGCGCTGCACTTGCGCCGCTCCGACCTCACGCTCGGCATTCCCGCGTACGGCGCGGTCACCCCCGAGGATGTCGCCAAGAACGTCGCGTCGATCTTCCCGACGGACGAGCTGCTCGTCGTCTGCAGCGAGGTCGACCAGGCCGACTCGCTCTTCGATCCGCTGCGCGCGAGGTTCAAGCAGCTCGCCTTCGCCAACGACGTCATCCTGCGCGACCACCGGGACGACTTCTTCTCGCTGCCGCGGCACGAGGACAACGCGCTCGGCTTGATCACGCAAGAGGTCGCCGCACGCGCCGAACGGTTCGTGGGGACGATCGGCTC
>JBPOIX010000323.1:0-4314 GCA_052034175.1 Actinomycetota bacterium
CTCGTTCTCCGGCCAGCGGATGCTGCGCACCTCGGCGTCGTCGAACTCGACCTGAGGTCGTTCCTGGGTGAAGTCGAAGAACGGGTCGGGGTCGACGGACGCCACGATCGGGGCCACCCGCTCCGCCGTCAGGGTGTCCACGGCGTCGGTGGCCACCTCGGCGATGTCGAACAGGCCGCGCAAGGCCAACACCATGATGGGCCGGTGCAACGGCGCCAGGCCGTCGAACGCCGTGGTGAGGACCGGCTCGGTCACGCCAGGGCGCTCACCACGAAGTCGATGCTGGCGGTGAGGGCGCTGATGTCCTCCGGGTCGATGGCCGGGAACATGCCGACGCGCAACTGGTTGCGGCCGAGCTTGCGGTAGCTGTCCGTGTCCACGATGTGATTGGCCCGCAGGGCGGCGCACACGTCGTGCGCGCTGACCGCGGCGTCGAGGTCGATGGTGCCGACCACCGTGCTGCGCTGCATCGGGTTCTGCACGAACGGGGAGGCGTAATCGCTCTTGTCCGCCCAGCCGTAGAGGCGGCTGGCGCTGGAGCGGGTGCGGCTGATGCAGAAGTCCAGCCCACCGTGGGCGAGCATCCACTTGATCTGCTCGTCGAGCAGCACGAGGGTGCCGAGAGCCGGCGTGTTGTACGTCTGGTTCGCCACCGAGTTGTCCAGCGCGGTCATCAGGTTCAGTGAGGCCGGCTGCCAGCGGTTGCTGTGGCCGATCTCGCGGATGCGCTCCACCGCGGCCGGCGAGCACGCCGCCAGCCACAGACCGCCGTCGCCGGCGAAGCACTTCTGCGGGGCGAAGTAGTACACGTCCACTTCGTCGGGAACCCACGGCAGGCCGCCGGCGGCGGACGTGGCGTCCACCACCACGAGGGCGTCGCCGTCGGGCCGGGTGAGATGCATCATCACGCCGGTGGAGGTCTCGTTGTGGGTGAGCGCCACCACGTCCACGCCCTCCGGCACGGCGTCCTTGATGGCCGGGTGGGTGCCCGGTTCGCTCGCCTCGACAACGGGGGACTGCAGGTGGGGCGCGGCTGCGGCGGCGTCGGCGAACTTCTGGCTGAACTCGCCGAAGACGTAGTGCTGGCTGCACTCGCGGATGAGGCCGAACGTGGCGACGTCCCAGAACATCGTGGAGCCGCCGTTGCCAAGGACGATCTCCCAGTCCTTGCGCAGGTTGAACAGCTGCTTCAGCCCATCGCGCACGGAGCCGACCAGATGCTTCACCGGGGCCTGCCGGTGAGACGTGCCGAGGAGCTGCTGGTTGGCCTGGGCCAGGGCGAGCACTTGCTCCGCGCGCACCTTGGAGGGCCCGCACCCGAAGCGCCCGTCGCGGGGCAGGAGGTCGGCGGGGATGACGATGGAGGTGGGGTCGACGCTCACCCTCCCAGTCTCGCGGGCGCGTCGCCGCTCCACGCAATGCAATGTACGGAACTTCTATTCCTACGGGCCCGGCGGGGTGCCGCCGGTAGCCTTGATGCGGCCCGTTGTGGCCGTTTCGACCCCCGCTCCGAAAGGCCCACCGTGAAGCGCACGTCCGCCCGTCTCGCCGCCATTGCCGAATCCGCCACCCTCGCGGTGGACGCCAAGGCCAAGGCCCTGAAGGCCAAGGGCGAGAACGTCATCGGCTTCGGTGCCGGCGAGCCGGACTTCCCGACCCCGGAGAACATCGTCGAGGCCGCCGTGGCCGCGTGCCACAACCCGGCGATGCACAAGTACACGCCCGCGGCCGGCCTGCCTGAGTTGCGCGAGGCCGTGGCCGCCAAGACGTTGCGGGACAGCGGCTTCTCCTGCCAGGCCAGCCAGGTGCTCATCACCAGCGGCGGCAAGCACGCGGTGTTCACCGCCTTCGCCGCCTTGTGCGACCCGGGCGACGAGGTCATCTGCCCGGCCCCGTACTGGACCACCTACCCCGAGGCCATCGTGCTCGCCGGCGGGGTGCCCGTGGTGGTGGACACCGACGAGTCCACCGGCTTCAAGGTCACCGTGGAGCAGCTCGACGCCGCGCTCACGCCGCGCACCAAGGTGCTGCTGTTCGTCAGCCCGGACAACCCGAGTGGTGCCATCTACTCGCCCGAGGAAGTGGAGGCCATCGGTCGCTGGGCGGTGGAGAAGGGCGTGTGGGTGCTCACCGACGAGATCTACGAGCACCTCGTCTACGGCGACAACCGCTTCGTCTCGATGCCGACGGTCGTGCCCGAGCTTGCCGACCAGTGCGTCATCGTCAACGGTGTCGCCAAGACGTACGCCATGACCGGCTGGCGCGTCGGCTGGATGATCGGGCCGTCGGATGTGATGAAGGCGGCCATCAACTTCCAGTCGCACAGCACGTCGAACGTGTCCAACGTGGCGCAGATGGCCGCGCTGGAGGCCGTGCGCGGCGACCTGTCGGCGGTGGCCATGATGCGCGAGGCGTTCGCCCGTCGCGCCGTCACGATGCACCGGATGCTGAACGACATCCCCGGGGTCAGCGCGATCGAGCCGCAGGGTGCCTTCTACTGCTACCCGAACGTGAAGGCTCTGCTCGGCCGCCCGCTCGGCCCGAACGGCACGGTGTGCCAGACCACGCTCGAGCTGGCGGACGCCATCCTCGGCGAGGCCAAGGTGGCGTTCGTGCCCGGCGAGGCCTTCGGCACCCCCGGCTACGCGCGGTTCAGCTTCGCGATGGCCGACGCCGACATGGAGGAAGGCATCCGCCGCATCCACCAGTGGGCCACCGCCTGACCGCGTGTCAATGTTGGCGTTGGGGCGGGCCTGGACACCGTCCTACCGCCAACTTGTGGTTGGGTGTCTGAATGTTGGCGTTGGGGCGGGCCTGGGCGCCGTCCTACCGCCAACATTGCGTACTGTGCGACGGTGACCTCGGCTGACTTCGGATTCGACTCGCTCTCGCTCGAGTGGCTGCGCGCCAAGCCGGGCGCCAAGTGGCAACGTCACGGAGTTCCGTTCGCCGCATGGGTGGCGGACATGGACTTTCCGCCGCCCCCGTGTGTGGGCGAGGCGTTGCGTGCCGTGCTGGACGGGGGCGATCTCGGTTACCCGGACTGGAAGCACGTCACCGGCGGCTCGCCCGCCTCGGTGGCATTCGCCGAGCGGTGTGCGGCGCGCTACGGCTGGACGCTCGACCCCGGCCACCTGCGCGAGCTGAACGATGTGGTGCAGGGCATCCAGATGGTGCTGCACCTGTGCACAGAGCCGGGCGACGGCGTGGTGGTGCACACGCCCGCCTACCCGCCGTTCCTGCACAGCGTGGAGGACAACGGCCGCCGCGTGGTGCGCGTACCGGCTCGCGCCGACGCCGCGTCGCCGTCAGGCTGGCAGTTCAACCACGACGAACTCGACCGGCGCCTCGCTGCCGAGCCGGCGAAGGTGCTCTTGCTGTGTCACCCACACAACCCCACCGGCCATGTGTTCTCCGACGTCGAGTTGCAGGAGTTGGCGGCGATCGCCGAGCGTCACGACCTGCTGGTGATCAGCGACGAGATCCACGCCGACCTCACCTATGCGCCGCTCACCCACCGGCCGATGGCGCTGTTCGCCCCGGAGCGCACGGTCACCATCCACGCCGCGTCCAAGGCGTTCAACCTGGCCGGCCTGCGCTACGCCGTCATGCACGTCGCGCCCGCGGGGGTGAGGGCTGCGCTGGCATCCGTGCCGGACCACCTCTTCGGCGCGGCGAACGTGATGGGCGCGACGGCGGCTGAGGCCGCGTGGCGGCACGGCGACGAGTGGTTGGCCGCGGTGTTGGCCCACCTGGATGGGCAGCGCCAGTTCGTCGCCGACCTGCTGGCGATGTACCTGCCCGACGTGGTCTACACGCCCCCGCAGGCCACCTACCTGGCCTGGCTGGACTGCCGGGCGCTGGGCCTCGGCGACGACCCCTCGGCAGCGTTCGCGGCGAACGGTGTGCGGCTCAGCGAGGGCCCGAACTTCGGGCCCGAGGGCCACGGCTTCGCCCGCCTCAACTTCGCCACCTCCACCGAGGTGCTCCGCCAGACCGTGCGCGCGATGGCGGGCGAGGCACTGCCCGGTTGAGCAGGCGTCAGCGGTGCACGAGGCACTGCACATCGGCGTAACGGATCGGGCCGAAGGCGCGACTGTCCATCGATCCGTCGAAGTTGTCGCCGACAAGGAACACGTGGCCGTCGGGAACGGTGACGACATCGAAGTCGAAGAGTTCGTTCTGTGCCGTGAGGTCGGCGAACTCTGCAGTGCTGTTGAGGAGCAGATCGCCGTCCCGCCCCTCGACGGTGTCCCCGGCCGCTGCTACCACGCGTTTCACGATCTCCCGACCATCGACGACCCCCACGACGAG
>JBPOIX010000208.1:0-2759 GCA_052034175.1 Actinomycetota bacterium
GCCCGCGCCACAGTTCCAGACGTTCAACGGTGTCGGTGGCTCGGTGACCGTGAAGTTGGCCAACGGGGTGCTGTCGCTGCAGTCCTACAGCGCCACTTCGGGCTACACGGCCGAGGTCACCACGAACCGCAGCGACCGGGTCGAGGTCCGCTTCGACAACGGCTCCAACGAGACACGCATCCGCGTCGACCTCGTCGGCGGGTCGATGCAGCCCCGCATCGACGAGAACTGACCGCCCGGCCGTTCGCCCCGGCCCCCTGCGCGCCCGGCGCGTTGCCCTTCCTGCGCGTCGTTCTTCCGCCGCGCTCAAGAGGGACCTCCGACCGCCGCGATGCCCTACCGCCGCCCAGGACATCCCTTGCACGCGCAAATGGGAGACCACAGAAGCGCACGTAGCGATCTGCGGCTTCACATTTGCGCGCGCAAGGGTTTGCTGGCGACGGGCGGGCGGCTGGACGGGGGCCCACGGGCGGGCGGGCGGCTGGGTGCGGACGGGGGCGGGCGGTTGGACGCGTCTTGGACGTTTCTTGGATGAACCCCCCAAACCGTTCGCCCTTGGCCGGCGTGACTTCGGCATACCAACCACACACCAGTGAAGGAACACCCCAATGAAGCACCAGCCCCGCCGCATCATCGTCCTCAGCGCCATCGCCGGCACCCTCATGATGGGTGCTGCCGGCTTCGCCGCCGCAGCCAGCAGCGACAGCCGCCCCGAGCGCCAGCAGCCGACGGCCGTCACGGTCGAGACCGAGTCCACGGTGGCGACTGAGTCCACGGTGGTGACCGACAACAGCGTGGACGACCACGGCGGCGACCGCCCCGACGGCACCAGCGACGACCCCGCCAACCACGACCTCAACGACGACCACGGTGACGACGGCGCCGAGGCCGGCGACGACAACGGTGGCAGCGGCGGGCACGGCGGCGACGATGGCGCCGAGGCCGGCGACGACAACGGCGGCCATGGCGGCGACGACTCCGGCAACGACGACAACGGCGGCGGCGGCAACGAGCTCGGCGGCAACGGCTGAGCCGAGCGAGCGGCCGGCCGGCCGGGTCATCCATACTGTCCGAGTGACCGATGGGCGAGCCAGCACCGACTGGAACCCGGTGCTGCGTGGCGAGTTCGCCAAGCCGTACTGGCAACAACTGCAACGGTTCGTAGCGGGCGAGCGCGCCCGCTACACCGTTTTTCCACCCGACTCCGAGGTGTTCTCCGCCCTGCACCTCACGCCGCATGCCACCACCCGGGTGGTCATCCTCGGGCAGGACCCGTACCACGGCCCGCAGCAGGCGCACGGCCTGTGCTTCTCCGTACGCCACGGCGTGGCCACACCCCCGTCGTTGGCGAACATCCACAAGGAGCTCACCGCGGACCTGGGCATCGAAGCACCGCGCCATGGCAACCTCGAAGCCTGGGCCCGCCAGGGGGTGCTCCTGCTCAACGCCACCCTGACGGTGCGCGCCGGCCAGGCCGCGTCGCATCAAGGCAAGGGGTGGGAGACGTTCACCGACGAGGTGCTGAAGGCCGTCAACGCCAAGCCGCACCCGGTGGTCTTCATCCTGTGGGGTGCCTCCGCCCGGCGGAAGAAGTCGCTCGTCGACACCGGCCGCCACACGGTCATCGAGAGCGCCCACCCCTCCCCCCTCAGTGCCCACAACGGCTTCTTCGGCAGCCGCCCGTTCAGTCGCACGAACGCCGCGCTCACCGCCGCCGGACTCGAACCGATCGACTGGCGCCTCCCCGAGTAGCGATCCAGACGATTCCTTGACAGTTCGCCCGCCAGGCCAGAACGAACCTTGCGTCAGTCTTGGACGTTTGTTGGATGAGTGCGGGCCTTCCGTTGGGAGGGGGTGAGGTTGACTGCTCCTCAACGGAACACCAACCCCTGGAGGGACACCCCGATGTCACGCACCTGGATTACCGGCCTCACCATCGCCGGCATTGCCGGAACCGGCGGCGCCGCAGCGTTTGCCGGAATGAGCAGCGAGCAGCCGGCCACCGAGCCGACCAGCACCGACGCCAGCACCCCGAGCGCCGGCACCACCGACGATCACGGCCAGGCCAGCGAGCACGTCACCTACCAGATCGGCACGATCGGTACGGTCACCCTCGAAGTCGAAGGCGATCGCCTGGAGATCGAAGGCACCACCGTCACCACCGGCTGGGGCCTCGTGGCCACCAGCGTGCCGGGCACCCATGTCGGCGCCCAGTTCACCGATGGCACCCAGCTCGTCACCTTCAGCGCCGACCTCGTCAATGGCGAAGTCGTGGTGAACGTCACGAACCAGACGGCCGAGGGTGTGGTCACCACCGACCCGCTGTCCGAGGTCACCGTGTCGGTCGTGCCCGGCGGCGGCAACGACGGCGGTCATGGCGGCGGGCATGACGACGGCACCGTTCCGCCCCCCGGATCCGCCACCCCTCCCCCCACCAACGGCACCACGGCGCCGACCACCCCGCCGCCGGCCCCGAGCACCAGCGCCCCGTCCTCGCACGAAGACGAAGACGACGATGACGACGACGACGAGGACGAGGATCACGGCGAGGACGAGGACGACGATCACGAAGAAGAAGACGATGACTGACGACGATCGCGCGGCACGCCTTGCCGCCATTCGCGCCAGTCGTGGTCAGGCGCCGCTGCCCGCATCAGCGGCGCCGCTCGACCCGGGCATGGTCGTGGCGGCTCCTCCCGGCACCGCCACGACCAAGCCCGCGGCCTACCCCGCACCCATGCCCGCACCCCGAGCGGCTG
>JBPOIX010000209.1:0-3177 GCA_052034175.1 Actinomycetota bacterium
CCGTAGGAACCGGCGGGCGGGCTCACGCCAGCGCGCTGCGTCCGCAGGGAACGGCGCCGGAGCCGTCACCGACGCTCGACTTCCACCTGCTGCCCACTCCGTACCGCGTCTACGACAGCCGCAGCGGACAGACCCCTGACGGCACCGACAGCAACACCGGTGCCAGCGACACGGCGTTGACGCTCGACGAGACCCGCACCATCGACGTCAGCTACGCCTTGGGCAAGGCCGCCAACGACTCCGGCGTGCCGACCGACTCGTGGGGTGTCCTGATGAACGTCACCCTGGTGAACACGGCCGCCTCCCGCGGGTACCTGAAGGTGTGGGCCCACGAGTCGGCGGAGCCGAATGCGTCGTCGCTCAACTGGGACCGGGTGAACGCCATCGTGGCCAATGCGGTGACGAGTGCATGCCAGGACGGCTACATCGACATCAAGTGCGGCGGCATCACTGGGTCGGCGACTCACGTGATCATCGACGTCGTCGGGTACTACGACCACACCATCATGATGTGACGGCCGATGCGTCGGCCTAGCGGGCCGGCTCAGGCGGGCAGCAGCCCGAGGTGCCGCTGGGCGCGGGCGAGGGTGGCAGCGGCCACCTCGCCGGCCTTGGCGGCACCGGTGCGCAGCATGGCCTGCAGCTCGCCACGGTCGGTCATCAGTTCGTGGTAGCGGGCCTGGATGGGGCGGAGCAGCTCCACCACCGCCTCGCCGGTGTCGCCCTTCAACGGGCCGTACTGGGTGTAGCGGCCGGCAAGAGCTTCGGCGGTCTCGCCGGTGCAGGCCGCCAGGATCTCGAGGAGGTTGCTGACACCCGGCTTGGCCTCACGGTCGAAGCGGACCTCGCTGTCGCTGTCGGTGACCGCCCGCTTGAACTTCTTCACGATGGCTGCAGGTTCGTCCATCAGATAGACCAGACCCGCATCGGAGTTCGCCGACTTGCTCATCTTCGAGGTCGGATCCTGGAGGTCCATCACTCGTGCGCCGGCCTTGGGCATCACGGCTTTGGGCAGCACGAACGTGTCGCCGAAGCGATGGTTGAAACGGATCGCAATGTCCCGGGTGATCTCGATGTGCTGGCGCTGGTCCTCGCCGACGGGCACTTCGTCGGTGTCGTACAGCAGGATGTCCGCGGCCTGCAGCGCCGGGTAGGTGAACAGGCCGGCGCTGACGAAGTCCGCCTCGCGCTTGGCCGACTTGTCCTTGAACTGGGTCATCCGGCTGAGCTCACCGAAGCTGACCTGGCATTCCATGATCCAGCCCAGCTGGCTGTGCTCGGTGACATGGCTCTGCACGAAGACCGTCGCCACATCCGGGTCCAGCCCGACGGCGAACAGCATCGCCGCCAGCTGCAACGTGGCCTGACCCACGACGTCCGGCTGTTCGGTGATGGTGAGCGCGTGCAGGTCGACGATGCCGTGAAAGGCGTCCTTCTCGTGCTGGCCGCTGACCCAGTTGCGCAACGCCCCGAGGTAGTTCCCGAGATGGACGTCGCCCGTGGGCTGGATGCAGGAGAGCACGCGTGTCACGACGGGTCAGGCTAGCGAGGCGTCCGGTGGCCGGTACGATCTGTTTCCCATGGCTGTCGACGTCTCCACCCCCGTCTACGAGGGCCCGTTCGACCTGTTGTTGCACCTGATCCTCAAGGAGCAGGTGGACATCTACGAGGTGTCGCTGAGCCGCATCGTCGACGAGTACCTGGTCGAAGTGGAGAAGATGCAAGCCATCGACCTCGATCTGGCCACCGAGTTCCTGCTGATTGCCGCCACATTGGTGGAACTGAAGGCGCGGCGCCTTCTGCCGGGCCGCGACGACGTCGACCTCGACGACGAACTGGCACTCTGGGAGGAACGGGACCTGCTGCTGGCCCGCCTGCTGGAATGCAAGACGTTCAAGGATGTCGCGGCGGTGTTCAGCCGGCTTGCCGACGACGCGGACCATTGCTTCCCCCGCGCCGCGGGCCCCGACGAGCGGTATGAAGGGCTGTTGCCCGACCTTCTGGAGGGCGTCTCGCCGTTGCGGATCCGCAAGGCCTACCTGAAGGCGATCACGCCCAAGCCGGTGGCACGAATCGACCTGTTCCACGTGGCTCCCGTACGTGTCTCCGTCGCCGACGCCCTGGCCGAACTGCTCGACGAACTGCCGCGCGCCGGCCGCATCTCCTTCCGCCGCCTCACCGACGGGCTGGTGGAACGGCTGGAAGTGATCGTCCGTTTCCTCGCGCTGCTGGAGCTGTTCAAGCAGGGGATGGTGGAGCTCGAGCAGACCGAACGCTTCGGTGACATCGAAGTCGTCTGGATGGGCAGCGACGACGCCGTGAGCGTGGGCGCATTGCCCATCGACGACTACGAAGGATGAACCACTGGTGAGCCAGACCATGCAACCCTTGGGTGCCGAGACCGTTCGGGCCATCGAGGCCATCGTGATGGTGGCGGTGGAGCCCGTGCCGAGCGAGCAGTTGGCACAGCTGCTGGAGCAGCCTGTCGCCGTGATCGACGGTCTCTGCGGCGAGCTGTCATCCGCCTACGCCGAAGCAGGGCACGGTTTCGAGCTGGTGAAGGTGGCAGGTGGGTGGCGCTTCCAGAGCCACGCCGACCTCTCGCCCTACGTGGAGCGCTTCCTGCTGGACGGCCAGCGAGCTCGCATGAGTGGCGCCGCGCTGGAGACGTTGGCGATCATCGCCTACAAGCAGCCGCTCTCGCGTGCCCAGATCGCCAGCATCCGTGGGGTGGACCCGGACGGCGTCATTCGCACCCTGCAGGCCCGTGGCTATGTCACCGAGGTCGGCCGGGACACCGGCCCTGGGCAGGCCATCCTCTTCGGCACCACCCCCGCATTCCTCGAGAAGCTCGGCCTGGCAAGCCTCAGCGACCTGCCGCCCATCGCCGAGTTCGTGCCGGGCGCAGATGTCGTCGAGGCGCTGGAGCACGGCCTGCGGATCGACCCGCCCACCGACGCCCGTGGCTGATCAGAGGCGGCCGGAGCCGCCCCTGTGGGAGCAATGGGCCGCTCAGTCCGCGGCATTGCCCCAGGGGGAGCGGCTGCAGAAGGTGCTTGCCACCCGCGGCTGGGGTAGCCGGCGAGTCTGCGAGGAGATCATCGCCGAGGGTCGGGTGACGGTGAACGGCGAGCCGGCTGTGCTCGGCCGGCGCGTCGACCCGGACGTCGACCTCGT
>JBPOIX010000174.1:0-12784 GCA_052034175.1 Actinomycetota bacterium
CTCGAAGCCGCGGTGCGGGTGCCACGAGGTGCCCACGCCCTGGCCCGGGCCGAACTCGGTCGGCCCCATGTGGTCGAACAGGAGGAAGGGGTCGAGGTGGGAGAGCGTGGCGGTGGGAAAGGGGCGGCGGACGACGAAGCCCTCGCCCTCGACGGCCTGCTGGGCCCGGATCAGTCGAACGGTCATGAATGGTGCAACAACCTTGCGCGCGCAACTATTCCGCTCACCCGAGCGAGGCGAAGACCCCGATGATCACGAGGATCCAGATGATCTGCAGCGCAAGCAGGCAGGTGCCGATGATGCCGCAGATCCGTCCGGCAGTGACATTGCCGCGGTTGGTCCAGGTGAGCGTCGGTTGAGCGTCCATCTCCCGCACGGCGGTGCTTCCCATCGACCAGGCGATCGGGCCGAGAATGCCGCAGACGACGAGGGAGAGGATGCCGAGCACGAGGATGCTGGTGCCGCTCGGGTGCTGCATCACCGGCCCGCCGTAGCCGTACGGCGTGTAGCCGTAGGGAGGGTAGGGGGTACCGCTTCCGTGGGGAGGCGGCGGGGTGCTTCCCGACCAGTCCTGCCCAGGAGGGCGGGGTGCGTCGCCGGGAAGAGGGCCGGGGCCGTAGCTCACAACGGGGAGTGTACGCCGCGGCTGCGCCGCCCGACCGGCGTGCCTGGCGGAGGGGCCTGCCTGAAGTGGTTGGCGCAACCGGCGCGCCAACCCGTAACATGCAGGCACCGTTCGGGCCAGCGTCGTCCCGTGCGCCACCCAGCCAGATCCGTTCCCCTCGGGGAACCGCCGACTCCGTGGAAGCAGAACTCGATGCAACACTCTTTCC
Organism: Actinomycetota bacterium; assembly: GCA_052034175.1. GTDB lineage: Bacteria > Actinomycetota > Acidimicrobiia > Acidimicrobiales > Ilumatobacteraceae > UBA668. The sequence continues at coordinate 834 of JBPOIX010000174.1, forward strand.
CCGCGGGTTACCCCGCGCCCCATGGCCTGTACGACCCCCGGTTCGAACACGACGCCTGTGGTGTGTCGTTCGTGGCCAACATCAAGGGTGTCGCCAGCCACGACATCGTGGCGCTCGGGATCGGCGCGCTGTGCAACATGGAGCACCGCGGCGCCACCGGCGCTGAAGCGGACACGGGCGACGGTGCTGGCATCCTCGTGCAGGTGCCGGACCGCTTCCTGCGGGCCGTTGCCGCCGACCACGGCATCACGCTGCCGCCGGCTGGTGCCTACGCAGCAGGGCTGGCGTTCCTCCCTGCCGACGCCACCGACGCCGAGAAGGCGAAGGCGGCCATCGAGGGCATCGTCGCCGAGGAAGGCCTGCGGGCGCTCGGCTGGCGCCCTGTGCCGGTGAACCCGGCGTGCCTCGGGCAGACGGCGAAGTCCGTGATGCCCAGCTTCGAGCACCTGTTCATCGACGACCCCGCCGGTGCTGCCGGGATCGCCCTCGATCGCAAGCTGTTCGTGGTGCGCAAGCGCATCGAGCACGACCTTCCCGTGGAGCAGCGCACGTACTTCCCGTCGCTCGGGGCGCGCACCCTGATCTACAAGGGCATGCTCACCACCCCGCAACTGGCGGACTTCTTTCCCGACCTCGCGGACGAGCGCATCGAGAGCGCGCTGGCCCTGGTGCACAGCCGCTTCTCCACGAACACCTTCCCCAGCTGGCCGCTGGCCCACCCGTACCGCTACATCGCCCACAACGGCGAGATCAACACCGTGCAGGGCAACCGCAACTGGATGCGCACCCGCGAGAGCCTGCTGCAGAGCGAGCTGATCCCCGGCCTGGAGCGCGCCTTCCCCATCTGCACGCCGGGCGGCAGCGACTCCGCGAGCTTCGACGAGGTGCTGGAGCTGCTCCACCTCGGCGGCCGCAGCCTGCCCCACGCGGTGCTGATGATGATCCCTGAGGCGTGGGAGAACCACGACACGATGGACGCCGAAAAGCGGGCCTTCTACCGCTTCCACTCGTCACTGATGGAGCCGTGGGACGGCCCCGCCAGTGTCGCCTTCACCGACGGCACCCTCATCGGCGCCGTGCTCGACCGCAACGGCCTGCGGCCCAGCCGCTTCTGGGTCACCGACGACGACCTCGTGGTGATGGCCAGTGAAGTCGGCGTGGTGGACATCGACCCCGCCAAGGTGGTCCGCAAAGGCCGGCTGCAGCCGGGCCGCATGTTCCTCATCGACACCGCCGAGGGCCGCATCGTCGACGACGAGGAGATCAAGCGTGGCCTGGCGCAGGCCGAGCCGTACCAGCAGTGGCTCGACGACGGCCTGGTGGAGCTGAACGAGCTGCCCGAGCGTGAGCATGTGGTGTTCAGCCATCAGAGCGTTCGCCGCCGCCAGCAGGTGTTCGGCTACACCCACGAGGAGCTCAAGGTCATCCTCGGCCCGATGGCCCGCACCGGGTTGGAGCCGATCGGCTCGATGGGCACCGACACCCCGATCGCCGTGCTCAGCGAGCGCCCGCGGCTGCTGTTCGACTACTTCCAACAACTGTTCGCCCAGGTCACCAACCCGCCGCTGGATGCCATCCGCGAGGAAGTCGTCACCTCGGTCGGCGGCTCGGTCGGGCCGGAGGCCAACCTCCTCGACCCGGGCCCAGAGAGCTGCCGCCAGCTGGTGCTGCCCTTCCCCGTGATCGACAACGACGAGCTCGCCAAGATCATCCACAACGAGCTGCCCGAGCTGCGGGCCCACGTCGTCAGCGGCCTGTACCGGGTGGCCGGTGGCGGGCTGCAGCTGAAGCGGGCACTGGACGCCATTCGCCACGAGGTCAGCCGCGCCATCGACGAAGGCGCACGCATCCTCGTGCTCAGCGACCGCAACAGCGACGAGGTGTACGCCCCGATCCCGAGCCTACTGCTGACCGCGGCGGTGCACCACCACCTGATCCGCGAGAAGCAGCGCACCAAGGTCGGCCTGATCGTGGAGTGCGGCGACGCCCGCGAGGTGCACCACATGGCCCTGCTCATCGGTTACGGAGCCGGCGCGGTGAACCCGTACCTGGCGTTCGAGAGCATCGAGGACATGATCGCCCAGGGGCACCACAGCCTGGGTGGGGTGGACCCGCACAAGGCGCAGAAGCACTACATCAAGGCCGCCGGCAAGGGCGTGCTCAAGGTGATGAGCAAGATGGGCGTCAGCACCGTGGCGTCCTACACCGGCGCCCAGATCTTCGAGGCCATCGGCCTCGGCCGTGAGCTGGTGGACGAGTACTTCACCGGCACGGTCAGCCGCATCGGTGGCATCGGGCTGGACGAGATCGCCAAGGAAGTGGCCGCCCGCCACACGGAGGCCCACCCGAGCCGCCCGGAGGAGCGTGCGCATCGCGAACTGGAGCTCGGTGGCGAGTACCAGTGGCGCCGCGAGGGCACGATCCATCTGTTCAACCCGGAGACCGTCTACAAGTTGCAGCACGCCACTCGGGCCGGCCGCTACGACGTATTCCAGCAGTACACCGCGCTCGTGGACGGCTACTCGCGTCAGGCGGCCACCCTGCGCGGCCTGTTCGAGTTCCGCAGCGACCGCACGCCCATCCCGCTGGAGGAGGTGGAGCCGGTCAGCGAGATCGTCAAGCGCTTCAGCACGGGCGCGATGAGCTACGGCAGCATCAGCGCCGAAGCCCACGAGACGCTCGCGGTGGCGATGAACCGCATCGGCGGCAAGAGCAACACCGGCGAGGGTGGCGAGAACCCCGAACGCCTCCACGACCCGGAGAAGCGCAGCGCGATCAAGCAGGTGGCCAGCGGCCGCTTCGGGGTCACCAGCGAGTACCTGGTGAACGCCGACGACCTGCAGATCAAGATGGCTCAGGGCGCCAAGCCCGGCGAGGGCGGCCAGCTGCCCGGCCACAAGGTGTACCCGTGGGTGGCTCGCACCCGCCACAGCACCCCTGGCGTCGGCCTCATCAGCCCGCCGCCGCACCACGACATCTATTCGATCGAAGACCTCAAGCAGCTCATCCACGACCTGAAGAACTCCAACCCGCTCGCTCGCGTGCACGTGAAGCTGGTGGCCGAGATGGGCGTGGGCACGGTGGCCGCGGGCGTCAGCAAGGCCAAGGCCGACGTGGTGCTGATCAGCGGCCACGACGGTGGCACCGGCGCCAGCCCGCTGACGTCGTTGAAGCACGCCGGTGGCCCGTGGGAGCTCGGCCTCGCCGAGACCCAGCAGACGCTGCTGCTGAACGGCCTGCGCGACCGCATCGTGGTGCAGGCGGACGGCCAGCTGAAGACGGGGCGCGACGTGGTGATCGCTGCCCTGCTCGGCGCCGAGGAGTTCGGTTTCGCCACGGCACCCCTGGTGGTCAGCGGTTGCGTGATGATGCGGGTCTGCCACCTGGACACCTGCCCCGTCGGCGTGGCCACGCAGAACCCCGAGTTGCGCAAGCGCTTCAGCGGCAAGCCGGAGTTCGTCATCAACTTCTTCGAGTACATCGCCGAAGAGGTCCGCGAGCACATGGCCCGCCTCGGCTTCCGCACGATGCAGGAGATGGTCGGTCACGTGGAGGCGCTGGACACCCGCTCCGCCGTCGACCACTGGAAGGCGCAGGGGCTCGACATCAGCCCGATCCTCGCCGTGCCGCAGAACCCGTACGGCCAGACCCGCCACCAGTCCGTCGGGCAGGACCACGAATTGGAACACGCGCTCGACCAGCAGTTGCTGGCCCTTTGTGCACCGGCCATCGAGCGCGGCGAGCAGGTGCGCGCCGAGCTGCCGATCCGTAACGTCAACCGCACGGTGGGCACCATCCTCGGCAACGCGGTCACCCGCAAGTACCGCGGCGACGGCCTGCCGGACGGCACGATCGAGCTGACGTTCCACGGCTCCGCCGGCCAGAGCTTCGGTGCGTTCGTGCCGAAGGGCATCACGATGACGCTGGAGGGCGACGCCAACGACTATGTCGGCAAGGGCCTGTCCGGTGGGCGCGTCGTGGTGCGCCCGAACCGTGCGGCGACCTTCCCGGCGGAAGACAACATCATCGCCGGCAACGTCATCGGCTACGGGGCAACCGGCGGGGAGATCTTCCTGCGGGGCATGGTGGGGGAGCGCTTCTGCGTGCGCAACTCCGGCGCCACCGCGGTGGTGGAGGGCCTCGGCGATCACGGCTGCGAGTACATGACCGGCGGCCGCGTCGTGGTGCTCGGGCCGACGGGTCGCAACTTCGGCGCCGGCATGAGCGGCGGCGTCGCGTACGTCTACGACCCCCACGGGGTCTTCCCCGCGAAGGTGAACCGGGAGATGGTGCAACTGCAACAACTGGGCCCGGACGACCGTGCCTGGCTGGCCGCGACCCTGGCCGACCACGCCCGCTGGACCGGTTCGCCCGTGGCCGTTGCTGCCGCGGAGGAGATGGATGCCTTCGTGAAGGTGATGCCCACCGACTACGAGCGGGTGTTGAACGTGATGAAGGCTGCCGAGGCCGAAGGCCTCGACGAAGAAGCGACCCTCAACCGAGTGATGGAGGCCTCCCGTGGGTGAGACGACCGGCTTCATGCAGTGGGTGCGAGTCACCCCCAAGCGGCGCCCGGTGGAGGAGCGCCTGCAGGATTGGAAGGAGTGCTACCTGCCGTTCCCGCAGGAAGCGTTGGCGCAGCAGGCCGGCCGGTGCATGGACTGCGGCATCCCGTTCTGCAACAACGGCTGCCCGCTCGGCAACCTCATCCCGGACTGGAACGACCTCGTCTACCGGGACCATTGGCGCGACGCGATCAACCGCCTGCACGCCACGAACAACTTCCCCGAGTTCACCGGCCGCCTCTGCCCGGCCCCGTGCGAGTCGGCGTGCGTGGTGGGCATCAACGGCGACCCCGTCAGCATCAAGCAGGTCGAGGTCACCATCGTCGACCGCGCGTGGGACGAAGGGTGGATCGCCCCCCAAGTGCCGTCGGTGCGGACGGGGAAGCGGGTCGCCGTCATCGGCTCCGGCCCGGCCGGCCTGGCGGCGGCGCAGCAGCTCACCCGCGCCGGCCACGACGTGGTCGTGCTCGAACGGGCCGACCGCATCGGTGGCCTGCTGCGGTACGGCATTCCCGAGTTCAGGATGGCGTAGCGCTTCATCGACCGGCGGCTGGAGCAGATGGAGGCCGAGGGCACCGAGTTCCGCACCAACGCCGTCGTCGGCGCCAATGTGGACATCGACGTGCTGCTGGCGTCGTACGACGCGATCGTGCTCGCCTGTGGCGCCACCGCCTGGCGCGACCTCCCGGTGCCCGGGCGCGAGCTGCACGGCATCTACCAGGCGATGGAGTACCTGCCCGCCGCCACCAAGGTGCAGCTCGGCGACATGCCGGCCTCGCCCATCGACGTGCACGGCAAGCATGTGGTGATCATCGGTGGCGGCGACACCGGGGCGGACTGCCTGGGCACCGCGCACCGCCAGGGCGCGGCCAGCGTCACCCAGCTGGAGATCATGCCCAAGCCACCCGAGACCCGCGGTGGCAACAACCCGTGGCCCCAGTTCGCGATGGTCTACAAGGTCACCACCGCCCACGAGGAGGGCGGCGACCGCCTGTACTCGGTGAACACGGAGCGCTTCCTCGACGACGGCAACGGCAACGTCCGCGCCCTGCTGATCCACGAGGTGTAGATGGTGGACGGCCGCTTCCAGAAGGTGGAGGGCACCGATCGCGAGCTGCCTGCGGACTTCGTGTTCCTGGCCATGGGTTTCGTCGGGCCGGAGAAGGGCTCCTGGCTGGAGCAGCTCGGCGTGCGGTTCGACGAGCGCGGCAACGTGGCCCGCAACGACCGGTACATGACGAACGTGCCCGGCGTGTTCGTGGCGGGCGACATGGGGCGCGGCCAGAGCCTGATCGTGTGGGCCATCGCCGAAGGGCGGTCCAGCGCGGCGGGGGTCGATGCCTACCTGATGGGGGAGACCGACCTGCCGGCGCCGATCCCGCCCACAGCGCGCCCACTTCAGTAGCGCCTCGTCGTAGGCTGGGGCGCATGAAGCGCCTGCCCCTGGTCTGTCTCGGTGCACTCGCACTCCTCAGCGCATGCGGCGATGCCGCCTCACCGTCCACCGCGTCGGTGGCCACCGTCGGGCCGACCAACTGGGTCACCCAACCGCAGACGGCCAGCACCACCACGTCCTCGACGATCGCCGGCCAGTCCGGGTCGGTGGGCCAGATCACCACGGCCATCACCGAGTACGAGATCAAGGCGGGCGACGTGCCGTTCACCGTTGCCCAACGGTTCAAGATCAGCCTCGACGCCCTTGAGCTGGCCAACGTCGATACCGCGGGCTACAGCGCGTTCTATTCGGGCCTGATGATCAAGATCCCCGTGGGGGCCACCATTCCTCCTCCGTCGGCCACCACCACGACCGTGGCCGGTGTCACCCCTGTCGTAACCACCACCACGCTCGCCGGCGGTGGCAGCGGGTGTGCGCCGGGCAGCTACGTCATCCAGGCGGGCGACCTGCCGAGCCGGGTGGCGCAGAAGTTCGACGTCACCCTGGAGCAGCTCGATGCGGCGAACGTGAACACGCAGGGCTACAAGAGCTTCATCGTCGGTGTCACGATCGTGATCCCGGCGAAGACCGGCTGCTGACGCTCGCGACCTCCTACACGAGGCGGATGGTCACGCCGCACAGGTCGTGAGCCTCGCCGGCGCGAGCCCGGTCGGTGGCCACCAGATGCAGCTCGTCGATGCCCTCGCCGCGCGGGCCGGCCGCGCGGAACGTGACCGCATGTGCCACCCCGCACTCCCGCCAGCGGGCCTGCATCGCCGCCGGGTCGTCGGCGCCGACCACCACGCCGGCGATGGCCGCCACCACCGAGTTCTCGCGGTGTGCCACCCATGTCGGCCCGCCCCAGTGCCACGCCCCGTTGGGTACCGGCTGGTCGATACTGACGATTGCCCCGCCCACATCGGCCGGGTGCAGGTGGCGCCCGCGGATGTCCGGCAGGTCGCCCCGCCACACGATGCGCACGCCGAGCTCGGCCAGGTGAGCCTCGCCCGCGTCAAGATCGTCCACCTCGAAGATCGCCATGTACCCACCGTCTCCGCCACGCTTGGCGAGGAGACGCCCGGCGGTGGTGCCCTCCTGGGTGGGTGCGACCACCTCGAGGAACTGGTCGCCGATCATCATCAATGCGTTGTGCAAACCGAACATGGCCACGCCCGGGTCGTGGTAGCACACGGCCAACCCGAGCGTGTCGCACAGCGAGCGAACAGTGGAGTCGAGGTCGGCGGCGACGAGGGCAACTTGGCGAAGGCGAATCACGGTGCCATTCTTGCCGCCATGCTCAACATGATCGAGGCCCGTGTGCTCGGCAGCCTGATGGAGAAGGAGCGCACCACCCCGGACCAATACCCGCTGACTCTCAACGCGCTCGTGACGGCGTGCAACCAGGCGACGTCGCGGGAGCCGGTGATGCATGTCGACGACCACGAGGTGGAGGCCGCGCTGGGGTCGCTGAAGGCCCAGGGGTTGCTGCGCTTCGTGCACCCTGCGCACGGCCGCAGCGTCACCCGGTTTCGCCAGGTGGCGACGGAGGCATGGGGCCTGGGGGAGCCAGCCGCGGCCGTGGTGGCGGTCCTGTTGCTGCGCGGCCCGCAGACCGTGGCGGAGCTGCGCAGCCGCACCGAACGGCAGCACGCGTTCGGCTCATCCGACGAGGTGGAGGCGGTGCTGCGCGAGCTGGCGGCGGGCGAGCGTGCCCAACTGGTGGAACGTCAGCCCGGGCAGAAGGAAGCGCGCTGGCAGCAGTTGCTGGCCGAGGAGGCCGAGGTCACGGTGTCTGCGGTGGCGCAGGGTGAACCGCGTGCGGCCACCGGCTCCATGGCCGATCGTGTCGCGCAGCTGGAGGCGAGGGTCGCCCGCCTGGAAGCCGCGCTTGCCGACCTGCTGCCGGACTCGGCCGACGCCGGCGAGTAGCGCTACCCGAGGTCGGGCCAGCGGCGGTTCTGGCGGCGGCGTTGGCCGGCCTTGCCCAGCTTGCGCTGCTCGGCCAATGCCCACTGGCGTCGCCAGCCGGTGTACTCCGGGCCGGTGAGCTTGGGGTTGGTGCCCTTCGCTGCTCGCTGCCGCGCCGTCCAGAAGTCGGTGAGCGCCTCGTCGCCGAGGGCGGTGACGGCTGCCTCGATGCGGGCGTTGAAGCGGCGGGTGTTCTCGCCCTCCTGCGGCCACAGCGGTGCGCCGAAGACCACCTTGGTGGCGCCCGGCTTGGGCCGCTTCATTCCCTTGCCGTAGATGGAGCCGGTGCCATCGATGAACACCGGCACGACCGGAACCTCGGTGCGACCGGCGAGGTAGGCGGCACCGCCCTTGAACTCCTGCCCCCAGCCGTCGGGCGACCGGCCACCCTCGGGGAAGATCACCAAGCTCCAACCCTGGTCCACCAGCTTGCGCAACTGGTCGCTCGACTTGCGGGTGGTGACCTCGCGCTCGATGGGGAAGGCGTTCAGCGCCAGGGCCGCCATCGTGCCCTTCAGCTTCTTGTCGAAGAAGTAGTCCGCGGCGGCGGCCACCATCAGCTTCGAACGCCAGGGCTCGGGCACGGAGGTGATCATCAACGGTGTGTCGACATGGCTGTAGTGGTTCGGGGCGAAGATCACGGCCGGAGGCGGGTCGAGTTCCTTCAGGTCCGCCAACCGGTCCAGGCCGACCACTTCGGGGTTGGCGAGGGCCTGCACGAGCGCCTGCATCGGGCCGCGGTTGATCACCTTGCGGGCGAAGCGGGCCGGGGCCTTGCGCGCCCAGTCCGTCTCGAAGTCCGAGCCCAGCTTCGAGGGCTCCTCGGGCACCACGACGCCCTTGGGGCGGGTCGGCTTGCGGTACGGGAAGCCGAGCGCGCGAACGGGCTTCAGCCCGGCCTGCAGCGCCGAGGACGCGACGTCGCCGACCTTGGCCATGCGTCGCAGCTGGGCGACGCTGAGGGAGCGCTTGTCGCCCATGTCAGCTGACGTCCGCCACCAGCAGCGATGGAACGTGCAGGTGGGTGATCGTGGGCGTGCGGCCGACCACATCGCTGGCGATCTCGACGGCATCGTCCAGCGTGCTCGCGGGCGTGAAACCGAGCCGGCGCACCGTGGCTGGGTCGCCGCCGACGATGATGACCTTGCCGGCCCACTGCTGGCCGTGGGCGCCCCAGTACCAGGCATAGAACGGGTGCACGCCGTGGTAGGCGTTGCCGGTGCGGTACAGGTGGCGGAACCACTCGTCCTCGGCGAACTGCTTCTCCCACTTCTGGCCCATCACCACGGGGTCGGTGGTGTCGGGCAGCACCTGCTCGAAGAAGTCGATGTAGCTAGGGTGGTGCACCGGGTTGAAGTCCCGATACGTGGGGTGGGTCATGATGATCACGCCCCCCTCACGCACCAGCGGCTTGTTGAGGTACATGTTGAACAGGTACCCGAGGCCCATGCACATCACCAGGATCGGGTTCATCACGCCGTCGGGGTTGTACGGGCACACGTAGGGGATGCCCATGGTGAGGATGTCGGTCTGCCCGGTGACCTCCACCAGTTGCTGCTCGTACACCTTCTCCAGCGTGATCTTGTGCACCGCGTCGGTATCGCCGGCTTGCACCGAGGTCATCTGGTGCGGGCCTTCCATGTTGTGGAAGATCTTGCGGGCCAACTTGATCGGTGTGCGGTTCAACGACTTGGTGGTGGCCACGAAGGTGGCACGGTCGCGCGCGGTCCACTCCCACTCGCGCTTCGACAGGAAGTCGAACGGAGCCGGGAACATGTCGGTGTTCAGCGTGGTCTCGATCTGGAAGATCTTCGGCCCGTGATCCTTGAGCACCTTGCCCAACCGCCACACGCTGGTGTGCAGCGCGCTCTGGTGGCGGTGCCCCATGAGGCTGCGCGTGTTCTCCAACGTCTCGGGATTGTGGTGGTGGCTGAGGCAGCGGTACGAGGCGAGCCCGGTGGTGATGCTCTTCCAGCCGCCATCCATCGACACCGAGTTGATGTTGACGTAGATGATGAGATCGCTGTCGGCGGCGCGCTTGTTGATCTCCAGCACTTCGCCGTGGTCGGTGGTGCCGATCTCGGCCAGGTTGTCGTGGTCTTCCGCATCGTGCTGGTAGAGCATTCCGCGCGGGTGGAACGAGTCGTAGATGCGGTCGCCGAGGGCATGGCGCAGCTCGTACTCGTGCATCCGGCGGTGCAGGCCGAGTGCGGCGATGAGGTGCACGTCGTCGACTCCGGCTGCGGCCGCAAGATCGAGCACCGCTTCGATCACGCGCTGGCGCGTATCGGGACGACGCATCTTCGGCAGCGGCAGGCTGACGTCGTCGAACGCGATGGTGAGCTTCATGCCCGGGAACAGCTGTGCGGGCAGTGGGTCCTGCTCGTGCGGGTGCAGCAACGCATGGCGGATCGCGCCGTCGATGTCGCTGATCGCCTCGAGCGGCTCGGGCGGGTAGATCACGCGACTGCGACCGGCGGGCAGCTTCTCGAGGCTGAAGTTCTCGCCACGCCAGAACATGATCGACGGGGTCGAGCGATCCACTTCGAGGACGAATCCGGGACGGGGCATATCAGGAACCTCTCATGTCGAACGCGATCTTCACCGCACCGCGGCGACCGGCGGCGGCCGCATGTGCGATCGCATCGGTGTAGTCCTTCAGGGCGTAGGTGGCCGAGACCAGGCGAGCCAGGTCGTGGTGGCGAATGACGTCGATGGCGGTGTGGAAGTCGGCGTGCGTGTAGGCGTAGCAACCTCGGATGGCTGTCTCGCGATGCCACAGTGAGGTGAGCTCGAGCGAGACGTTCGACGGCATCCCGACGACCTGCACCTCGCCGCCAGGAGCGACCACGCGCAGCGCCTGCTGTAGTGACTCGCTGCTGCCGACGCAGTCGATCACGTGCGGTGCGCCGCAGGTGAGCTGATCGCCGAACACCAACGAGCTGGTGGCCGAGCGCACGTAGCGGGGCATCTCGTCGGTGGTGCACACTACGTCGGCCCCGAGCTCCTTGGCCAGGCGCTTCTGCTCCGCGTAGCGCGCCGTGACGACGATGGGAGCACTGCGCACCTTGTCGCGCGTGGCGGTGATGGCGGCGAGCGTGAGCAGGCCCAGCGTGCCGGCGCCGATGATGACCGTTTCCTTGCCGGTGTAGCGAGCAGCCGCGTGAGCGGCGCAGGCGGTGGGCTCGATGAGCACTGCGGCTTCGTCGCTGAGCTCGGCGGGCACGTCGACCAGCTGGCTGGGATGGGCCACCATCTCATGTGCCCAGCCGCCGCCGGTGTCGGTGCAGAACCCGCTCTGCAGCCCGGGGGAGAGGTGGCCGAACGCGGCTCGCTCGCACAGGTTGATCTGCCCGACCGCGCACGCCGCGCACACCGGGTCGATGCCGCGGGTGACACAGGAGAGCACGGGCACCAGGACCACTCGTCGATCGCCTCCGACGACGTCGGCAACCACTTCGTGACCGGGCGTGAACGGGTAGCTGACGAGCGGATCGAAGTACGCCGAGGCGGTTCCGTCGATCAGCGACAGGTCGCTGCCGCAGATGCCCGCCATCCGGGTGCGCAGACGCAGCCAGTCGGGCGTCGGCAGCGGCAGCTGCTGATCGGACTCGAGGTCGAGAGGGCCGACCGACGCGCCGGCGCCGGGCATGATGGCGCCGGCAAGCCGGGCCAGCGCGAATCGTGCCGGCTTGCGCGAGAAGACGAGGCGACTCATGATCGCACCGAGTCGAACTGGGACCCGTTGGACGACGAGCTGTTGGACGACGAGCCGCCGAACTGCCTGCGCCGTTCGCGCTCGGCCATCATCGGGCCGAGGGGCAGCAGCATCTTGGGGGCCCCGCTGGCCTTCGCCCAGTCCTCCACCAGCCAGCCGCGCTTGCGGGCGATGGCCGCCAGGCGCGTTTCTGGATTCACTGCCACCGGGAAGCCGACGGCCTCCAGCATCGGCAGGTCGCTCGTGCTGTCGGCATAGGCGATGC
>JBPOIX010000101.1:0-3627 GCA_052034175.1 Actinomycetota bacterium
GTGGGCGAGATGGGCGGCGAACCCCTCCGTCGCGCCGCGCATGCCCGCGGGCGCCTCCACGGCGCCGGCCATCCAGGCGCGGTACGCGGCCGGCGTGTACACCACGACGCCACCGCGGTAGTAGGCCGACGCACCGGGCACTGCGAGCAGCGCGGCGGAGATCAGCCCGCCCGCCGACCCTTCGGCCACTGCGACCGTCTCGCCCCGGGCGCGCAGCAACTCGGCCGCACGCTGGGCCGCGCCGTCGAGTGCGTCGGACGGCGACATCACTTCGGCTCGAGCAGCACGAGCGGGATCTCGCGCGACGTCTTGCTCTGGTAGCCGGCGTAGTTCTTGTACTTGTCGGTGACGAGCGGCCACATCTCCGCCCGCTCGTCATCAGTGGCCACCCGGGCCACGTAGGGGCGCTTCGGCTTGCCGCCGAGCGCCACCTCCACGTCGGGGTTGGCCTGCAGGTTGAGGAACCAGGCGGGGTGATGGTCGTCGCCGCCGCGGGACGCCACGATGACGAGGGTGTCGCCCCGCTGCAACGGCGAGGTGAGCATGCACGACCGCTGCTCGCCGCTCTTGCGGCCGACCGTGGTGAGCTCCAGCACCGGCATGCCCGCGGCCTTCCAGCCGAGCTTGCCGAAGCTGAGCGTGAGCGTCGCCCTGTGCACGAAGTTCATGGTCTTGAGGACAAGGTCGCTGGGCATGGGTGCACCCTAGGTCAGGGCGGTGGCACGGCGGACCTGGCAGCGGTGACCGGGCAGTGGGGGCGGAGCGCGGCTCCCTGGCCGCTCAACGAGACCGCCAGGGTGGACGGCGTGACGGCATTTGGACACCCAGGCCCGTGAGGCGCAACAGGCGGGGAGGCCGGACCCCCGGACGTGTCGCACGCTGACCGCGTAGCTTGGTGGTCAGGACGCAACAAGTCGGAGCTTCTCGCCGGGCTGTGGCGGGAGGGGTACATTCTTCGTCACACCCCTTCTGCAGGATGACGCCATGAAGACGACCTACGACGAACGCAAGTTCACTGAGTTGGTGCTCCACGTCGCGTCTCGCCTGCAGCAGGACGGGGCGGGTGGAGCCACCAAGTTGAACAAGGTGCTGTTCTTTGCCGAGTTCGCCCACGTGCGTCGCACGGGCCGACCGATCACGGGAGCCATCTACCAGAAGCTCGAGCACGGCCCCGCGGCCCGCCGCCTCCGCCCGGTGCGGGAGAAGCTCATCGCCAACCGTGAGGCGGCGCTGGTGGCGGAGGAGTTCCTGGGCTACCAGCAGCAGCGGCTCGTGCCGTTGCGTGAGGCCGACACCAGCGTGTTCTCTGGCGAGGAGTTGGCCACGATCGAGAAGGTGCTCGACGACCTTCACGGCCTCAATGCCCGCCAGGTGAGCGACCTGTCGCACGAGGAGGCTGGCTGGCGCCTGGTGGAGTTCGGCGACGACATCCCCTACGAGGCTGCGCTGGTGGGCGCCCGTCAGGTGTCTACGCCCACGTCGCGTCGCCTCGAGAAGGAGGCCGCGGAACGACTCGGCCTCCTCTCGGCGTGATCCGCAAGGTCACCGTCGCGGCAGCGGTCTACGAGAGGGCACACGAGCGCCTCGATGAGTCTCGTTCCGCGACGGGACACCCTTCGGAGTACGACTTCGTCGGCGGCCCACTCGCCGCCGCGGTGTTTGCCTTCCGGGACTTCGACTCGCTGTCGTACGACGTGGTGTCGGCAGCGCGTTCGTTCACGGTGGTCGACCCGATCTTTGGCGCCGTCACGTTCATAGCTGTGCTGCTTTCGACCGGCGAGGTGGAGGTGGCGGACTTCGCTGACGACCCGGAGTATTGGTCTGTCATCGACGCAGACCCCGAGTGAGGCGGTGCCGCTGAGATGTCTGCGGTGTCAGGGCAGGAGATCGCGTCGAAAGGGTGAGTCCTTGCCAACAACGACGGTCAGGTCGTTGATCGCTCGGGTCATTCCGACGTAGGCGACCTTGCGTGCGGTCATATGATCGTCGCGCACGCCGAGGCCGCAGAGCACAACCGTAGGGAACTCCAGGCCCTTCGCCGAGTGGACGGTGGACAGCACTATCGGCAGGTCGGTCTCGCCGACGAGATCTCGGTTGTCCCGGTTGTTGGGGTCCGTCACCCAGAAGAACGGAAGGTCCGCTGACGTCAGCGCTTCGGCCAGGGCTGCGTTGATATCGCCGGTGCGTGAGCTGCGTTCGCTGTACAGCACAGCGATAGATCGGGAGGGAGCCTTGGATGAGAACCGAACGCGCACTTCCCGGACCACCTTGGCGACCTCGTCGGCGAGTTCGCCCGCATCAACGACAGTGGGCGGCGGCCCGGACCGTTTGGAGAGCTCAGCCGGAATGATGGCGGCTTCGTCGTCTGGGTCTGGCGTTTGCTGAACCTGAATGTGCGGATCAGCCGTCAGGAAGGTATGAGCGAAGACAAGGATCTCTCGCGTGTTGCGGTAGTTCGTGCGAAGCAGGCGAGTGCGCCCTTGCGCTTTCACGCCGGCGTCTCTCCACGCGAACTTCTTGCGGAAGATGTTCTGCGCGGAGTCAGCAACGATGATGAGATCCTGCTCGTCGGGGTCTGTCGCCTCGAGCAGGTTGACGCAGAACTGAAGTGCCTCGGTGTCGAAGTCCTGTGCCTCATCAATGAGGACCGCTCGGTACTTCGCTGGCTCACGCTTCTGGATGGCCTGTATCGCTGCGGTGGCAACCTTGCGTGACCCTTCGTTGTAGCCGGGGTGCTCCACGTCGGCACCTCGGATGGCGTCTCCCATGAGCTTGTCGATGTGGCGTACCTCGATGTTCCCGAGGTCACTGAGTTGCGCGCGGAGCTGGCTGGCGAGTGACCGCGTGTAACAGGTCACCAGGACCCGCTTGGTTGGCATAACTCGTGCCAACAGACGGGCGCGGTGAACGATGACCAGGGTCTTGCCGCTGCCAGCGACACCGCGAATGACGCGATGGCCGCTGCCGATGGACTTGGCGAGTCGTTCCTGCTGGCGATCCATCACCTTGATGACATCGCCGCCGTCGAGGGCCGCTGCGCTGAACAGCGCTCCACTGGTGACGGCGGGCGGGTGGACAACGGAGTCGGGGTGAAGAACCCCTCGCAAGAGGTCGAGCGTCACTTGATCGATGCTGCCGAAGGAACTGCCGGTCGCTCGGGCGAAGACGCGAAGCAGCGGGCTTGGATCATTTTGAGTCCCAGCCAGCTCGATGTCGTCCCTGAAGAGGCACCGGTTCAAGTCGATGACAGCGCCGAGGTTGCGCGTCGTTCCGGTCTCCCGTGATACGCCGGTGACAGCTGCGATGGCGCCGACCGGAACGCTCGCCAACCTGGGGTGAAGAGCCATGGCTTCGCGCAGCGAGGCCACAAGGCCTTCGGCCCGAACCAATGGACTTGGGACCTCCACCTCTTGGCCGTCTGCCTCGAGCCTGAGCGTTCCGCCGAGTGCTCCCAACAGCTTGCTGTGCCCGTTGCCCTTGAGCACCTCCACCACGAGGACGCCGCAGCGCGGGTCGAGCACAACGAGATCCGGGCGCGTGCCCGTCTCGTCGAACAGCGGCTCGTACCAAATGGTGACGTCGTCGTCGAGGGCGGTGGCCATGGCGCCATCGACACGGCGCACAGGC
>JBPOIX010000100.1:0-1682 GCA_052034175.1 Actinomycetota bacterium
GGGGGCGGGTGGCGGCGGCTCGGGGAAGGCGGCAGGTTCAGCGGCGGGGTGGCATCTGGCCGGTGACGCGGGGTCGCCGGCGCAGCTTGAACACGAGCGTGACGAGGCGGGTCCAGAGACGATCGCAGTCCAGCTTCACCCGGCCACCTCCAGGCGCAGCAACGTGCGGCCGGCCAGCCCCTCCAGCCGCACTGCAGCGCAGCCCGCGGCGTCGGCCTGCAGCGTGCGGTCCACGCCCTCGCCGCGGAGCCGGTAGAAGACCCCGGCGAGCAACGCCGAGAACCGCAGCTCGGCGTCGACCACAGGCCCCTCGAACGGCTCGACGACGAGGTCGAGCGCGACCCCGTCGTCGCTCCGGGCCATGGTGATGAGCACATCGTCGGCGGCATCGACCAGCGGACCAACCGGCGGCACATACCCGCGGATGTTCAACGTGGCGAGGTCCAGCGGGGCCGACCAACGGACGATCATGTATCCGCCCAGCCCGTTCGAGGCCGCAGCGACGGGCCGCTTCGGCCAGCGCTCGCCCGTGGCGCACTGCCGAGCGGAGGCGTCCATCGCGGCCCACGCCAGCGCGTCGTCGCCCACCATGCGCGCCCCGCCGATGACCTTCGTCCACGGCGGGACCGACGAACTGCGGGTGCGATGACGTTCCGGCTCGGCGGGCAGTTCGAGATCGAGGCGGCCGTCCTTCACCATCGAACCCAGCGCGGCCATCTTCGGCTGTGCGCCGCGCAACTCCAGCGCCCGCGCCCGGCGGGCATGGTCCGGGAGGATGTCGGCGAAGCGGTGGGTGCCGTTGGCGAAGTAGTGCCCGTTCGGCACCTCCCCCGTGTCCCACGAGACCCCGATGTGGTTCGAGCGGATGTGGGCGTACGTGCCGTCGGGGGTGAAGTACTCGTTGTCCAGCGTCTCCTGCCAGCGCGGGCCCACCTCGGCCCAGTGAGCCGACCCGTGCAACGCGTCGTGCCCACGCAGGGTCTGCGCGCCCATCACGTTGCACACGGTGAAGCTCCAGCCGGGCTCGCAGGGGAAGAAGCCGAGCCGGCTGTGGTCGTAGTTGGCGCGCACGGCCTCGGTGATCGAGTGGTGGTCGTAGGCGAAGGTGCGGCCGTCGCGCCAGACGAACGTCAGCGAGCCCGGCTCGTCGAAACGTGTGCTGCCGGTGGCCGCCTCGAAGGTGTTGATCACGTCACCGAGGAAGGCGGAGAACATGATGTTGTCGCGGCGGATGGGGTCCGGGTTGGCGTCGAAGTTGCCGAGCAGGTTGAGGGTGCGCCAGTAGCGCCACACCCGCGGATCGGTGTGCTTCTCGATCACCGCCCCGAGCGCGGCCTCCGTGCGGCGCGGCGCATTCGGCAGTTGGTTGGCGGCGTAGAGCGCCATCGCCCAGGAGAACGCGTTCACCTGGTAGCGCAGCTGGGTGCCGCCGTGGAACTGCTCGCCCCAGTCCAGCCCGTCGATGCCGTCGGCCGGTTGCTCGGCGAACGAATAGCACCAGCGCAGCAGCTCGCCATCCATCAGGTCCGGAGGGCGGTGCGCCGTAGTGCGCGACGGAAGGGTGGCGGACACCAGGTGGTCGTTCAGCGTGCCGATGTTCGCCAACTTGGTGCGGTAGCGACGCTCCATCTTCCACAGCGCGGTGGCGACCGCCGCCAGCGCCAGCCCATACGCGGGCCAGA
>JBPOIX010000349.1:0-2861 GCA_052034175.1 Actinomycetota bacterium
TCGACATCAGCAACTGCGACGTGCTGGGCAGCCTGGAGACCATCAGCGCCGTCGATCTCACCCACCCTGGCATGACCGGCATGGTCGTCGGCGGAGTGATCACGCTGCTCGAGGACCCGCGCCCCACGGAAGCGGACTCGGCCGCCGACGAGGCCGACGACGAAGAGGCCGAAATCACCAGCGGCCGCCGCCGGATCACCCAACTCGTCGACGGTGAGTGGAACCTCACCGAGATCGACGGCGTCCAGAGCGCGCTCAAGGGTGACCGCCCCGCTCAGCTGATCGATGTCGATGGAACCCCGGGCATCTTCGAGACGAGCGACTCGGGCTTCGCGGACACCACCCCGGCACCGATCCTTCCCGACGGAGACGGCGGCTGGGCGCAGGACGCACCGGAGCATGCGATCATCGGCGACCAGATCGTGGCTGCGAGTTGGGTGGGCGGCGCACTCGTGGCAGCCACCGCCACCACCACCGACCCCTGGGCCGACAGCGTGCTGGCCAGCGAACCCGCGTCGATCTCGTTGTGGACCTCGCAGGAGGCCAGCGGGCCCCGCCCGCCGTGCGAGCTGGCGCCAGGGGTGGTCTGCACGTTCGCCGACCTCACCCAGTCGCCCGGCTACCCCGACTTCGCCGGCATCGACCTCACCGGCGCGGATCTGGCATTCGCAGACTTCGGCGACGCCGACATGACGGGCGCCAACTTCTCCGGTGCTCGCCTCTGGGGCGCCACGAGCAGCCAGGACTTCTCCGCCGATGGCGCGAACTTCACTGGCGCCCGGGCCCAGGACGTGGACCTGCGATCGAGCATCGGCGCCGACTTCACCATGGCCAACCTCAGCTTGTCGACCGTCTACGACGCGAGTGACGCCACGTTCGCCGGAGCGGTGATCGAGCGGGCGAGCCTGACGTTGAACTCGCTCGCCAACCTTGCCGGCGTACCCCTCGCCAACGCTCGCATCACTCTGCTCCCACCTGCCAGCGGCCCCTACGAGGTGTCACTCGCCGGCCTCGACCTCACCGACGCACGCATCGCCGCACCATTCGACGGCCCCGTTCTCAAGGTGCTGAGCCTCGAAGGAGCGACCCTCGACAACACGTCGCTCGACCGAGTCGACCTCACCGCGATCGACCCGGCCACCATCGACCTGTCGCAACTGGACGTGTGGGATGAGCTGTCGCTGTGCCCGGACGGCCTCCCACCCGACAACCTCCCCATCGGCACCTGCGTGCGGGCCTAGCACCCGAGGGCTCCGGACCCTCCGGCGGCTTCGGAGGATCTGACGTTGACAAACGCCGGGCGACACCGGCAAACTGTGCAGCACTATGTCCAGCGCCCGCGGCCTCCTCCTTCTTATGTAGGGCAAGCCGCACATATCCGCGCTTGCCCGCAGCCCCAGCCGAACTGGCCGGGGCTTCTTGCTTTTTCCGGCACGAAGCCTGCGGCACCCCACGTCCCCTGCACGACACGAACCCCACGAAAGCGAACCGCAATGCCTCCCCAGCCTTCGAACCCCGCACCGATGCCCTTCCACAAGTACCCGCGCTTCGTGCCGCTGACGCTCCCCGACCGCACCTGGCCGAACAAGGTGCACGAGAAGGCCCCGCGCTGGTGCAGCGTGGACCTGCGCGACGGCAACCAGGCACTGATCGACCCGATGGACCCGCAGCGCAAGCGGCGGATGTTCGACACGTTGGTGAAGATGGGCTTCAAGGAGATCGAGATCGGCTTCCCGTCGGCCAGCCAGCCGGACTTCGATTTCTGCCGCCAACTGGTGGACGACGACCTGGTGCCCGACGACGTGACCGTGCAAGTGCTGGTGCAGTGCCGCCAGGAGCTGATCGAGCGCACCTACGAGGCCATCGCCGGCCTGCCGCAGGCCATCGTGCACTTCTACAACAGCACCAACCCGCTGCAGCGGGAAGTGGTGTTCGGGCTGGACAAGCAGGGCATCATCGACATCGCGGTCAACGGCGCCAAGCTGTGCAAGAAGCTGGAGGACACCATCCCCGGCACCCACATCCGCTACGAG
Source organism: Actinomycetota bacterium (assembly GCA_052034175.1). Taxonomy (GTDB): domain Bacteria; phylum Actinomycetota; class Acidimicrobiia; order Acidimicrobiales; family Ilumatobacteraceae; genus UBA668. Next base: position 2,034 of record JBPOIX010000349.1, read on the forward strand.
TATTCCCCCGAGAGCTTCACACTCACGGAGCCGCAGTACGCGCTGGACGTGTGCCATGCGGTGATGGACGTCATCGAGCCCACCCCCGAGCGCCCGATCATCCTCAACCTGCCAGCCACGGTGGAGTGCTACACGCCGAACGTCTACGCCGATGTCATCGAGTGGTTCGGCCGGAACATCCGCAACCGGGACAGCGTGGTCATCAGCCTGCACCCGCACAACGACCGTGGCACGGCCACCGCCGCCGCCGAACTGGCCATGCTGGCCGGCGCGGACCGGGTGGAAGGCACCCTGTTCGGCAACGGCGAGCGCACCGGCAACGTGGACGTCGTGAACCTGGCGATCAACCTGATGGTCAACGGGGTGGACCCCGAACTGGACATCAGCGACATCGACGCGCTGCGCCGGGTGGCCGAGTACTGCAACCGGCTGCCGGTGGGGCCGCGTCACCCGTGGGTGGGCGACCTCGTCTACACCGCGTTCAGCGGCAGCCACCAGGACGCCATCAAGAAGGGCTTCGAGGCGTTGGACCGCGCGGCCGCAGCGAACGGCGGCGAGTACCCCGAGTGGGGCGTGCCGTACCTGCCGCTCGACCCGAAGCATCTCGGCCGGACCTACGAGGCCGTCATCCGGGTCAACAGCCAGAGCGGCAAGGGCGGCGTCGCCTACCTGATGAAGGCCGAGCACGGCTTCGACCTGCCGCGCCGGCTGCAGATCGAGTTCTCCAAGACGATCCAGCACATCACCGAGGACTCCGGCACCGAGATCAGCCCGGCGTCGATGTGGGACGCCTTCGAGGCCACCTACCTCCCCGCCGACTCCCCGCTG
>JBPOIX010000169.1:0-8325 GCA_052034175.1 Actinomycetota bacterium
GACCTGGCCGATGGCGGGCCGCACCTCACCTCGGTGGCCATCGCCGACGGTGACGGCCGGCGCCTGACCAGCGCCGACGACGGCGACGCCACCGTGCTGCTGGAACGCAACTTCGCCGACTTCTACGACCTCCCGCCCGCCGGCACGCTCCGCCTCGCCGGAGGCCTCGAGGCGGCGTACGTGGGCACGGGCATGGCCCCCGAATACTTCTTCGTCACCACCGACGACGGCGGCTTCTTCGCCCAGGCGAACTTCGCCGTCGTGTTCGCCGGGCTGCAGTCCGCGCAGGCGCTGGCGGGGCACGAGGGTGAGGTCAACGACCTCGTCCTCGCCCTGCGCCCCGGCTTCACCGAGGCGGATGCGACCGCTGTGCAGGCCGAGCTCGGCACCCTGTTCGAGGAGTCCGGGCTGGGCCTCGGCGCCACGGTGATGACACGGGACGATGAAGACGCCTACCGCATCCTGTACGACGACATCGAAGGCGACCAGAAGTTCTGGGACGTGTTCTCCCTGCTCATCCTTGCCGGCGCAGCGTTCGGAGCGTTCAACCTGGCGAGCCGGATGGTGGAAGCACAGCGCAGGGAGATCGGCATTGCCATGGCGCTCGGTGCCTCGCGGCTGCAGTTGGCCGTCCGCCCCATGTTGGTGGGCCTGGAGATCGCCATCGCCGGCGTGCTGCTGGGCGTCGGCGTGGGCATGCTGGCCATCGCCGGGCTGCGGCCCACCTACACCACGATGCTCCCGCTGCCGGTGTGGATCACCCGCTTCCAGCCGGGCATGTTCGTCGGCGGGGCCGTCGTCGGTTGTGTGATCCCGCTGCTGGCCACCGCCTGGCCGGTGTGGCGTGCGGTGCGCGTCCGCCCGATCGATGCCATCACCACCGTCCACCACAATCCGCGCAGCGGCCTGTCCCGGCTCCTGCGGCGGCTGCCATGGCCGCGCAGCGCCTTCCGCCGCATGCCGCTGGGCAATGTGCTGCGCACGCCCCGGCGCACCCTGCTCACGGCGCTGGGCACCGGCGCGGCGATCGCCACCCTCGTGGCCACGCTGGGGATGATCGACTCGTTCATGGCCACCTTGGATCGCAACGATGCACACGTGCTGGGCGAGCACCCGGGGCGGATGGTGGTGGGCCTGGATGGCTTCGTGGGCGAGGCCGGGCCGGAAGTGGCCGCGGTGGCAGCAGCGGAGAGCGTGGGCGAGGTGTCTCCCGTGTTGGTGGTCGGTGGGAGCATCCGTGCGGCGGGAAGCACGCCGGAGGCCGGCTTCGACGTGCTGATCGAGGCCGTCGACACCAGCTCGGACGTGTGGACGCCGTTGCTCCTGCGCGGCGAGGCGACGGGCGGCGTGGTGCTCTCGAGCCTGGCGGCCGACGACCTCGGCGCCGACGTGGGCGACGACGTCGTGCTCACCCACCCGGCGCGAGATGGGTTGGGGTTCACGATGGTGGACAGCACCGTCCTCGTGGCCGGCGTACACGGCAGCCCGTTCCGCTTCAACGTCTATGTCGACCGCACGCTGCTGCCCCTCTTCGGGGCCGCGGGCCTGGCGAACCAGTTGTCGGTGCTGCCCGCAGCCGGCGGCGGGGAGGACGAGGTGGAGGCGGAGCTGTTCGGCTTGGATCGGGTGACGTCCGTGCAGCCGGTGGCCACTGCCAGCACGCTCGTACGCGACACGCTGGACCAGTTCACCGCGGTGCTCCGGGTGATGGAAGGGTTCATCCTTCTGCTCGCTCTCCTCATCGCCTACAACGCCACGAGCATCAACGCCGACGAACGGGCCCGAGAGCGCGCCACCCTGTTCGCCTTCGGTCTGCCCGTGCGGCGGGTGATGTGGCTGGAGATGGCGGAAGGACTGCTGCTGGGCGTCGTGGGAACGGCCTTCGGCGTCGCGGCCGGTGCGGTGGTGCTGAGGTGGCTGACCACCAGCGTGCTCGCCTCCACCATGCCTGACATGGCGCTGGATGTGGTGCTGTCCGGCACCACGGTGGCCACCGCCGTCGTGCTCGGAGTGGTGGCGGTCGCCGTGGCGCCGCTGCTGACCTTGCGGAAGCTGCGGCGGATGGACGTGCCCGGCACCTTGCGGGTGGTGGAGTAGACGCCACTACGGTGGCCGCTGTGAGTTGGGTTCCCGTCGTCGACCTGTCCGCCCCCGATGCCGCCCGGCGCGTTGCGGACGCTTGCACGCACGTGGGCTTCCTCACCGTCGTCGGCCACGGGGTACCGGCGGAGGTCACGGATGCCGCGTGGGCGACGGCCCGCCAGTTCTTCGACCTGCCCCTGGGCGAGCGCATGGCGGTCGCCATGCCGTACGCCGGCTACCCGTACGGCTACTCGCCGTTGGCCGGGGAGACGTTGGCCCGGTCGCTGGGCGACGACGGCGGCCTCATGGGCTCCCCTGGCGACCTCAAGCAGAGCTTCGCCATCGGCCCGGTGGACCCGCCCACCCACACGATCACCGATCCGGACGAGCAGTTCGCCTGGAGCACGAACCTGTGGCCGGCCGCGCTGCCCGAGCTGCGCCCGGCGTGGGAGCGCTACTTCCGTGAGCTCTCCGGCCTCGCGGGCCGCCTGTTGGCCACCATGGCCGTTGGCCTGGGCCTGGACGAGCAGTGGTTCGCTCCCCTGATCGACCGTCACACCAGCGCCCTGCGCGCGCTGGACTACCCGCCGCGTGCCGACGTGCAGCCGGGGCAGTGCGGCGCCAGTGCCCACACCGACTACGGCACGCTGACCATCCTGCTGGCGGACCCGAAGGAACCCGGGCTGCAGGTGCAGGCCGCCGACGGCAGCTGGCACGATGCGATGCCCGCCCCCGGCTCGTTCGTGGTGAACCTCGGCGATGCGATGGCTCGCTGGACGAACGACCGCTGGCGCTCGACGATGCACCGGGTACTGGTACCTGCCGGGCGGCGGCAGTCCATCGCCTTCTTCCACAACGCCAACTGGGATGCGGTGATCGAGTGCCTCCCCACCTGCCTGGCCCCGGGTGAGCAGCCGCGCTACGCGCCGATCGCCGCCGGCCCGCACCTGATGCAGAAGTTCCAAGCGACGGTGAACACCTACTGAGTGTCGCGTCGGCCAGGCGGCCAAATGAGTAGGGGTTACTCAGGGCCGCGGGGCATGGATTCCGGATGATGGCCAGGACGTCGACGACGTCCCGACCGAAGGAACCAACGATGAATCGCCTCGCCCGCTTCGCCCGCCTCGCCCGCATGACCACGCTCGCCGCCGTCGCCGCTCCGGCACTCGGCCTCGGGGTGCCTGCGGAGGCCGCCCACGCGGAACAGAACCTCGGCACCGTCGAGTTCGACGGCGCGTGCGCCGCCGACGGCAGTGGTTGGGTGTGGCTCATCGACTACCACAACCCCACATCGGAGTCGTACATCGTCGATGTGTACATCGACGGCCAACTCGTGTGGGGAACCTCCGTCGAGCCCGGGCTCGGCTTCGAGCAGGCGTTGCCAGGCGGTGAGGACGACTGGACCTGGGTCTCGGTGAACGTGAACAACATCGAACTCGACGGTGCCAAGGACGCGGCCGACTGCCTTCCGCCCGACGACGTCTCGGCGACGATCGCGCTCATCTGCCCGACCGAGCAGAGCCCGAACGACGACATCCTGCTCCGCTACGACCTAGACGCCAGGGGAAGTGCGGCCACGTTCGACTGGTCGGAGCCATCAGGGTCCGCCGGCGGCAGCATGACAGTCATCGACGAGAAGGAGCAGGTCACGTACCGAGTGGAGAACGGCGACGCGGTGAACGCCTGGATCCGGACCGGAAAGCACTCGCTGGCCTCGCTGACGACCATCGTGGACTGCCCTCCCCTGGTCGTCGAGGAAGAGGAACAGGGTTCGACTTCGACGACGACCGTGGGCTCGGGCGCCGGGTCCCCCACCCTGCCGCAGACCGGGGCGAATGCCACGGCAACCTGGCTGGCCGTCACCCTGCTCGGAGCGGGTCTGCTGTTCGTGCGGTTGGCTGCCCGGGGCCGGCGGAGCGCCGCCTGACCGACCGCCGCCGCCGGGTGCGATGCCGCTTCTCGACGGCATCGACACCGAGCATCAGCGGCATCGAAGCCACGGCCACGGCCCAGCCCCACCAGGGCGGGCTGGCGTGGCCCAAGCCGTCGGCGAACCACGGAACCCACAGCACGATGAGCGCGAACGCCAACTCGATGGCGCCGGTGGCGAACAGGAGGCGATTCGTCGTCCAGCCGAGGCGGCCGGGCCACACGCTGGAACTGCGGCAGGCGAAGGCGTTCGCCTTCTGGGCCAACACCACGGTCATGAAGGTCGCGCCCGAGGCCGCGGCGAGAGCTGCCTCGTCCGGCCAGGGGGTTCCCCGGCCCCACCCCTGCGCCAGCATCGACACGAGGAAGGCGGCCATCGACGCGGCCGCGATCGTGGGGCCGAGCACTCCGAACGCCCGCCGCAGCACGGTTCGGTTCATCAACTTGCCCTGCACCGGCGGGCCGTCGAGCAGGTGGCCGCTGGGTGGTTCCGCTCCGAGCGCCACCGCGGAGAGGGTGTCGGTGCCGATGTCCAGGGCCAGGATCTGCAGCACGCCGAGCGCCAGCGGGAATCGCCCGCCGGACAGCATCCAGACCACGAATGGGGTCAGCTCGGCCACATTGTCCGTGAGGTGATAGGTGAGGAAGCGGCGGATGTTCACGTACGTGGCCCGCCCCTGCTCGATGCCGGCCACGATGCTGGCGAAGTGGTCGTCGAGCAGCACCAGGTCAGCGGCCTCGCGGGCCACGTCGGTGCCGCTGCGACCCATGGCGATGCCGATGTTCGCCTCGTGCAGTGCCGGCGCGTCGTTCACTCCATCGCCGGTCATGGCCACCACATGGCCATGGGTGCGCAGGGCCACGGCGATGCGCAGCTTGTCCTCGGGCGAGACGCGCGCTACCACCACCCCATCGGTCTCCAGCAGGGCCACGAGTGCGGCGTCGTCGAGCGGCAGATCCGCACCGGTGGTGACCACTCCGTCGGGCCGCCGGAGGCCCACCTGGGTGGCGATGGCCGCGGCAGTCTCCGGGTGGTCGCCGGTCACCATCGCCAACTTCACGTGAGCGCGCCGGCAGGAGTCGACGGCCGCGTGGACGTCGGGGCGGGGTGGATCCTGCATGCCCACCAGGCCCAGCAGCGTCAGGCCGCCTGACGCGCCGTCGGTCTCGGCCAAGAGCGAGGTCTCCGCCGCGGCCGCAGTGATCGGGCGTTCGCCGGTGGCGAGGGGGCGACGGGCCACCGCCAACACCCTCAGGCCGCGCCGGGTCATGGCGTCGACCACCGGTCCGGCCGCAGCGACGTCGCCGACGCACAGGGGCAACACGGCGTCGGGCGCACCCTTCACCAGCACCTCACCGTCGACCACCACGCTCATCCGCCGGCGATGGTGGTCGAAGGGGAAGCGCGCGGTCTCGGGCCGAGCGCGACGGTCGGCGTCGGTGTCCAGGCCCAGGCGCCGGGCCAAGGCGTCGATGGCAGCCTCGGTGGGGTCACCGTGGGCCAGCCACTCCCCTTCCTTCTCGAACACGTAGCCGGTGGCGCAGCGGGCACCGGCCAATGCCATCCGCTCCACGGCCGTACGGTCGCCGGTTGCAGCCACCAGCGCGTCGGGGCCGTAACCCAAGCCATCCACGGTGGCACCGCCGGCCGGAGCCCAGGCCGTCAGCACGGTCATCTGGTTCATGGTCAGGGTGCCGGTCTTGTCCGTGCAGATGAAGGTGGTCGAGCCGAGCGTCTCCACCGCTTCCAGGTGGCGCACCAGCACCTGCCGCTTGGCCATCTGCTCCGCACCCCACGCCAGCGACAGGGTCACCGTCGGCAGGAGGGCCTCCGGCACAAGGGCGACGGTGACCCCGATGGCGAACACGAACCCGTCCTTCGCGCCATTGCCCAGCAGCAGGCTGACCACGAAGAACAGGCCGCCCACGGCGAGGGCGATGCCGGCGATCATCTTCACCACCGCGTGAAGGCCGACCGTGAGCGGCGTGACGGGCTTGGCCGTGGCGGTGGTGAGATGGGCAATCGTGGCCAGCCGGGTGGTGGCACCCGTGGCCGACACGACCGCTTCCCCGGTGCCTTCCACCACAAACGTGCCGGCGAAGACTGCGTCGCCTGCGTCGGCCGCCGCGGGGTGGCTCTCGCCGGTGAGCATGGAGGTATCGATGAGGAGGTTGTTGGCGCTGAGCAGCGCGCCGTCCGCCGGGATGCGGTCGCCTGCTTCCACCAACAGCACGTCGCCGCACACCACCTCCGCGGCGTCGATGGCCACCGGCCGGCCGTCGCGGCGCACGGTGACCCGCGTGGGCAGCATGGCTCGCAGCCGCTCGGCCGCCTTCCCGGCACGGTTCTCCTGCAGGAAGGAGAACAGGGCGTTGACCACGATGACCACGAAGATGGCGATGCCGAGGGCAAGCATTCCGGCCAGCAGGGCCAGCACGCCGGCCACCCACAGCATCAGGGCGAAGAAGTGGACCAGTTCCCCGGCGAAGCGCCGCAGCGCAGACGGTGGCCGCGGCTGGGGAAGTCGATTCGGGCCGTCGTCAGCCAGCCGGACCGCCGCGTCGACAGACGTCAGCCCCCGCAGCACCGTGGAGGCCTCGGGGTCGCTTCCCACACCATCAGGGTCGCGCCGATCGCGTCCCGGCGAAAGGGCCGCGTGTCATGCCTCCTGGGCGGCGCGCACTGCGGCCTGCAAGGCAGCCTCGAACGCGGGCAGGTCGCCGTGCAACGGCCCCAGTTCCTCCGGCCCCAGCAGCAGCCTGGCTTCGCCACCGGTGTGGCCGACCACCGCCGGCAGGCGCGGTGCCGCCGCCCGCGCATCCGCGGGCACGTCGTCGCGGTGGAAGTACTCGATCGGCAGGTCGAGCCGGGAGGCGCACTCCTTGAAGTCGCGCCGCTTGCCGAGCCGAGAGTGCGTGAGATCGCACAGCGAGCAGTGGTCGCCGCCGAACAGGGTGCCGAACCAGTACTTGGCTTCGCCGAGCAAGGTGCCGGCGGCGTCGTAGATGAACGTCAGCCGGTCGATCGGTGCGGGCATGGGCGCACGGTAACCGACCCACGGCAGCGGGAGGCCGCGCCGCTAGCATCGAGGCACCCTTGCGGGTGTAGCTCAATGGTAGAGCTCCAGCCTTCCAAGCTGGCTATGCGGGTTCGATTCCCGTCACCCGCTCTCGCGTGGGCATTACTGGGGGTGGGCTACTCCGCCAGGATGTCGTCGAGCTGGCCCATTGCTGCGGACAGGCCCTCCTCCATGCCCATCTCCACCAGGCTCACCAGTGCTTCGGCCGAGGGGAAGGTGGTCTCGATGCTCATCCGAGTGCCGCCGGTGGCGCGGGGTGCCAGCGACACGCGCATCACCATCGTCGGCATCTCGGCGTTGCGGTTGCCGTCGGCATCGGCGAAGCCGTCGTCCAGCTCGAGGTACACGGGGGCATCGACCTGGCGGATCTGCCACCATCCGTTCGAGGCTTCGCCCTCGGGCCCGGTCATGTGGTAGCGGCACACGGCACCTACCTGCAGCGAGTGCTCGGTGAACGTGGCCGGCCACATCGGCGGGCCCCACCAGCGCTCCAGCTGGCGCGGGTCTGCCCACACCTGCCACACCCGGTCGACCGGTGAGTCGAACTCGGCGGTCACGGTCATCGTGCATGCCTCGAGGTCCTTGCGGATCGCGGTGATAGTCATCGGTCGTGCTCCTTCATTTCGTGTCGGTTGCTTGCGTCGAGAGAATGTCGCCGATGCGGGCGACCCGGGCGCGCCAGATGGTCTCCAGCTGGTCGAGGGCGAGGTGGGCGGCACGCAGCGTCTCAGGCATCGCGGCCACCAGTTGTTCGCGGCCCTGCTTGCGCCTCGAGACGAGATGGGCTGCCTCGAGCACGGCGACGTGCTTCTGCACTGCGGTGACGCTCATCGGGTAGCGACGGGCCAGGGCCGACACCGAGTGCTCCTCCACCATCGTGCGCGTCAGGATGTCCCGCCGCGTGGCGTCCGCCAGCGCGTGAAAGACCCGATCGGTGAGGTCGTCGGAAAGCGTCGTATTTACAACCATTCGGTTGCAGGTTAGCAGGCGGGGGCGGCCGCGGCAGCGCATTCGATGGCGAATTCGTCCCGGTGTGCGAGACGATTCAGCCCCAGAAGCGAATTTGGGACGATTCAGCCCGAGAAGCCGAAGGTGGGGACGGATCAGCCCGAGAAGCCGGCGAGGGGGGGGCTAGGCGAGAGGGCTAGGCCGTGAGGGCGGCGTGGGCGGGAATCCGGGTGCGCAACGCGAGCGAGCCCATCACGCCCAGCACCGCCGCCACCAGCGGGATGGC
>JBPOIX010000088.1:0-33610 GCA_052034175.1 Actinomycetota bacterium
GTGCGGAGAGGTACGCCAGCGCTGGTGTTGGTACCACCCCGACCGTGCAGACCACGGCACCACCGTGAAGGTGCAGGCCGCCCCACAACGCGTCCTCCAGTACGGGACCGCTCTCGCGGGTGTCGCGCCCCACCAGCCAGCGACCACCGCCGAGCACCTGGGCCGCGGCCGCGCCGAGGCGGGTGACGTAGTCGGTGGTCAGTTCCGTGAGCGCCACGGCGCGTACCCCGTCGGTACCGAATTTCAGGGACATCTCGTCACTCCCGTCCGAAAACGGCAACAGCGCCCCGGCCACGAAGGGCGCGGAGCGCTGTGCACGAACACCTCGCGCGGATCAGCGCTTGGTGTACTGCTTGGCCTTGCGGGCCTTGACGAGGCCGTACTTCTTGCTTTCCTTCTTACGAGGATCGCGAGTGAGCAGGCCGGCCTTCTTCAAGGCCGGGCGAACGTCGGGGTCCAGTTCGCAGAGCGAGCGGGCGATGGCCATGCGCAGCGCGCCGGCCTGGCCGCTGACGCCGCCGCCGTGGATGGTGGCATCGACGTCGTAGCCCTCTTCCACGTCGGCCACGCGCAGGGCCTCAGTGACGATCATGCGCTGCATGGCCGTGGGGAAGTAGACGTCGAACGACTTGCCGTTGATCGTGTGGGTGCCGTTGCCGGTGCGCAAACGGGCACGAGCGACGGCCTCCTTGCGACGGCCAGTGGTCTGGGTGAGCGGCTTGGTGGCCATGTGCTTCTACCTTCTGTGGCTCAGCGGGCCTTGGCCGCTGCGAGTTCGAGGACGACGGGCATCTGGGCCGCATGCGGGTGCTCGGCACCGGCGTAGACCTTGAGCTTCTTCACCTGCTGGCGGCCGAGCGGCCCCTTGGGCAGCATGCCCTTGACGCTGCGACGGATGGCTTCCGGGGCGTTGCGACCGAGCAGGTCGACGTAGCGCTCCGTCTTCAGGCCGCCCGGGTAGCCGCTGTAGCGGTACACGTTCTTCGCCGCAGCCTTGCCCTTGGTGAGGACGACCTTGTCGGCGTTGATGATGACCACATGGTCGCCGGTGTCGATGTGCGGGGCGAAAATCGGCTTGTGCTTGCCGCGCAGGATGCGGGCGGCCTCCGTGCAGAGACGGCCGAGCACCATGCCCTCGGCGTCGATGACGTGCCAAGCGCGGGTGATCTCGCTCGCTTTGGGTGAGTACGTGCTCATCGTGAAACCTTTGACATCGAACGGAATCGCCGAGACGACTCCACACCCGGCGAGGTTCGCCAGGGAACCGTGAAATGATACGGGCGTTCCCTACCAACTAGCAATCGCGCGGCCGCGAAATCATTCGACCCTGGTGTCGCCCGGGTAGCCCACTTCCCACAGCACCAGGCCTTGGGGTGGCGCCACCTGCCCGGCCTCGGTGCGATCGCGGCCGTGGAGGATGGCCCGCACGTCGGCCGCGGTCAGCTTGCCCATCCCGACATCAACGAGGGTGCCGACGATCGAACGCACCATCTGGTGGCAGAACGCCGTGGCGCGGATCTCGAAGCGCAGCAAGCCGGGCACATCGCCCGGTACTGCCGTCCAGTCCGCCCTCAGCACCGTCCGCACGAGCGACGGCTGCGCCTTGCCGGCGGGCAGCCGCGGCCGGCGGCAAAACGCGCTGAAGTCGTGTTCACCGATCAGCGGGTCGCACGCCAACTGCATGGTCCACAGCTGCAACGGCTGGTACACGTGCCACGCGCTGCGAGCCATCAGCGGGTTCGGCATCGGCGTGTTCACCACGTGATAGCGGTAGTGGCGGTAGGTGGCGCTGTAGCGCGCGTTGAAATCCGGGTCGTCGACGAATACCCAGTCGCGCACGGCGATCTCGGGTGCCAGCATGCGGTTGACACGCCGCTGCAGGTCCGCGAGGTCGATGTCCGCCGGGAGGTCGCCGCTCACCACCTGGCCCCAGCCGTGGACCCCGGCGTCGGTGCGCCCGGCGCCGACGAGTTGCAGGGGGATGCGCACGATGCGCTCGATGGTGGCGCTGAGCTCCCCCATCACGGTGCGGGTGCCCTCGTGTTTGGCGAAGCCGTGGAAGCCGGATCCGTCGTATGCGACGGTGACGCGGGCGCGACGCAGCATGGCCGCCAGCCTAAGGCGCGCCCGCCGCACCGGGCGCGAGTTGATCCGCTCCTGCGGTGGCCGCGGCGGCGAGCAGTGCCGCCGTCAGCCGCTCCCATGCCGCGGCGTAGTCCGCGGCGCCGGCCCCGTTGAGCACCATCACGAAGGCCACGGTCTGGCCGCCGGCCGGGAAGTAGCCGGCCAGCGCCTTCACCCCGGTCAACGACCCGGTCTTGGCGCGCAGCACGCCCTCGATCCCGGCCAGCTCCAGCTGTCCGGCCAGCGTGGTGCCGTCCTCCCCCGCCACGGCCATGCCCTGGCCGAGCACGGCGTCGATCGGTGTCCGCTGCAACACGGCCAGCAGGGTGGCGCACGTCAGCTGGTTGTCCCGCGAGAGGCCGGAGCCGTCGGTGATCACGACGCCGGTGGACGGCACGCCCCACTGGCCGAGGCGGTCGATGACCGCCTGGATGCCGGCCTGTCGAGTGCCCTGCCCGCCGACCGCCAACCCGATTTCCTTCAGCAGCATCTCCGCCGCACCGTTGTCGCTGGTGGAGAGCACCTCATGGGCGATCGTCGCCAGCGGGGCGGAGGCCTGGCTGGCGAGCACGCCGACCGCGGGGTCGGCAACCCCGGTGCCGGCATCACCGCCGATTGCCACACCCCGGTCGCGCAGCAGTTGGGCGAACACGCCGGCGGCGTGCAGCGCAGGGTCGGTCCCCACCACCTCGCCGCGCGACGTCGTGTCGTTCACCGACAGCGCATCGACCGGCGGGAAGTCGAACGTCCGGCGCAGGTCCTCCGCCCATCCGGGCGGGAAGAACTCGTCGTCGTAGCGGCTGCCGTCGCCCACCACCCGCCCGGTCACCTGGGTGACCCCCGCGGCCACCACGGCGTCGGCGAGGGCTTCCAGGCCGGTGATCGTGTTCGGCGGGCGTTTGCGGCCGGCGGACGGTTGGGCGTACCAGGCCTCGCTCAGCACCGGGTCGCCGCCGCCCACGAGCACGAGGTCGCCCTGCACCGCGCCGGCCACCGGCGCCGCAGCGCGCACGTCCGTGGTGAACACATGGTCGGGGCCGAGCACGTCCAGCGCGACGGCCACCGTCACCACCTTCAGCGTGCTCGCGGGGATCACCGCCAGCTCGGCGTTCGCCGCCGTCAGCGGCCGCCCGTCCGCGCCAAGCGCCATGCACGACGTCCCATCGGTGGCCGACACGGCCGGGGCAGCGGCCAGCACCAGGGTGTCCTCGCGCAGGTCGTCGGCCAGGGCGTCGGGTGTGCGTCGCACGCTCAGCACAGGTGCCGCCAGCGCCGGCGGCAGCACCGGTACGGCCGCCACCGTGGTCGGGGGCGGTTCGGCCGCCTTGCCGCTGGCCAGCGACCACAGACCACCCAACACCACCGCGGGCACCATCGCCGCAATGGCCAGCAGGGGAAGCGGGTTGCGACGAGCCACGGCCCGAGAGGCTAGGGCGCTCGCCGGGTCTGCGGCTCGCGGTCAGCGGTGGTCGTGGTGGCGGGACCAGTGGTCCAGCCAGCTGAGCGCGGCGAGCACGACGAAGACAATCGCCAGCGGCCATCCCACCTGGTCGAGGAGCGGGTGCTTGTCGTCGTGCGGGACGAACGGCTCGAGCAGCGCCGCGGCGACCGCGGAGATGAGGAAGAAGATCGCGCGACGGTCCATCAGTTGAACACCTCGATGATCCAGTAGGTGAGCACGGCAACAGCGGCCGAGCCGGGAATGGTGAGCACCCAGGCCCACACCACCCGGCGGGCGACGTTCCAGCGCACCGCGGACATGCGGTTCGCCGAGCCTACGCCGACGATGGCGCCGGTGATCGTGTGCGTGGTGCTGACCGGGATGCCCTGGTGCGAGGCGAAGAAGAGGGTGGCTGCGGCGGCGCTCTCCGCGCACACGCCACCCATCGGTTCCAGCCGTGTCAGCTTGGTGCCCATCGTCTTGACGATCTTCCAGCCGCCGAACATCGTGCCGAGGCCGATAGCTGCGTGGCACGACAGGACGATCCACAGCGGGATGCCGTCCGGATTCTTCTCCAGATCCAGGGGGAGGCCGTCCGACCCAGTCAGCCGCCCGGCAGCGATCAGCAACGCGGCGATGATGCCCATCGTCTTCTGCGCATCGTTCGCGCCGTGGCCGACGCTGAACGCCGCCGCCGACACCAGCTGCAGACCGCGGAACGTCCGGTTCACCGCCCGCTTGGCCTTCATACGGTGGATCAACCAGGAGATGAGCACGAACATCGTGAAGGCCAACGCCAGACCGATGAGCGGCGAGTAGATGATGAACACCGCCGTCTTCTGCAGCGTCTTCAGGCTCACGACGTGGCCGCCGGCCTTGGCAATGCCGGCACCGACCATGCCGCCGATGAGGGCGTGCGACGACGACGACGGGATGCCCAGCCAGGCCGTGAGCACGTTCCAGAAGATGGCGCCGAGCAGGCCGGCGAAGACCAGACCGATCGAGATGACATCGGACGACACGATCTTGGCGATCGCGTTGGCCACTTCCAGCGGCAGCAGCACGAAGGAGATGAAGTTCCAGAATGCTGCCCAGATCACGGCCTGCCACGGCTTCAGCACCCGTGTGGCCACCACGGTGGCGATCGAGTTCGCGGCATCGTGGAAGCCGTTGACGAAGTCGAAGATCAGTGCGATGGCGACGACGAGGACGATGAGCCACATCGGTGTCATGACGCCCGCCTCACGCGTGCTTGACGGCGATGAACTGCACCACGTCGCTGGCGTCCTCGATGGCGTCGATGGCGCTCTCGATGGCCTCGACGATGTCCTTCCAACGAAGGATCTCCAAGGCGTCGTGCTTGCCGCTGAACAGCTCTGCCGTCACTTGGCGGTACACCCCGTCCGCTTCGCTCTCCAGGCGCTCGATCTCGTCGGCCACCTGCTGCACGCCGCGGAGGGTGCGCAGTTTCTCCACCAGGCTGGCGTTCGTGCGGCTGGCCCGGGCCAACAGGTCGAGCTGCTCGGCCACGCCCGGCACCATCGACGAGATGTTGTGCAGCTGCAGATGGTCGGCAATGGCGCGCATCTCGTCGAGCACGTCGTCGAGGTTGTTCGCCAGCGACTGGATGTCCTCGCGGTCGAAGGGGGTGACGAGCGACGTCTCCAGCAGCTGGCGGATCTTGATCGTCACCTCGTCGCCGGCGCGCTCGGCGTCCACGATCGCCCGAACGCCGTCGGGAGCAACGGGCAGAGTGGTGACGAGCTGCTGCAGGGCGGCGGCTGTGGCAGCGATGCGCTGCGCCTGGTCTTCGAACAGGGGGTAGAAACTCTCGTCGCGCGGGATGAGACGGAAACGCATGGCTCCTCGATCTGGCTAGTCCGCGCGGCAGCCTAGGCGGTGGTGAACGCCGGATGAAAACGAGGTGTACGAACGGCAAACGGGCGCACCCTGCCGGCCGGAACCGGAGGATGCGCCCGTTGCGACGGGGTGTGCGTCAGACGAGTTCGATGCGCGCCATCGGGGCGTTGTCGCCCTGGCGCGGCCCGAGCTTGAGGATGCGCAGGTACCCACCATTGCGCTCTTCGTAGCGGGGGGCGATGTCGTTGACGAGCTTGTGCGTCATTTCCTTGTCGCCGAGGTAGCCCTGGATCTGGCGGATGCGGTGGACCCGCATGCCGCCTTCCTCCTGGGCCTTCTTGCCCTTGGTGATGAGCTTCTCGGCGATCGGGCGCAGGGCCTTGGCCTTGGCCTCCGTGGTGACGATCGCCTCGGCGGCGAACAGTGATGCGGCCAGGTTGGCCATCATCAGCTTCTGGTGGGCGGCGCTGTGACCGAAGTTGCGAGCGCGGCGCGGGGTGGCGGGCATGTCAGTGTCTCCTTGTTGCTCAGCCGCGCAGCGTCAAGCCGCGCTCGTCGAGCTTCTGCTTCACTTCGTCGAGGCTCTTCTGACCGAAGTTGGTGATATTGAGGAGGTCGTCCTCGGTCTTGGTGAGCAGCTCACCGATGGTGTTGATCTGGGCGCGCTTGAGGCAGTTGCGCGGGCGCTCCGAGAGGTCGAGGTCCTCGATCGGCAGGTCGAGGTCGGGGGAGGCGGCAGCCGTGCTGGCCACTTCGCCCAGCTCCAGGCCCTGGGGCTCGTCGCTGAGGTTGGCCACGAGGTCCACCAGCGAACGCAGGGTGGCGCCGGCAGAGGCGAGCGCCTCGCGAGGGGTGATGCTGCCGTCGGTCTGGATGTCCAGCACGAGGCGCTCGTAGTTCGTGCTCTGCTCCACACGAGTGGGCTCGATCTCGAACATCACCCGGCGCACCGGCGAGAAGATGGCGTCCACCGGCACCACACCGATGGTGCGGTTCTGCGCATCGCGGTCGCTGCTGAGGTAGCCGCGCCCACGACCCACCGTGAGGTCCACCGCGAGGCGGGCCTTGCCGTTGAGGCTGGCGATGTGGAGGTCCTTGTTGAGGATCTCGATGTCGCTCGGGCACTTGATGTCGCCGGCGGTGATCTCGGCCGGCCCACGCACGTCGAGGCGCAGGGTGACGTCCTCGTCGGCGGTGCTGGTGAGCACGATGTCCTTGATGTTGAGGATGATGTCGGTGACGTCCTCGCTCACACCGTTGATGGTGTCGAACTCGTGCAGCGCGTCGTCGAAACGAACCGCCGTGATGGCCGCGCCCGGGATGCTCGAGAGCAGGGTGCGGCGCAGCGAGTTGCCGATGGTGTGGCCGAAACCGGGCTCCAGCGGGCCGACGGCGAACCGCTGGCGCGTCGGGTTGTCGTCGCCGAGAGCTTCGACGGTGGGGCGCTGAATGACGAGCATGCGTGTGCCTCTGTGCAGGGAGAGCCGACCGGAGAGGCCGGCGAAGGGTTACTTCGAGTAGAGCTCGACAATGAGCGATTCGCGGACGGGAACGTCGATGTGCTCGCGCTGGGGCAGGTCGCGGACGGTGACCTGCTTGCCACCGTCGCCCTGCTCCAGCCAGCCGACGATCTGGCGATCCAGGACGTCGAGGTTGTGCTGGATGACGATCATGGCCTGCGCCTTGGCGGAGAGGCTGATGACGTCGCCCTTCTTCACGCGGTAGCTGCGGATGTCCACCCGCTTGCCGTTGACCTGGATGAGGCCATGGCTGACAAACTGCCCCGCCTGCGGACGGGTGCTGGCCCAGCCGGCGCGGTACACGATGTTGTCCAGGCGCTGCTCCAGCAGGCGCAGCAGGTTCTCGCCCGTGGGGCCCTGCAGGCGCACGGCCTCTTCGTAGGTGTTACGGAACTGACGCTCGAGCACGCAGTAGATGTACTTCGCCTTCTGCTTCTCCTGCAGCTGGGCGAGGTACTCGCTGGGGTTGCCACGGCGACGGGTGCGACCATGCGCACCAGGCGGGAAGGGGCGACGCTCCAGCGCCTTGCGGCCCTTTTCGTTCTCGAAGATGTTGATGCCCAGGCGGCGCGAGACGCGCACCTTCGGGCCGGTGTAACGAGCCATGTGAGATCAGGTCCTGCGGCGCTTGGGCTGACGGCAGCCGTTGTGGGGGACGGGGGTGACATCCTTGATCGAGGTGACCTCGATGCCGGTGTTCTGGATGCTGCGGACAGCAGTGTCGCGGCCCGAACCCGGGCCCTTCACCTGCACCTCGACACGGCGCAAGCCGTGCTCGATGGCGGCGCGGGCGGCCTTCTCGGCTGCCTGCTGAGCGGCGAACGGGGTGCTCTTGCGGCTCCCCTTGAAGCCCACACCACCCGAGGACGCCCAGCTGATGACGTTGCCTTCGGTGTCGGTGATGCTGACGATGGTGTTGTTGAACGAGCTCTTGATGTGAACGACACCGTTGGTGACGTTCTTGCGCTCGCGCTTGCGGGGGCGACGACCGCCCGGCTTCGGCTTCGCCATTACTTCCTCACAGCCTTCTTCTTGTTGGCGACGGTCTTCTTCGGGCCCTTGCGGGTACGAGCGTTGGTGTGGGTGCGCTGGCCGCGAACGGGCAGGCCCTTGCGGTGACGCACGCCCTGAAGGCAGCCGATTTCGATCTTGCGCTTGATGTCGTTCGCCACGTCGCGGCGCAGGTCGCCCTCGACCGTGAGGTGAGCATCCACCCACACACGGATCTGGTTCACCTCGTCCTCGGTGAGGTTGCGGACCCGCTCGTTCGGGTTCAGGCCGGTCTCGGCGCAGATGCGCTGCGCCGTCGGCTTGCCGATCCCGAAGATGTAGGTGAGCGAAATCTCCAACCGCTTCTCGCGGGGGATGTCGACGCCGGAAATACGTGCCATCGTGTTACTTCCTCAGCCCTGGCGCTGCTTGTGACGGGGGTTCTCGCAGATCACCATCACGTGGCCGTGACGACGGATGACCTTGCACTTCTCGCAGATTTTCTTGACGCTCGGTCGAACCTTCATGGCCTGCCTCTTGTGACCTGTCTTACTTGTAGCGATACGTGATGCGACCTCGGGTGAGGTCGTACGGAGTGAGCTCTACCTGAACCTTGTCCCCCGGGAGGATTCGGATGTAGTGCATCCGCATCTTTCCGGAGATATGCGCCAGCACCTTGTGGCCGTTTTCGAGTTCCACCCGGAACATCGCGTTCGGGAGGGACTCGAGAATCGTGCCTTCCAGCACGATGGCGTCATCTTTGGGCTTGGGCAGAGGGGCCTCCTCGATCGATGGATTGCCGCGCCGAACGGCACGGAGCTCCGACGAGACGAGGAATGCCAGGGCACGCCAAGGCTCGCAAGGGCCGAGGAGCAATGCTATCGCCCGAGGGCGGCAACGCCAAGCCCTCTTTCGCGCGAATCATGGGCAACCGTCAGGCCGCTGCAGACCGAGGACTGTACCCCACCGGCGGACGCCGTGGGAGCATCCCCTCGCCGGGCGAAAATGGGGCGCGACCTGGGGAGGATGTCGGGGAGACTGGGTCGATGTCCCACCCGACCACCTCCCGATGGCGCGCCCTGGCAGCGCTGCTCCGGCCCGATCTGCGCCGCTGGGTGGGCCTCGGCGCGCTGGTGGCACTGGCGTCGGCCTTCGCCCTGGCCGGGCCGTTGGTGGTTCGCAGGGTGGTCGACGAGGCCGGGCGCGGTGCCGCCGTGGGCCGGATCACCGCCCTTGCCGTGGTGTACCTGGTGCTCGCCGTGCTGGCTCAGGTGATCACCGTGATCGTGGCCTGGTTCGCCACGAGGACGGCGTGGCACACGACCAACCAGATCCGCCTGCGCCTAGCCCGCCATGTGCTCGGGCTCGACCACGAGTTCCATCGGCGGCACACGCCCGGTGAGCTCATCCAGCGGGTGGACGGCGACGTCACGTCGGTGAGCGACTTCCTCGGCAGGGTGGTGCCCAAGGCCATCGGCGCACTCGCCATGGTGGTCGGCATGCTCGCCGTGCTCGCCGTGCTCGACTGGCGCTTGGCCGCCGGCGGCGCGGTGTACGTCGCCGCCGCGGTGATGCTGGTGGTCCGCGGGCGCCACCGTGCGGTCGGCGAATCGAGCGACGAGATGGGTGCCTACGCCCGCCTCTACGGCGGCATCGAGGAGCGGCTCACCGCCTCCGAAGACCTCCGTGCCGCCGGCGCGGGCCCGCACGCGATGTGGCGGTTCATCGAGGAGAGCGCCAACACGATGCGCGCGGCCGTTCGGCGCGAGTCCGGGTTCTTGCGCATGTGGTGGGCCGTGCAGGGCTCCGTCGCCGCCGGTTCCGTGCTGGCGCTCGTGGCCGGGGCGGCGCTGGTGGGCGCCGGGGCCATCACCCTCGGGACGGCGTTCCTGCTCTTCCAGTACGTGCTCCTGCTGGAGCGGCCGCTGGAAGACATCGTGCAGCAGTTGGAGACCGTGCAGAAGGCCAACGGGGCGATGGTGCGGGTGATCGATCTGCTGGCCGTGACCGCAACCATCGTCGACAACGGCACCACGGAGCCGCCCGCGGGGGCGTTGAGCGTGGAACTGCGCAACGTCGGTTTCCACTACGGCGACGAGCAGCGGGTGCTGCGCCAGGTGTCGGTGCACCTCGCGGCCGGCCGTTCGGTGGGCATCGTCGGCCGCACGGGCAGCGGCAAGACCACCCTGTCGCGGCTGGTGCTGCGGTTGGTGGAGGCCACGGACGGCGACGTCCGCCTCGGTGGCGTACCGATGGCGGACATCCCCCTGGCGGTGGTGCGCCGGCGGGTCGCCCTCATTCCCCAGGAGGTCGAGCTGTTCTCCGGGTCGCTGCGGGACAACGTCACCCTCTTCGACCCCGAACCCACCGACACCCAGGTGGTCGAGGCGCTCACCCAGGCCGGGCTCGGCCATCTGGTGGCAGGAGGCATCCACCGCGACCTCGGCGCAGGCGGCACCGGCCTGTCGGCGGGCGAGGCCCAGCTCCTCGCCCTGGCGAGGGTGTGGCTGCGCAACCCCGACCTGGTGGTGCTCGACGAAGCCACCGCCCGCATCGATCCGGCCACCGAAGCCCTGCTGGAGGGCGCGCTGGCCGAACTGTTGCGCGGGCGCACGGCGATCGTCATCGCCCACCGGCTGAGCACTCTGCGACACGTGGACGAGATCATCGTGCTCGACCATGGGCGCGTGGTCGAGCACGGCACCCGCGCCGACCTGGCGGCGGACGACGACAGCCGCTTCCATCGCCTGCTCACCCTGGCGCTCGAGGAGCCCGACAGCGCGACGACCGCCGGGGAGGCGCGATGACCGCCCAGCCGCATGTGTGGCGCCTGGCATGGCGGGTGTCGCAGCACCACCGCCGCACCTTCTGGTGGGGCTTGGTGCTGTTCGTGGCCTTCTTCACCTTCCCGGTGCTCACCGGGTGGCTGCTCGGCCGAGGGTTCCACGCCCTCGAGGCCGGCGACACCACCCGCGTCTACTGGTTCGCCGCGGGCGCCTTCCTCTGCGACATGGCGCGCATGGTCTGCATCCACGCCGGCGCCCTCACATGGACGAGGGCCTGGGTGCACATGCAGTCCTTCCTGCGCGCCAACCTGCTCGCCGCCCAACTCGCCAGTGGTGGGCCGGAAGCCGGGCAGCCCGTTGGTTCGGCGGGCGAAGCCATCACCCACTTCCGCGACGACGTGGAGGACGTGACGATGTTCGTCGACGGGCTCGTCGACGTGTCGGCGGGCACCGTCTTCACCGCCCTCGCAGCATTCGTGCTCGGCAGCATCGACGGGGCCGCCACCGCAGTCCTCCTCGTGCCACTGGCCGTCGTCGCCGTCGCCACCCGAGCCCTCGACACGCGCATCAAGCGCTACCGCTCCGCCGACCGCGCGGCTGCCGGCGCGGTGAGCGGGTTCATCGGCGATGTGATGGCGGCCACCACCACGGTGAAGGTCAACGGAGCCACCGGGCCCGTGCTCGCCCATCTCGACACACTGGTGGAGGCCCGCCGCCACACCGCCGTCCGCGACCGGGTGCTCGACGACGGGGTGCAGGCCTTCGCCCAGGGGGCCGCCGATGTCGGCCTCGGGTTCGTGCTGCTCGTCACCGCCGCCGCACTCGCTTCGGGGGCGTTCGACGTCGGCCAACTGGCGGTGTTCACCGCCTACCTGGGCTGGCTGAGCTTCCTGCCGCGGATGGTGGGCCGGGTGATGGCCCGGCGCAAGCAGGCGGGTGTGGCCTTCGACCGGATGAGCCTGTTGGTGGCCGACCGCACACCCACCAACACCGTGCTCGCCCGCAACCTGCCGATCGCCGCCCGCCAAGCACGGCCACGGCCCGACCCGCGGCGGCCGCACCGGCAGCGCCTGGAACTGCTCGAAGTACGCCACCTCACCGCAGTCCACGCCAGCGGTGGCGGAGTGCGCGATGTGTCCTTCCAGGTGGCCCGCGGCAGCTTCACCGTGCTCACCGGCCCGATCGGCAGCGGCAAGAGCACCCTGCTGCGGGCCATCCTGGGCCTCGCCGCGGACGCCGAAGCGGCGGGCGAGGTGGCCGGCCAGGTTCTGTGGAACGGGCAGGTCATCACCGACCTTGCGGCGTTCATGGTGCCGCCCAACGCCTCCTTCCTCCCTCAGGTGCCACAGCTCATCAGCGACTCGGTGGCCGACAACATCGGCCTCGGCCCGGTGCCGCCCGAGTCCCTGGAGCTGGCACTCGAACTGGCCGCCGTGCGCACCGACATCGCCGACATGGCGGACGGCGCGGGCACCCTCATCGGCCCGCGCGGCCTCCGTCTGTCGGGCGGCCAGCGCCAGCGTGTGGCCACTGCCCGCGCCCTGGTGCACGCCCCGGAACTGGTGGTGCTCGACGACCTGTCGAGCGCACTCGACGTGGAGACCGAGCTGGAACTGTGGCGCAACCTGGCGGCCGCAGGCATGACCGTGCTGGCCGTCAGCCATCGCGCCGTGGCCTTCGAGCGGGCCGACCAGGTGCTGCACCTCGCCGCCGGCCGCCTCCAGTAGCCCCCAGAAATCCAAGTTGGCGGTAGGACCGCACCCAGTCCCGTCCCAACGCCAACATCAACGCACCCGAGTCCAAGTTGGCGGTAGGACGGGACCTGGCCCCGTGCCAACGCCAACATCGGGGAACCGGGGCCGGAACAGGCGCGCGGACGGGCGGGTTGGCGGTCACCGGGTGGCTACGATCGTGCGCAGAACGTGAAATGGGTCCTGTGAGGCCCATACGTGAAAGGCAACCCATGTCCAGAGAAGTGTTGAGCGCCGCCGACGTGCGCCGGGCCACCACCCGGATTGCCCACGAGATCGTCGAACGCAACCACGGCCTCGACGGGGTGGTGCTGGTCGGGCTGCAGCGCGGCGGGGTGTGGTTCGCCGAGGCCCTGGCTGCCGTGCTCGCCGCGATCGACCCCGAACATCCGGTGCCAGTCGGCTCGCTCGATGTCAGCTTCCACCGCGACGACGTCGGCCTGCGGCCGATCGTGCCCGGCAGCGTCACCGACATCCCTGTGCCCCTGGACGGCACGGTGGTCGTGCTCACCGACGACGTGCTGTTCACCGGGCGCACGGTCCGCGCCGCCCTCGAGGCGCTCAACGAATACGGCCGGCCGCGGGCGGTGCTGCTGGCCGTCGTGGTCGACCGCGGCCACCGGGAGCTGCCCATCCGGCCGGACTTCGTCGGCAAGAACCTACCCACCAGCCGTGACGAGCAGGTGAGCGCCACGGCCGACGGGGTGGTAATCCGGTGAAGCACCTGCTGTCGATCGCCGACCTCTCCCCCACGGACATCCACGGCCTGCTTGAACTCACGGACCACATGGTGGAGATCAGCGGCCGGCCGATCCCCAAGGTCCCCGCGTTGCGCGGCCGCAACGTGGTCAGCCTGTTCTTCGAGGACTCCACGCGCACTCGCACCAGCTTCGACACGGCGGCCAAGCGGCTCAGCGCGGACACGATGAACTTCGCCGTCAGCAGCAGCAGCGTGAACAAGGGCGAGAGCCTGCGGGACACCATCGAGACGATCGCCGCGATGGGCGTGGACGCGTTCGTGGTGCGGCACAAGAGCAGCGGTGCTCCGCAGATGATCACCCGCTGGACGAACGCCTCGATCATCAACGCCGGTGACGGCTGGCATCAGCACCCCACACAAGCCCTGCTGGACTGCTATACGATCCGCACCGGCCTCAACCGGCGCGACGGGTTCGACGGGCTGCACATCGCCATCGTCGGCGACATCAAGCACAGCCGCGTCGCCCGCAGCGACGTGCAGGCGTTCACCGCGCTCGGGGCGCGGGTCACGCTGGTCGGCCCACCCACCCTGCTCCCCCCGTCGCTCGACGGCTGGCCGGTGGAGGTCTCCCACGACCTGGATTCCCTGCTCCCCGACCTGGACGTGCTGTACCTGTTGCGCGTGCAGCGGGAGCGGATGGACGACGCGCTGCTCCCGTCGATGCACGAGTACTCGGCGATGTACGGGCTGGACGCACGCCGGGCCGCACGCCTTGCACCCCACGCACTGGTGATGCATCCCGGCCCGATGAACCGCGGGGTGGAGATGGTGGTCGACCCCGCCGAACTGCCGGGCAGCGCCATCCTCAACCAGGTCACGAACGGGGTGGCCGTCCGCATGGCCGTGCTGTTCACCGTGCTCGGTTCCGGCTCCAGCTTGAAAGGCGACCCCTCATGACCCGGCTGCTCATCACCGGTGGCACCGTCCTCGACCAGACCGGCGAGCGCCACGCCGACGTTGCCGTGGACTCCGCCACCGGCCTCGTCGCCGAGGTTGCGCCCACTCTCGCTGCCACGGGCGACGACATGGTGCTCGACGCCACCGGCTGCATCGTCTCCCCCGGCTTCGTCGACCTGCACGTGCACCTGCGCGAGCCGGGCAAGGAGGAAGCGGAGACGATCGAGACCGGTTCCCGCGGCGCTGCGCTCGGCGGGTTCACCGCCGTGGTGGCCATGCCGAACACCGACCCTGCGCAGGACTCCGTGGCGGTCGTCGAGTTCGTCCGCAGCCAGGGCGAACGGGCCGGGTTGTGCGAGGTGCTGCCGTCGGGCTGCATCACGGTGGGCCGGGCGGGCGAGCGGCTGGCGCCCTACGCCGAGCTGGCGGCAGCGGGAGTGCACCTGTTCACCGACGACGGCAACGGTGTCCAGGACGCGCTGCTGATGCGCCACGCGCTGGAGTACGCCGGCCCGCTGGGCATCGTGCTGGCACAGCACTGCGAGACGGCCTCGCTCACCAAGGGCGCCGTGATGCACGAGGGCGCCTGCTGCAGCCACCTCGGCCTGCCGGGCTGGCCCGCGCTGGCAGAGGAGCTGATGGTCTTCCGGGACATCGAACTCGTGCGCCTCACCGGCGTGGGCATGCATTTCCTGCATCTCTCCACCGCCCGCTCCGTGGCGTTGGTGCGCGCCGCCAAAGCCGAGGGCCTGCCCGTCACCGCCGAGGCCGCGCCGCACCACTTCACGCTCACCGACGAGATGCTCACCGGGTTCGACCCGCTCTACAAGGTGAACCCGCCGCTGCGCACCCGTGCGGACATCGACGCCATCAAGGCCGGCCTGGCCGACGGCACCATCGACGCCATCGCCACCGACCACGCACCCCACGCCCCGCACACCAAGGAGATGCCGCTCGACCAGGCGCCGCCCGGCATGCTCGGGCTGGAGACCGCGCTCGCCCTGTCGCTGACCGAGCTGGACATGCCGCTCGCCGACATCGTGGCCGCGCTCAGCTGGAAGCCGGCGGCCATCGCCGGCGTGGCCGAGCGCCACGGCCGCCCCGTCGCCGCCGGAGAGCCGGCCAACCTCACCGTGTTCGACCCGGCGCACGAGTGGACTGTCAGCGCCGCCGGCATGGCCAGCAAGAGCCGCAACACCCCGTACGGCGGCCGCACCGTGCGCGGCAAGGTCCGCCACACCGTGTTCCGCGGCCAGCCCGTGGTGCGCAACGGCACCGCCACGCGCTGACCAACTCCGCCCTACAGGCGGGTGAGGATCTCCGGCCCGTGCGGGCCGACGAGCACGGTGTGCTCCACATGAGCGGCCAGCGAGCCGTCGCGGGTGACAATCGTCCAGCCGTCGTCGAGCTCGACCACGTCGTCGCGGCCACCGGCGATCAGCATCGGCTCGATGGCCAACACCACCCCACTCGTCAACGCCGGGCCGCGGCCAGGCGTGCCCCGGTTCTCGACGTCGGGGTCCTCGTGCATCTCGCGACCGATGCCATGGCCGCAGTAGTGCCGCGGGCTGCCGTAGCCGGCGGCCTTCACGACCTTCTCGATTGCCGCGCCCACATGGCCCAGCGTGTTTCCGGGGCGCATCTGCTGCACGGCGGCGGCCAGCGCGGCGTCGGCAGTCTCGATGAGGCGCTGCTGGTCCGGCGACGCCGTACCCACCACCGTCGAGAACGCGGCATCGCCGTGCCAGCCGTTCACGATCGCGCCACAGTCCACCGAGAGCAGGTCGCCGTCGAGCAGCACACGGGACCCGGGGATGCCATGGATCACCTCGTCGTTCACCGAGGTGCAGATGACCGCCGGGTATCCGTGATAGCCGAAGAAGTTGGACTCCGCACCTCGCCGTTCCAGCACGTCGCGGGCGACGGCATCGAGATCGCCCGTGGTCACCCCGGGACGGGCTGCCTGGCGGATGGCCTGGTGCATCTCGGCCACCACCCTGCCGGCCGCACGCATCTGGCGCAGGTCCTCGGTGGAGCGCACCGGCAGTGTGCGAGTACGGCGGCCCACGCCAACCTCAGCCGCGCTTGGCGGTGTCGACGGCGTCCACCAGCCGCGCGAACACGACGTCCTGCGGGGCAACTCCGTCCACCACCACCAGGCGACCCTTGCGCTCGTAGTACTCGATCAGCGGCGACGTCTGCTCTTCGTAGAGGTCCAGCCGGCGGTTGACGGCGTCCGGGGTGTCGTCGTCGCGCTGGGTGACGTCGCCACCGCAGACCTCGCAGATCCATGGCTGCTTGTCGTGCCCGTCGGCCACATAGTTCGTGCCGCAGTCCCGGCAGACACGGCGTGCCGAGATGCGCTGCAGCACCAGGTCGCGGGGCACGTCGAGGTCGAGAACCGCATCGATCGGCAGCTGGGTGGTGATCAGGTCCAGCGCTTCGGCCTGGCCGACCGTGCGCGGAAACCCGTCGAGGATGTAGCCACGGCCGACGGTGTCGGGCTGCGACAGACGTTCGCGCACGATGCCGATCATGATCTCGTCGCCCACCAAGCCGCCGGCGTCCATCACCTGCTTGGCCAGACGACCCAGTTCGGTGCCCTCACGCACCGCGGCGCGCAGCATGTCGCCAGTGCTGATGTGCGGCACGACATAGTGGCGCGACAAGCGCACGCACTGTGTCCCCTTGCCAGC
Source organism: Actinomycetota bacterium (assembly GCA_052034175.1). Lineage (GTDB taxonomy): Bacteria > Actinomycetota > Acidimicrobiia > Acidimicrobiales > Ilumatobacteraceae > UBA668. The sequence goes on from JBPOIX010000088.1 coordinate 16,826, forward strand.
GCCTTGGCGCCCCAGCAGGATCAGCCGGGCGCCCGGGATCACTTCAGGAAGCCCTCGTAGTTGCGCAGCATCAGCTGGCTGTCGATCTGGCGCATCAGCTCCATGGCCACACCGACGGCGATCAGCACAGTGGTACCGGCGAACGGGAAGTTGCGCACACCGAACGCCCACAGCAGCAGGTACGGCAGGATGGCGATGAGGGCTACGAACACGGCACCCGGCAGGGTGATGCGGTTGACGGCCTTGGCCAGGTAGCGCTCGGTCTGCGGGCCGGGGCGCACGCCGGGGATGAAGCCACCCTGGCGGCGAATCTGGTCCGCCTGGCGGATGGGGTCGAAGGCGATCGAGTTGTAGAAGTAGGCGAAGGCCACGATCATCAGCGAGAACAGCACGATGTACACCCAGTTCTGGCTGTTCACCAGGTAGGTGTCCACCTTCTCCTGGATCCATGCACGCCAGCCGGTGCCGTCGTTGCCGCCGAGCAGGTTGGTGACCAGCACCGGCAGGAGCAGGATCGAGCTGGCGAAGATGATCGGCACCACGCCGCTCTGGTTGACCTTCAGCGGGATGTAGGTGCTCTGGCCGCCATACATCCGCCGGCCGACCACTCGCTTGGCGAACTGGACGGGGATGCGACGTTGGGCAAGTTCCACCCGGACGACGGCCAACACGATGCCGATGCAGAGCAGGAGCAGCAAGGTGAAGACGAACCAGTTCTTCTCCGACCACACCCGGTAGAAGTTGAACGGCAGGTCGCTGACCACGCTGGCGAAGATGACCATGCTCATGCCGTTACCGATGCCGCGCTGGCTGATGAGCTCGCCGAGCCACATCAGCACCGCGGTGCCACCCACGAGGGTGATGATCACCAGGTACCCGCGTGGCCACATGCCGTCCGGAAGCAGCTGCAGGTTCGTCGGCAGGTTCTGGGCGGCGCCGAAGAAGGCGTTGCCATTGCCGTTGCCGAAGATGAACGTCAGGGCCGTGGCCTGCAGGAAGGAAATGCCGATGGCCAGATAGCGCGTGTACTGGGTGATCTTGCGCTGCCCGACCGCACCCTCCTGCTGCAACTTCTCCAGCTTCGGGATGACCACACCGAGCACCTGCATGATGATGCTGGCGGTGATGTACGGCATGATGCCGAGAGCGAAGATGCTGAAGCTGGCGAAGGCGCCGCCGCTGAACATGTTGAGGAAGCCGAGGGCGCCCTGGGTGTTCGCGGATTCGCGGAACTGCTTCACCTGCAACGGGTCGATACCCGGCACGCGAATGGCGACACCGATGCGGTACAGCAGGATCATGCCCATCAGGAACAGGATCTTGTTCCGCAGGTCGGGCACCTTGAAGACGTTCTTCAGATTGGAGAACACGGGCTTCCTTCGGGTCTGCGTTGCGGCGCCGCCTCGGCGGCCGCTGTTGTCAGCGGTTGGTGAACTGGTTGCCCTTGACCGGCGGGCGGCCCTGCTTGAACGGCAGCGGGAGCAGCGTGACGCTACCGCCTGCGGCGGTGATGGCCGCGTCGGCGGACTTGGAGACCGCGTGCGCCGTGACATTGATGGCCACGCCGAGTTCGCCACGACCGAGCACCTTGACGAAGGTGTCCTTGCGGACCAGGCCCTTGGCCACCAGCACCTCGGGGGTGACGGTGGTCTCGCCGGTGGCGGCCAACTGGTCGAGGTTGACCGGGCTGTACTCGACGCGGAAGGGGTTGTTGAAGCCCTTCAACTTCGGCACGCGCTGCTTCAGGCCGGTCTGGCCGCCTTCGAAGCCGCGGCCAACCTTGCCGCGACCACGCGACTTCTGGCCCTTGGTGCCGGCGCCGGCGGTCTTGCCGCCCTTACCGCCGATACCGCGACCGACGCGCTTCTTGGCCTTGGTGGAGCCCGGAGCCGGGCTGAGTTCGTCGACGCGCATGGGTCAGTTCTCCGTGTTTTCCGACACCTCAATGAGGTGCGGGATGCGGGCGATCATCCCGCGGATCTCGGGACGGTCGGGCAGGATGTTGGTGTCGCCGATCTTGCGCAAGCCGAGCGCACGCAGGGTGCCACGGTTCTTGGGCTTGTTGGCGATGGCCGAGCGCACCTGGCGCACCGTGAGCGTCGGGCCGTCGTACTGGGTGTCCTTCTTCATCAGTGGGCCTCCCCGGCTGCGATCTGCTTCTTGCGCTCGGTGTAGGCCTTGAGCACGCCCTTGGGCACGAACTCGTCGGCCGGCAGGCCACGGCGAGCAGCCACTTCGTCGGGGCGCTGCAGCGACTTGAGGCCGTTGATCGTGGCGCGGGCCACGTTGATCGAGTTGGCCGAGCCGAGCGACTTGCACAGGATGTCGTGCACGCCGGCCTCTTCGAGGATGATGCGGGCCGCACCACCGGCGATCACGCCGGTACCGGGGGCGGCGGGCTTCATCAGCACGCGGCCGGCGGAGTTGATGCCGAGCACCGGGTGGGTGATGGTGCTACCGGCCAGCGGTACGTCGAAGAGGTTCTTCTTGGCCTCTTCGGTGCCCTTCTGGATGGCCAGCGGCACTTCCTTGGCCTTGCCGTAACCGAGGCCGACGCGGCCGTTGCCGTCGCCGACCACCACGAGGGCGGTGAAGCTGAAGCGACGGCCACCCTTGACGACCTTGGCGACGCGGTTGATGTGGATGACACGCGACTCGCGCAGCCCGTTGGGATCGGGAGCGCGCTCCTCGTTGCGGTTGCCGTAGTTGGAGGGGCCAGCCATCAGAACTCCAGACCTGCTTCACGGGCCGCAGTAGCCACTGCGGCGATACGGCCGTGGTAGAGGAACCCACCACGGTCGAACACGACCTTGTCGATGCCGGCGGCCTTGGCGCGCTCGGCGATGAGGGTGCCGACCCGGGTGGCAGCAGCCACCGAGGAGCCATTGCCCTCACTGCGCATGCCGGCCTCGACGGTGCTGGCAGCCACCAGGGTGTGGCCAGTCTCGTCGTCGATGACCTGCACCGACAGGTGCTTGTTCGTGCGATAGACGGCCAGACGCGGGCGGGCCGCGCTGCCGTGAATCTTCTTGCGCACCCGGCGGTGGCGAATGATGCGGCCGTTGCGGCGCTGTTGTGCGACATTGCTCATGACGACATTCCCTTACTTCTTGCCGGTCTTGCCGGCCTTGCGCAGGACCTTCTCACCGAGGTAGCGCACGCCCTTGCCCTTGTAGGGCTCCGGCTTGCGGACCGCACGGATGTTCGCGGCCATCTGGCCGACGAGCTCCTTGTCGATGCCGCGCACGATGATGCGGGTCTGGGTGGGGACCTCGAAGGTGATGCCCTCCGGAGCGTCCATCAGGACCGGGTGGCTGAAGCCGAGGGCCAGCCGCAGCTGGTTCGGGCTCAGCGCCTCGGCGCGGTAGCCCACGCCGATGATTTCCAGCTCCTTGGTGAAACCGTCGGTGACACCCGTGACCATGTTGCTCACCAGGGTGCGCGACAGGCCGTGGAGCGAGCGGTTCTGCCGCTCGTCGTTCGGGCGCTCCACCAGCAGCGCACCCTCGTCCTGACGGACGGTGATGGCACCGGGCAGATCGCGCGAGAGGGTGCCCTTCGGGCCCTTGACGGTGACCGAGGAGCCGTCGATGGTGACATCGACGCCACCGGGGACGGAGATCGGTGCTTTACCGATACGAGACATGAAGAACCTTCTCTCTCACCACACGTAGCAGAGGACTTCGCCGCCGACCTTGCGCTTGCGCGCTTCACGGTCGGTGAGCAGCCCCTGGCTGGTGGACAGGACGGCCACACCCAGGCCACCGAGTACGCGAGGCACTTCGGCGCTCTTGCGGTAGATCCGCAGACCGGGGGTGGAGATGCGGCGCAGGCCGCTGATGGTGCGCTTGCGATCGGCGGAGTACTTCATCGAGATGGTGAGCACGTCGCCAGGTGCGGTCGTGGCCGGAGCCACGGCGAACCCGGTGATGTACCCCTCCTTCTCGAGGATGGTCGCCAGCGCGATCTTCTGCTTGGAGGCGGGCATGCGAACCTCATCGTGCATCGCCGTATTGGCGTTGCGGATGCGGGTCAGCATGTCGGCGATGGGATCAGTGAGCATCTCTTCTCCTCACCAGCTGGCCTTGGTCACGCCCGGGATCTCGCCGGCGTGCGCCATCTCGCGGAGGCACACACGGCAGAGGCCGAACTTACGGAACACGGAACGGGCGCGGCCACAGCGACGGCAGCGGGTGTAGCCACGTACCTTGTACTTGGGCGTGGCATTCGCCTTGTTGATCAACGACTTCTTCGCCATTGGAGGTGCCTTCCCTTACTTCTTCTTCTTCGCAGCAGGCTTGGCGGGGGCACCCTTGCCACCCCGCACCGGGCCACGGCGCTTCTTCTTGGTCACGGCAACGGCGTCGGCGCCCTTCTTGAAGGGGAAGCCGAACGCATCGAGCAGGGCCTTGCCATGCTCGTTCGTCGTCGCGGTGGTGACGATGGTGATGTCCATGCCGCGGTTGGCGTCGATCTTGTCGTAGTCGATCTCCGGGAACACCGTCTGGTCGCTGAGACCGAAGGTGTAGTTACCCCGGCCATCCCAGCTGTGCGCCGGCAGGCCGCGGAAGTCGCGGATACGAGGGATGGCGACGGCGATCAGGCGGTCGAGGAACTCCCACATGCGATCGCCGCGCAAGGTGACCTTGCAGCCGATCGACTGGTTCTCACGCAGCTTGAAGCCGGCGATGCTGTCCCGGGCCTTGGTGACGATCGGCTTCTGACCGCTGATCTTCATCAGGTCGGCGACTGCGCCATCGAGCAGCGACGGCTGCTGGGTGGCCCGGCCGACGCCCATGTTGATGACGATCTTGTCGAGCTTGGGGACCTGCATCACATTGGTGAGGCCGAGTTCCGCCTGGAGGGCGGCCTTGATGTCGGCCTGATACTTCTGCTTCAGGCGGGGGGCGGTAGCGGTTTCCGTGCTCACCCGATCACCTCACCGGTGCGCTTGGCGACGCGCACCTTGGTGCCGTCGGCGTTGATCTGATAGCCGACCCGAGTGCGCTTGCCCTTGTGCACCAGCATCACGTTGCTGGCGTTGATGGGCATGTCGCGGTCGATGATGCCACCGTTCTGGTTGGCCTTGCGCGGCTTCTGGTGCTTCTTGGCGGTGTTGACACCCGTGACGATCACCTTGTTCTCGGTCGGGAAGACCTGGGCCACTTCGCCCTCGACTCCCTTGTCCTTGCCGGTGATGACGACCACGGTGTCGCCCTTCTTGAGCTTCATGGTCACAGCACCTCCGGGGCCAGCGACACGATGCGCATGAACTTCTTGTCGCGCAGCTCACGGCCGACTGGGCCGAAGATGCGCGTGCCACGCGGGGTGAGGTCGTCCTTGATGATGACGGCCGCGTTTTCGTCGAAACGGATGTAGCTGCCGTCGGGACGGCGCTTCTCCTTCTTGGTGCGGACGACGACGCACTTGACGACATCGCCCTTCTTCACTGCGGCACCGGGGATGGCGTCCTTCACCGAAGCGATGAAGATGTCGCCGATCGAGGCATAGCGACGGCGAGTGCCGCCGAGCACCTTGATGCACAGCACTTCCTTGGCGCCGCTGTTGTCAGCCACGCGGAGGCGGGATTCCTGCTGGATCACTTGGCACGCTCCAGGACTTCCACGACTCGCCAACGCTTGTTCTTGCTCAGCGGGCGGGTCTCCATCACGCGAACCTTGTCGCCGATGTTGACGTCGTTGGCCTCGTCGTGGGCGTACAGCTTCTTGGTGCGCATCACGAACTTGGCGTACTTGGGGTGACGGACGCGCTCGATCACGGCGACAACCGCGGTCTTGTCCATCTTGTTCGACACCACGAGGCCCTCGCGGACCTTGCGGCGATTGCGGTCGGTGTCAGTCATCACTGGCCTGCCTCGGCGAGCGCGATCTCCCGCGCACGGATGTGGGTGTTGATGCGGGCGATCTGCCGGCGCACCTTGCGGATCTCGGCGTTGTTGTCGAGCTGGCCGGTGGCGTTGCGGAAGCGCAGGTTGAGCGCCTCCTGCTTGCTGGCCCGGAGCTCCTCGACGAGGTCGGCGAGGTCCAGCTCCTTCAGCTCTGCGTTGCTCTTTGCCATCAGAACGTCTCCTCACGCGTGATGATGCGTGCCTTGATGGGCAGCTTCTGAATCGCCTTGTTCAAGGCGGCCCGAGCGGTCTCCTCGTTCGGGAACGAGAGCTCGAAGAGCACCCGGCCCGGGCGCACGACGGCCACCCAGAACTCGGGGTTGCCCTTGCCGGAACCCATGCGGGTCTCGGCCGGCTTCTTCGTGACCGGCTTGTCCGGGAAGATGTTGATCCAGACCTTGCCGCCACGCTTGATGGCGCGGGTCATGGCGATACGAGCAGCTTCGATCTGACGAGCGGTGAGCCAGCCGGCCTCGAGGGCCTGAATGCCGTACTCGCCGAACGCGAGGTCGTTGCCACCCTTGGAAAGGCCGAAGGTCCGGCCACGGTGGTGCTTGCGATGTGCAACCCTGCGGGGCATCAACATGATGGATCAGTCCTCCCCACGGAAGTGCGGGGCCTCGTGCGCCGCACCATGGGTGCGACGGGCGATTTCTTCTTCCTCGTCGAGCAGCTTCTCGAGCTCCGGGTCCGCTTCCTTGAGCAGCGGAGCCGTGGTGTCCTCGACCTCTTCCTTGCGGCGAGCACCGGAGGACACGACCTTGCGGCCGGCGCCGGCGACGTCGCCGGCGGCGAGGGCAGCCTCGCGGCTGATCTTGTCCTCGGTCTGGGCCTTGTAGGGCACGATGTCGCCCTTGTAGATCCAGACCTTGACGCCCACGCGGCCGCTGGAGGTGCGAGCCTCACGCATGCCGTAGTCGATGTCGGCGCGCAGCGTGTGCAGCGGCACCCGGCCTTCGCGGTACCACTCGGTGCGGCTCATCTCGGCGCCGCCGAGGCGGCCCGAGCACTGGACGCGGATGCCGAGGGCACCGGCCTTCTGTGCGTTCTGCACGGCGCGCTTCATGGCCCGGCGGAAGGCGATGCGGTTGACCAGCTGGTCGGCCACGCCCTGGGCGATGAGTGCGGCGTCGAGCTCGGGGCTCTTGATCTCGACGATGTTCAGCTGCACCTTCGGGTTACCGGTGAGCTGGGTGAGCAGGGCTCGCAGCTCGTCGGCCTGGGCGCCACGACGACCGATGACGATGCCGGGGCGGGCGGTGTGGATGTCCACCCGCACCTTGTCCCGGGTGCGCTCGATCTCGATGCGGCTGACCGCAGCGGACTCGAGCTTGTTCATCAGCGCCTTGCGGATCTTCCAGTCCTCGGTGAGGTATTCCTTGTAGTCGCGCTCGGAGAACCAGCGGCTCTTCCAGTCGGTGGTGACACCGAGGCGGAAGCCATAGGGGTTGATCTTCTGACCCATGCTCAGGCCTCCTCGCCTTCCGAGTCGTCGTCGTTGTTCTTGTTGCCGGGGGCGCTGAAGCCAGCGGCTTCGGCTGCCTCGACACTCTCGAACCAGTACTCGGCCTTGGTCTGGTTGTAGTAGCGGCTGCCCGGTTCGTGGTACAGCATCGACTGGGCGTTGCCCTTGATGCTGTGGCCCTCGGGGGCGTCGTCGCCCTCGGCCAGCACGGCGCCGGCGAACTGCTGCACCGCGGCCTCAGTGGCCTCGGCGCCGCTGTCGGCGTCCTTGGTGGTGTCCTCGACCTGCGCCTCGGTGGCCTCGCCGCCCTTGAGCGACTGGGCCCGTTCGCGGCTGCGCTCGACGCGTGCCTTGCGGCTGGCGGCACCCGTGGTGGCGGCGCCACGACGGCGGCCAGCGGCAGTGCGCTTGGCCTCGCGGGCCTGCACGACTTCCAGGCGGATGTCGTCGAGACGGTCGACCACGACGGTGATGTGGGCCGTGCGCTTGTTGATGCGGCCGGCGCGGCCACGGGCACGGGGGGTGAAGCGCTTCAGCGTCGGGCCCTCGTCGGCGAAACACGCCCGCACGTAGAGCTCCTCGGCGTCCTGCTCGTCGTTGTGCACGGCGTTGGCGACGGCGCTGGCCAGCACCTTGCGCACGACCACGGCGGCCTCACGCTCGGTGAACTGCAGCACCTCGTCGGCGTTGCGCACGGGCAGGCCGCGGATGAGGTCGAGCACGGCGCGCACCTTGCTGGCCGACATGCGCACATAGAGGGCGCTGGCCTTGGTGCCGCTGCGCTCGCCGGCGACGAACGCCTTCTCGTTGAGCTTGGGACCGGTCATCAGCGGCGACCCTTCGTGTTCTTCTCCTGGCCGGCGTGGTACTTGAAGGTACGAGTGGGGCTGAACTCGCCCAGCTTGTGCCCGACCATGCTCTCGGTGACGTACACCGGCACATGCTTGCGACCGTCGTGGACGGCGATGGTGTGCCCGACCATGTCGGGGATGATGGTGCTGCGACGGCTCCAGGTCTTGATGACCTTGCGCTCGCCGGCGGCGTTCTGAACGTCCACCTTCTTCAACAGGTGGTCGTCGATGAACGGGCCCTTCTTCAGGCTGCGTGACATGGCCTAATTACCTCCGGCCCTTCGACGTGCGGCGACGACGCACGATGAGCTGCTGCGACGGCTTGTTGGTGTTGCGGGTACGCACACCCTCGGGCTTGCCCCAGGGCGACACGGGCGGGCGGCCACCACTGGTGCGGCCTTCGCCACCACCGAGCGGGTGGTCCACCGGGTTCATGGCCACACCACGGGTCTGCGGGCGAACGCCCTTCCAGCGGTTACGACCGGCCTTGCCGATGGTGATGAGCTCGTGCTCGCTGTTGCCGACCTCGCCGACCGTGGCGCGGCAGTCGATCATCACACGGCGCATCTCGGTGCTCGGCAGACGCAAGGTGGCGTAGTCGCCTTCCTTGGCGACGAGCTGCACGGCGGTGCCCGCCGAACGGCCCATCTTGCCGCCCTGGCCCGGGCGCAACTCGACGTTGTGCACCGTGGTACCGACGGGGATGAAGCGCAGCGGCATGGCATTGCCCGGCTTGATGTCCGAGCCGTGGCCGCTCTGCACATGGTCGCCCACATTGAGGCCCTTGGGAGCCAGGATGTAGGCCTTCTCGCCGTCCGCGTAGTGCAGGAGGGCGATGCGGCAGGTGCGGTTGGGGTCGTACTCGATGGCGGCGACCTTGGCGGTCACGCCGTCCTTGGTGCGCTTGAAGTCGATGATGCGGTACTGGCGCTTGTGGCCGCCACCGCGGTGGCGGGCGGTCTTGCGACCGTACACATTGCGACCGCCGCTCTTGCTGAGCGGGGAGACGAGCGACTTCTCCGGCGAGGTCTTGGTGATCTCGGCGTAGGTGCTGCTGGTCTGGAAGCGGCGACCGGCGCTCGTGGGTTTGCGGGAACGAATGGCCATGGTGATGTGCCTCAGCTCTCGAACAGCGGGATCTCGTTGCCCGCTGCCAGGGTGACGATGGCCCGCTTGGTGTCGGGCTTGCTACCGGTGCGGTTGCTACGGCGGGCGCGGCTGACCTTGCCCTTGCGATTCAGGGTGTTGACCTTGACCACCTTCACGCCCCAGATCGCCTCGATCGCGTCGTGGATCTCGGGCTTGCTGGCGCTCGGGTGCACCTTGAAGGTGTAGACGCCCTGCTCGATGAGGGCGTAGCTCTTCTCCGACACCACGGGTGCCAGGATGATGTCGCGGGGGTCCTTCATCACTCGCTCTCTTCTTCGCCGGCGGCATCGCCGTCGTCGGACTTCTTGGCGCGGCTGCCGGCCTTGCTGAAGCCAGCGGCCTTGGCGGCGTCCTCGGTGGCGAACCAGGCCTCGGCGATGGTGGCGTCGTAGTAGCGGCTGCCGGGGATGTGGTAGAGCATCGACTGGGCGTTGCCCTTGATGTCGAACCCTTCCGGGGCGCTGCCGTCGTCGGTGGCGGCATGGCTGCCGGCGCCGAACGGGCCTTCCGCCGTGGCGGTGGCGGGCGCCGTGCGGGCGCCGCCGATGGCCGTGCCGGTGGGCAGGGTGGCCTTGGTGAACACGACGTAGTCGTTGCAGAGCACGTCGTAGGCGTTCAGCTCGGCCACTTCGATCAGCTGCACCTGGGGGATGTTGAGGAAGCTGCGGATGGCGAAGACGTCGTCCGTCTCGACCACCACGAGGATCCGACCGTCCACACCGAGGGCACCGAGGGCGGCGACGGCCGCCTTCGTCTTCGGGGCCTCGAAGCCCCACTCCTCGACGACGACCACCTTGCCTTCGGCGGCGCGGTCGCTGAGGGCCGAGCGCAGGGCGAGCTTGATCATCTTCTTGGGGGTCTTCTGGTCGTACTTGCGCGGCTTGGGCCCGAGGGCCACGCCACCGCCGCTGAAGTGCGGCGACCGGGTGGAGCCCTGACGGGCGTTACCGGTGCCCTTCTGCTTGAACGGCTTCTTGCCGCCGCCGGAGACCTCGGCGCGAGTCTTGGTGCTCTGGGTGCCCGAGCGACGGGCGGCGAGCTGGGCGGTGACCACCTGGTGCATGACGGGCACGTTGGGCTGAATGCCGAACACGTCGGCGTCGAGCTCCAGCGAACCGGCGTCCTTGCCGGCAGCGGTCTTCAGGGTGACGCTGGCCATGAGGTCACTTCCCCTTCACTGCATTACGGACGATGACGACGCCACCATTGGGGCCGGGGACGGAGCCCTTGACGAGGAGCAGGTTGCGCTCCACGTCCGCCTCGACGACCTCGAGGTTGAGGGTCGTGACCTGCTCGTGGCCCATGTGACCGGACATCTTCAGGCCCTTGAACACACGGCCGGGGAAGCTGCACGAGCCAATCGAGCCCGGTGCACGGTGGTGCTTGTGGTTACCGTGGCTGGCGCCCTGGCCGGCGAAGTTGTGACGCTTCATGGTGCCGGCGAAGCCCTTGCCACGGCTGACCGCAGTGACGTCCACCAGCTCGCCCTGGGCGAGGGTGTCCACCTTGATCTCCTGGCCTACCTCGAAGCCGTCGACACTGTCGAGACGCAGTTCCACGACGCGACGGCCGGGCTCGACGCCCGCCTTCTCGAAGTGGCCGGCCTCGGCCTTGTTGAGCTTCTTCGCGGCCTTGTGGCCGTAGGTGACCTGGAGCGCGGTGTAGCCATCACGCTCTGTGGTCTTCACCTGCACAATGCGTGCCGGCTCGACGCGGAGCACGGTGACGGGAACGACCTTGTCGTTCACCCACACCTGGCTCATGGCGACTTTCTCGCCCACGATCGCTTTGAGTGCCATGTCGGCAGCCTTTTCGGTCGGACCCGGACGAACCGGGCATCTGGATTACACGCAAATGCTCCGCAGGCCTTGGCGGCCGGCGGAGCACCGGATTCAATTGGTGCCGTGCGGTTTCCCCTGGTGAGCGGCCCTGGAGCCGCCCGGGACCTACCCGGACTTCGATTCCCGCGTACCTCTCAGTACGCACAAGTTGGACACGCTACCGGCCGCGCGCCCCGCGCGGCAACCTCCCGCCCCACCCTGTGGACCCGCCCCCTGGTTTCTCGGGCTGAATCGTCCCAATTCGGCTTCTCGGGCCGAATCGTCCCGGCCGCCGGGACGAAATCGACCCAGTTCGCGCATCAGAGGAGGTGCGGCGCCCACCGTTCGACGACGGACCGTATCTGTGCGGCCACAGATTCGGGGTGGTTCCGTAGCCGCCTCCAGGTGATGTGCACGAGGTGGCAGCCGGCGGCCACGAGATCGGCATTGCGGACGCGGTCGAATTCGAACTGATCGCGGTCCAGGCCATGGGTGCCCCAACCGTCGCACTCGATGACGATCGAGGTGCCGGTGATGAGGAAGTCGACCTCATAGCCGGCGACGATCGCATGGAACTGCATCTCCGGCAGCCGGAAGTGTTGGCGCAGTTGTGCCATGGCCGTCTCCAGAACGCTGTCGGGCGGAACCTCGTCGTCCAGCCAGGCGTTCAGGGCGGTCCGCAGCGCAGTGACGCCGGAACGGCCCCGGCGGGCATGCCGAAACAGGGCCGAGCGGATCGCCGCCGGCGACGCCACTTTGGCGGCCATGATCGCGATCATCGCCGGCTCCACCGCCTCGGGGTCCACCGCGCCAAGATCCAGCAGCATGCGCAGCGGGTTTGTCGTGGGGACCCTCAGCCGGTGCTGAGGTCGCAGGTCGAGCAGGTAGACAGGCCGGTGGATCACCACTCCCCGCGGCAGGGCATGACGGGCGCGACTCGGGATGAGCACATCGATGGGGTCGGTCTCGGGTCGTTCGATCCCCCACAACGCGGCGGAGGTTCGGTGCGACGCCAATGCGTCGTCGCCGACCGCCCACACTGCGGCCAACGCCTGCTGGTGCAGTGTCGGCGGCGACCCCCACAAGCGGGCGACGTTCGGGTAGAGCGCTTCGAAGAGCCCACTCGCCAGGGCCCGGTACCACGCCGACCGGCTGCTACCGACGGCGATCGCCTGCCGCTGGGTGATCAGCCCATGGTGGCGCTGGGCAAAGGCATCCAGATGTTCGAGGTTCACACCTCACTGGGACACAGCGAGATGTCCGATTCGGCAAACTTCGGGGAGGAACGTCGCGAACTGCGGCGGAATCCGTCCCGCACAGCGGGACGATTCCGACCGAGAAGCCGATTTGGGACGATCCAGCCCGAGAAGCCAGGCCGTGCGGGACGGTGGTCCGGGGCGTCAGGGGAAGCGCGCGGCCAGCCATTCGGCCACGGTGGCCAGGGCTTCCTGGCGGTGGCCTTCCAGGTAGTGCGGCGCGCCCTTCATTTCGACATAGGTGCGGTCGGCGGCACCGGAGGCGTCGACGATCTCCTTGGCCTGCCAGACGCGGATCTCGGTATCGGCCGTGGGGTGCACCAGGAGGGTGGGCACCGTCACCTGCGGCATCGTGTCGGCCAGCTTGGCGTGGCTGCTGAGGCCGCTCCAGGTGCTCAGCCAGCCGCGGGCGGTCATCGTGCGTGCCAAGCCACCACGGCCGTAGTTGGCGTCGAACGGGTCGGGGAAGGCGAACAGGCTGCCCATCGGCCGCTCGTCGGGGTCGATCGACAGGTCCAGGTACGCGGGGTCGGCCAGGGTGCGGTAGATGGTGAGGTACTTGGTGAACACGGCCCGGCGGCGGAACTCGCGCCACGCCACCGAGTCGGCCTTGTCCACCCCGCGTAGCCGAGTGCCGGCGTCGACCGACTCGGCGATGCTCGCCTTGGCGATGGCGTCGATGCGGGCCACCCGCTCGATCTGGGCGGCGCGATAGCGGGCCAGCCACTCCGGGTCGTACACGCACGGTTCGGGCCACGGGCGCCAGCCGTTGTCCGGGTTGTACATGTCCAGTTCGGGCACGGTGCTGAACGGGTCTGCCTCGTCGGCCACGCTCGGGTCGATGACCTGCAGCATGAACACTCCCTCGCCGGGGTGGGCGGCCATGCCCACCCAACCGTCACCGATGCCGAGCTGGGCCTGGGCCATCGCCATCAAGCTGCCGCCGCCAGAGTTGCCGAGCAGCACCACGGCTTCGGCGCCGCGGCGCTTCATCTCGTCGTAGACGGTCTGGACGTCGACGATGCAGCTCTCGTGCAGGCAGTCGGTGTCGTTGTTCTGGTAGCGGGTGCCGAAGCCGAGCACGGCATAGCCGGCGGCCGCCAGCAGCGGGCAGGCGTAGTGCACGCTGAAATCGCCGCGCGGATGGCTGAGGATGACGGCCGTCTTCCACGGCGTGCCGCCAGGCGGCGTCCACAGGATGCCGCGCACCAGCGCCCCGTCCGGGCTGACCAGGCGGATGCTCTCGCGGGGGATCTCCACCCCCGGATCGTCCTGCGGCAGCGGCCAGTAGTTGAGGCCGAAGGGCCGCTTCCCTCCCAGGTGGGCGTCCATGTGCTCCATGGGCGGCACGTTAGAACGCGGGTCGCCGCGCCCTGTCAGCGGGCGAGGTCCAACTCGAAGCGGTCGCCACGGCGGACGAAGCCGGCCTTGGCCAGGTAGGCGCTGTGCGCATCCGCCCCCGGGGCGCTGAGGACGCGCTCGACCCCGAGCCGGCGGAACACAGCCGCGCCCTTGCCGTACAGCCATTGGGAGATCAGTGAGTCCCGGTAGGGCTTGGTCACATAGTCCAGCTGCACATGGAGGTCGCCGCCCTCCTGCCTGCCCACCAGTGCGCCCGCGGGCAGGCCGTCGCGCATCAACAGCAGCGCCACCACCCCGCCCTCACCGGCGGACGGTGGCTCGAAGCCGGGCTGGAACTTGTGGATGTCCGCCAGGTGGTAGCGCAGGAAGTCGGTGAGGAACGGCGCGTCCGCGGGCACCACGGTGGCCCCGAGGTTGCGCTTGCCGCCGAGCTCGGCGCGCAGGAACCACACGTTGAGCGCGGCGATGGCCGCGTTGGTGGCCACGATCGGGACCGACTCGATGAGCAGGCCGTAGGCGACGAAGGTGAGCGAGCCGACGAGCGAGATCGAGCGCAGACGAACCACCGAGGTCATCGCCAGCGACACGACCACCAGGAGCGAGGCCGCGTAGCCGACGGCCTCGGTGGTGTTGAAGGTCATGCCCCCATCCTGCCCCAGTCTCAGAAGCCGTCGAGGATGCCGTCCGTGACACCGTCGAACACATCGCTCGCCGCGTCGGCAGCGGCGTCGGCAGCGGCGTCGATCTCGGCGGCCGCAGCATCGGTGCTCGGGTCGGTTTCCTGCACCACTTCCACCCCGTCGGCCACGGAATCGCCATCGGTGTCGCCGACCTCAGGGTTGCCGCCGTACCAGGGCTCGATGTCGTCGTTCAGCCCGTCGAGGTCGTGGTCGGTCTCCAGCCGGGCCAGCACGTCCGCCTCCACGGCGGCGGCCACGGACGGGTCGCCCGGGTCGTCCAGCCAGCCCACCGGCTCGGTGCCGTGGGCCACCTCGAGCCCGTCGCTGATGGTGTCGCGGTCGGTGTCCCACACGTGCGGATGGGTCCCGAGTGCAGCCTCCTCGGCGTCCGACAACCCGTCGCCATCGGTGTCGACCCAGGCAGCGGCCCGGCCGTCGAGCACACCGTCGCCATCGGTGTCGGTGCGCAGCGGGTTCAGCCCGACCGTGAGCTCCAGCCCGTCCGCGACACCATCACCGTCGGTGTCGGCGAGGGCGGGGTTGGTCCCGAGGAACGCCTCGGCCGAGTTCGGCACTCCGTCGTCGTCGGGGTCGGACGCTCGCAGCACGGCGCGATCCCAGGCGCCCACGTTGCCTTCGGCGTCGTCGTAGCCGGCGGGGTTGCGCCCCTCCTGCACCTCCGCGCCGTCGGGTGAGCCGTCGAAGTCGGAGTCGTAGACCAGCGGGTCGGAGCCGAGGCGGTCCTCGTCGGCGTTGTCCAGGCCGTCCGCGTCAAGGTCGGTCAGTTCGCGCACACTGGCCTGGAGCATCTCGCCCAGCGTCGGATCGGGCTCGCGCGGGGTGGGGCTCAGCCGCTCGCGCACTGCGTCGACGAACTGCCCCAGCATGCTCGTGTCGTCACTCATCGTTGCCCTCCTCCAGCCGCCCGTCGCGGCCCCGGATGGGAGCCGCGACGGCCCGGACGGGCAACAGTTTCTCCGCTCGCGCCCGAGCGGGCGGGCTCAGGACAGGCCGGCGATCGGGATGTTGCAGGTGATCACAGCAAGGCCGACCTGCATCAGCACGTCCTGGTCGCCGGAGCCGCCCATCGCGCCTTCCAGCTGCTCGTCGGTGACGTCGGCGATCTCGGCGAGGAAGCAGGCCTTCATCTCGTCGGTGATCTCGACGTCGGCGCCCATGGCGTACAGCTCGAGGAAGTTCTCGCGGGTGACAAGGCCCGCGGGGAGGCTGGAAGGAGTGGAGTCCGGGGTGGAGTCCGAGGAACCCTCGGTGTCGATCCCGCACTTGTCCAGCATGTAGGCGTCGACCTGGTCGTTCACGTCCGACTGGGCATTCACGGCAGCGAGGAACGCAGGGTCGGAGGCGGCGGCCGTGAAGTCCCAGTTGTTGGCCGCCAACATGTCGACGAGGGCCTGCTGCTTGGTGCTCATGTCGAGCATCAGTGCCCGCACGTCTGCCGGGGCCTGCGCGGCGAGGCGCTTGCCGTCGGCCGTCAGCTCGGTGACGGCCTTCTGCAGCGCTTCGGGCGCCATCGAGAACGGGTCCTGCGAATCCAATGCGTCGCTCTTGGCGTCCAGCGCGGCAGCGGCGGTGCAGAAGGCGTCGCCAGGGACGGCGGTGGCGGCCTGCTTGGGGGCGTCGTCGCCGCAGGCGGCGACGGACAGCAACGACAGCGGCAGGAGGGCGGCGGCGATGGAACGGATGCGCATACCTCCAGCCTAGGGCGCCGCGCCCGCGACAGCCCAGATACGGAAACGGCCCCGCCGCCTGCGCCGTGAAGCGCGGGCGACGGGGCCGTTCGTGATTCCCCCCGGAATCAGGAGGGGGACCCAGGGCTCAGCTGCTCTGGATCTTGATCTCGATGTCCACACCGGCCGGCAGCTCGATGCGCTGCAGGCTGTCGATGGTCTTGGCGTTCGGGTCGACGATGTCGATCAGGCGCTTGTGGACACGCATCTCGAAGTGCTCGCGAGAGTCCTTGTCGATGTGCGGGCCACGGATGACCGTGTACCGGTGCTTGTCGGTGGGCAGCGGGATGGGGCCGCGCACCGTGGCGTTCGTGCGAGTGACCGTCTCGACGATCTTGCGCGTCGACTGGTCGATGATCTCGTGATCGAACGCCTTGAGGCGGATGCGAATGCTTTGTGCCATGTTGGTTCGTCAGCTCACTTCGTGATCTTGGTGACGCGGCCGGCGCCGACGGTGCGGCCACCCTCACGGATGGCGAAACGCAGGCCCTCGTCCATGGCGATCGGCTTGCCCAACTCGACCGTGATCGTCACGTTGTCGCCCGG
>JBPOIX010000141.1:0-20341 GCA_052034175.1 Actinomycetota bacterium
CGTTCGAGTCCGTGCTCGCCGAGCTGTTCGGCAGTGGCCGCTTGCGCGCCAACCTGGAGGACTACGGCGACCCGCGCAACTCGTTCCTGCACCAGGTGCTGCAGCGCGGCCTCGGGATCCCCATCAGCCTGTCGGTCTGTGCGATGGAAGTCGGCCGGCGGCTAGGGCTGGAGGTGCACGGGGTCGGCCTTCCCGGGCACTTCTTGGTGGAGTGCGAGGGCCGCTTCGCCGACCCGTTCAATGGAGGGAAGTTGCTTCCGCTGGGCGACGAAGAGCTTGCATGGCGGCGGGTCACGGGCTTCCAGCAGCCCCTCCCACGCGACGCGTGGCGGCCCGTCAGCTCGCGAGCGATTGCGCTGCGGATGCTGAACAACCTGAAGAACACGTATGTGGCGATGGACGAACCGGGGCCGTTGCACGTGCTGGCCCGGCTCCGTGGCGCCTTTGCAGAATTGCAGCCGGAACGAGCGGAGTACGCCCGTTGGCTGCGACACTGGAACTGATGACGGACCTCACCGCCGGCCACCCGCTCGAAGCGCCGCACCACCTGGTGGGTCGACGCACGGTGGAGTTGGGCGACGACGACCGCGGGCGCCGGCTGGAGGTGGACGTCTGGTACCCAGCCGCGACGGGGGAGTACCCGCAGGCGTCCTACGAGTTGCTCCCCGGGGTGGCGTTCCGCTCGGCCCTGGCCCTCCACCAGCCGCCTGCGATGTCGGGTCGGTGGCCCCTCGTGCTGTTCTCCCACGGTCGCACGGGCATGCGGATCAACTACGCCACCTTCTGCGAGGCGTTGGCGGCGCGTGGCGCAATCGTGGTGTCCTCGGACCACCCGGGCGACCAGCTGGCGGACTGGCTGTCCGGCAACGCCACCGACGATCGCACGAACGAGATCGATCGCGTGGCGGATGCCCACCTGGTGCTGCACGCCATGCTCCACGGTCATGCTGCCCTGCCCGTGGACCTGCTGAATGCGGTCGACCACCAGCGCGTCGTCGCTGCGGGGCACTCCTACGGCGCCTACACGGCGCTGGCGACGGCTGCCGGGGTTCGTGGGGTGGAGGCTCATGCCCGGGTCGGGGCCGTGGCTGTCTTCCAGCCCTACACCAGGTCGCTCAGCGACGCAGCGCTCGGACGGGTCCGTGTGCCCTGCCTGCTGGTGGTGTCCTCCGAGGACACGACCACGCCGCCGAGCGTGGATGCCGACCGGCCATGGGCGCTGCTCCACGGAGGCCCGGTGTGGCGGCTCGATCTCGACGGTGCCGGGCACCAGGCCGTCAGCGACATGGCGCTCTACGCGGAACTTGCGGGTCGTGTTCCCAACCTCCCGCCGGTCGTGCGCCAGTACCTGGAGGCCCAGGCTGCTGGCAGCGGTGGGCGAGGGCGCAACTGGCGGGAACTGCTGCGAGTGCAGCTCGACGCGATGTGGGCGTTCATGAACCTCGCTGCCGGCGGCGACGAGGACATGGGCCTGGATGCGCTCGAGCAGCTGGAGGCCGCGCCGGCGGTCACCATGCGCCGGCGCTGACCCACTGCCTGGTGCGGTTGGGCACGGTTAGAGCCGGTAGCCACGACGTGGGTAACGTCGCACCCGCATCGCTTCCGACCGGGCCCCTGGGGTGCCGGCCCGACCCCAGGAGTGCACATGACCACCGAGACGATGACCGCCGAAGAACAGCGGGTGAGCGCACTCGTCGACGAGCTGCTGCGTGAGTTCCCGCCCAAGCAGGTGGACACCGTCACCTTCCTCGGTGCGCAGTTCGACAAGGGCCTGGCGTGGGTGCACTTCCCCGAGGGCCACGGTGGCCTCGGCCTCAACCCGAAGCTGCAGAAGCTCGTCAACGAGCGCGTCTACGCCGAGGGTGCACCGAACCCGATGTACCGCAACCCGATCGGCCACGGCATGTGCGGCCCGACGGTGGTGGTGTGGGGCAGCGAGGAGCAGAAGCAACGCTACCTGCGCCCCCTGTTCACGGGTGAGGAGATCTGGTGCCAGCTGTTCTCCGAGCCGGGCTCAGGCAGCGACTTCGCCGGGCTCTCCAGCAAGGGCGTGAAGGACGGCGAGGAGTGGATCGTCAACGGCCAGAAGGTGTGGACCACGTTGGCCCATCTCAGCCGCTGGGGCCTGCTTGTCGTGCGCACCGAGCCGGAGGCCGTGAAACACGCCGGCCTCACCGCGTTCGTGGTGGACATGCACGACCCCACCGTGCAGACCCTGCCGCTGCGCCAGATGACCGGCGAGGCCGAGTTCAATGAGGTGTTCTTCACCGACACGCGCATCGCCGACAAGGAGATGCTCGGCAAGCCCGGCGACGGCTGGCGCGTGTCGCTCACCACACTGATGAACGAGCGTGTGTCGATCGGTGGAGCCATCCCGCCGAAGGGCTCGGGCACGATCGCCAATCTGATGAAGGCCTGGGCCGACGCTCCCGAGTGGCAGAAGGATGCCGCCACCCGCGACGAAGTGATGAAGCTCTGGATCCGCGCCGAGACCCTCCGCCTCACCAACATCCGCGCCAACCAGAACCGCAAGATGGGCGACCCTGGCCCCGAGGGCAGCATCGGCAAGATGGCCTTTGCCAACCTCAACAAGGACATCTACGAGTGCCTGATGGGCGTGATGGGTGCCGACGCGTTGCTCTACGGCAGCTACGAGATGGTGCGGCCGGAGCACGCGATGGAGTACCACACCCCGCAGAAGGCGTTCCTCCGCAGCCGGGCGAACTCGATCGAGGGCGGCACCACCGAGGTGATGCTGAACATCCTCGGCGAGCGCGTGCTCGGCCTTCCCGGCGACGTCCGCGTCGACCGCGACGTTCCGTGGAGCACGGTGCCGCGCAACTGATCTCTCCGGCCTAATCTGAGTGAATGAATGAATTCACTCCCAGGTGGTCGAGGAGTCGGTGGTTGCCGCTGCTCGTGGGGCCCTCGCTGCTCGTAGGTGTTGCGGCTGCGGGCTGCTCGAGCGGGGAAGGGCCCGGGCGGCTTGAGCGGCTCTTGTCGGCAATGCCGTTGAGGTCGGACGAGGATCCTCTGTCGACCGTCGTTCTGCTCGGTGACGTGGATTCCGCCGAGAGGTTGTCCGGTTGGACGCGGCCGGATGAGGCGACTGCGTCGGACGAGCAGGTGCGGCAGTGGCTACGAGGTCTGGCCGGAGGTCTGCCGGAGACGGATCAGGCCGTCTACCTGCCGTTTCCGATCGAGGCCTATTGGGCCAGGCCGGGCGAGGTCGCTCGACAGCTCGGCGTGTCGGCCATGGACGTGCACGCCTATGCGTACGATCTCGCGGGCCAGCTCACCGTGTTGCAGGCAGACTCGGAAGGCCCCGCCCTCACCGAGGCGATGGGGGCGCCGGAGGGCGGTGTGTGGAGTGTCGGCCCCGAGAGCGAGACCTTCAGCATCAGCCTCGACTCCGCGGTGCCGTCGGCGGGGCGGGTCGCAGTGAAGGACGGACTTCTTGCGTGTGCCGGGGATGAGGAGGAGATCCAGCGGTTCCTCGGGAGCGGGTCGACGCTTGCGGACCACGCGGGCAGGGCGAAGGCGGTGCGACGGCTGGATGCCATCGGCGCCTACTGGGCGGCCGTGCTCGAACCGATGCCCTATTCCGACGATCCGTTCCTTCGGGCCAACCTGTCAGCGTCGCAGGCAGAGATCGACGAACGCCGCCTGGAGCCCGTGCCGCAGCAGTTCGACGCTCTCGCAATCGGCATGTCGGTGGATGACGAGGCGTCCGTTGTCACCTTCGTCTATCACCACGCCAGTGCAGCGGCAGCGGTCGAGAACGCGCCGATCATCGAGTCGGTGTTTCGTGCAGGAACGTCGGTGAATGATGCGCGGCCCTTCAGGGAATGGCTTCCGCTGCAGTCTGTGGTCGTCGAGGGCGAGCTGGTGGTTGCCACGATACTGCTCCCCGCCGGGGACGGTCTCGACCTAGAGCGGTTCGGGGTGCTTCAGGAGAACATCATCATGTGGCGATAGGGCGCAACTGACGCTCGGTGGTGCGATTGGGTGTGCTTCGATGGCCGGATGAAGATCGGCGAAGCACTGCAGGAACGGGCAGCTGCCCACAAGGCGTTGGCGGACGTCCGCGAGCGCATTGCGGCGTATGTCGTGCACGACGAGGACGAGGCCCCGGCCGAGGACCCTGTGGCCTTGCTGGCCGAAGCGGACGCCGTGGCGGACCGCGCCGCGGACCTCGTGCGACGCGTCAACGCCACCAACGCGGCGACGGCGTTCCCGGGAGGTGGCACCCTGACGGATGCGTTGGCTCGACGCGATGCGCTGACAGCCAAGATCTCCACGGTCGATGCTGCCCTGCGGCAGGTGGTCGGCGGGCGGGACCGGGCGTGGCGCGGAGGCGGGTTGGAGGTTCGGCGCGTGGTGGCGGTGGACGTGCCGGCGCTGCGAACCCGCCTGGAGGCGCTCAACGCCGAGCGACGCACGCTCGATGCGGCGCTCCAGCGGCTGTCGTGGGAGGTCGACCTGGCGGAGTGAACGCGAGTCGGTAGTCGTCGGCCCGAGTGTCTCCAGGCCTGCCGCACGGCGGCATCCATGGGGCCCGGACGGGGCTGCGGCGGGCACGGTTACGTGCTGCCGACGGCACCAGGGCCATCACACGGGCATTGGGAACTGCGCATTGCGCATTCAACGCCTGCAGGCCGGTGGCCGGCGACGAGGGTGGGTTCGGGGACTCGAACGAAGCGGAGCAGGCCGGGGTCAGGCCGTCCGCAGCAGGACGCCGACGAACATCGCGGCCACGGCGGTGAGCGCGCCCAGCGCGCCGCCGACTGCCAGCGCCGCCTTGGACTTGCCGACCGTGTGCACCGCAGCGAACACTCCGCTGGCGATGGCCAGCGCCAGGTGGAACAACACG
This sequence comes from Actinomycetota bacterium, assembly GCA_052034175.1. Lineage (GTDB taxonomy): Bacteria > Actinomycetota > Acidimicrobiia > Acidimicrobiales > Ilumatobacteraceae > UBA668. The sequence goes on from JBPOIX010000141.1 coordinate 4,874, forward strand.
GTGCCCTGATACGACGAGGTGGACGCAGTGATGTCCACCGCCATCAGGTTCCACATGCCGGTCAGCACGGTGATGCCGAACGCAGGCCAGGCCACCCGCCCGAACGCCTGGGCGATGACCTTCGTGGTCTGCGGCGACGTCCGCCGCACTGCGGGCACGATGCCGGCCACCACGAACTGCCCGCCGACCCACACCGAGGCGGCGATGACGTGGAGGAAGACGCGGATGGTGACGGAGGAGGGCGACAACATGGGCGCAAGGCTACGGAGCCGGCAGCGCGGCGAGCACATCGCTGGCCGCCAGCGCTCGGTCGTCGAAAACGGAGCCCTCCGCCGCGAAGCCGCCGAGCATGGCCCCTGCCGCGACCCCGATGGCGCCCTGGAGATCGCGGATGTTGCGCGGTGGCGGGAAGTATTCGTCCTCGTCCGTCACCCGCACCAGTTCCATCCCCGCGGTGGGCGCGAGGAAGTGGATGATCTCGTCCACCAGCTCTTCTGGGGCCGACGCGCCGGCGGTGACACCCACCGTGCCGTCGAGGTCGCCCGGGAGCTCCTCCACGCTGTTCACCCGGTACACACGCGGGCAGCCGGCCTCCACCGCCAGCTTCTCCAACGCCCTCGTGTTGGACGAGTTCGACGAGCCGATCACCACGATCGCGTCGCAGTGCGGGGCCATGGCCATCAGCGCCGACTGGCGGTTGGTGGTGGCGAAGCACAGGTCACTGCGGCCCGGCGACCAGACGTCCGGGTAGCGCTCCCTCACGGCCACGGCCACCCCCTCCCAGTCCCTGTGGGACAGCGTGGTCTGGGCAAGCAGGGCGACGGGCTCGGAGAACTGGGGGAGGGCCTCCACCTCGGCGACGCTCTCCACCCGGCTGATCGCCTGCGGCGCCACGGCCATCGTGCCGACAGCCTCCTCGTGGCCCTCGTGGCCGACATAGACGATGCGGTAGCCCTTGCCGGCCCGAACCTTGACCTCGTGGTGCACCTTGGTGACCAGCGGGCACACGGAGTCCACCACGTAGCTGCCGCGGGCGCGGGCCGCGGCCACCACCTCGGGGGCGGAGCCATGGGCGGACAACATGATCGGCCGGCCCTGTGGCACTTCGGCGATGTCGTCGACGAACACCACCCCCTGGGCCTCGAACCGTTGCACGACGATCTTGTTGTGCACGATCTCGTGGTAGCAGTACACCGGCGCATCGAACGTGCGCACCATCCAGGCCAGCGCCTTGATCGCCATCTCCACGCCGGCACAGAACCCACGTGGTTCGGCGAGCAGCACCCGGTCGACGGCCATGTGGGGCAGGCTACTGGCGACGTCCGGCGTCACCCTGCAGCGACAGCTCCGCCGGCCGAGGCCAACCCGCCCGACTGCCCCGTCACGATCCCGACAGCGGCCAGCAGCGGTTCGCGCTCATGAACGGTCCCACTGTCGGGCACGAGCGGGACACTACCGCGGGCGCCTAGCCTGGACGTATGTCGCTGCCCTCCGTCGTCGCTGTCGCGTCGGGGTCGCCGGCGGAGATGGCCGGGCTTGCCGTCGGCGACGAGGTCACCGCCATCAATGGCATGGTGCCGCGGGACGTGATCGAGTGGCGGATGGCGGCCGACGAGGCGGAGGTGACACTGGACGTGCGCCGCGGTGGGCTCGAGTTCAGCCTGGTCGTGGCGAAGCGAGCCGGGGAGCCGCTCGGTGCGGAAGTCAGCAGCGCCGTGTTCGACAGGGTGCGCACCTGCGACAACCACTGCGAGTTCTGCTTCATCTACCAGCTGCCCAAGGGCATGCGGAAGAGCCTGTACCTCAAGGACGACGACTACCGCCTGAGCTTCCTCTACGGGAACTTCACCACGCTCACGCGCTTCACGGAGGCGGACCTGGAGCGCGTCGTCACGGAGCGCCTCAGCCCGCTCAACGTCAGCATCCACGCCACCGACCCCGAGGTCCGCAGCAGCATGTTGCGCAACCCGCGTGGCGGGATGAGCCTGCGCTGGCTGAGGGCGCTGCTCGACCACGGAATCGACGTGCACGGCCAGGTCGTGCTGTGCCCCGGGGTGAACGACGGTGAGGTGTTCGAACGCACGATGGCCGGCGTGCTGGACCAGTACCCGGAGCTGCGTTCTGTGGCGGTGGTGCCCCTCGGCCTCAGCCGGTTCAACCCGGAGGCCGGCATGCGCCTGCACACGCCCTCCGAGGCGCAGGCGATGGTCGCGGCGATCCACGAGTGGCAGGAGGTCTTCCTCCGTGTGCTCGGCCGGCGGATGGTGTTCGCCGCGGACGAGTACTACCTGATGGCGGAACTTCCGTTCCCCGCCGCCGAGACGTACGACGGTTTCGGGATGTACGAGGACGGCATCGGCATGGCCCGCACGTTCGAGATGGAGTGGCACGGCACGGCCGCCGTGCCCACGGGGCCGCAGCAGGGCTTCTTCGCCTGGGTGGACGGCGCCCCGGCGGAGGGCTACCGGGCCCCGCGCAACCCCGCGGGCGACACCGGCCTGCACCGCAGCAGCGGGCCCGCAGCCGTGCAGTTGCGGGCGCGGCGCGATGCCCCCGTCGCGGTGCTGACGGGGGAGTACGGCGCCCGCATCCTGGCCCCGCTGCTGGCCGAGCTCGGTCGGCCGGACGTGCGGGTGCTGGCGGTGCGCAACGAGTTCTTCGGCGGAAACACGGCGGTGGCGGGGTTGTTGACCTGCGCTGACCTGCAGCGCGTGCTGGCCGCGGAGCCGGCCGGCCATCGCTATCTGCTGCCCGACGTCTGCCTCAGCGAGGGGCGCTTCCTCGACGGCGGTACCCTGGAGGACCTGCCACGCCCCGTGGAGGTGGTGCCCACCGACGGCATCGCTCTGCGCAGGGCCCTGGGCGCCCACACTGCGCCTGTTGCACTGGAGCCTGTGAAATGACCGCCGAGATCGAACCGAACAAGCTGCCCACCGTGGTCGTCGTCGGCCGCCCCAACGTGGGCAAGAGCACCCTGTTCAACCGCATCATCGGCGAACAAGCGGCCATCGTGGAGGACCGCCCAGGAGTCACCCGCGACCGCAAGGAGTTGGAGGCGGAGTGGTTGGGCACCCACTTCATGCTGGTGGACACCGGCGGCTGGCTGACCGATGGCGACGCGCTGGACGAGAAGGTCAGCCGCCAGGTGGAGACCGCCGTCAAGACGGCCGACGTGGTGCTGTTCGTGGTGGACGCCAGCACCGGCCTCACCGACGACGACCAGTCGATCGCCAACTGGCTGCGGCGGATCACCGCCCCCGTGCTGGTCATCGCCAACAAGGCGGACAACGATCGGCGGGAGAACGACCGCTGGGAGTTCATGGCCATGGGGATGGGCGAGCCCATCCCGGTCAGCGCACTCCATGGTCGCCGCGCCGGCGACATGCTGGACGAAGTGGTCAGCCACTTCCCCGAAGGTGCGGGGCAGGCCCCCGAGGTCAGCGACATCCCCGTCGACGACGACGGCGAGGAGCTGTGGAAGGCCGGCGACACGCCGCCGCCTCGCGTGGCCATCGTCGGCCGCCCGAACGTGGGCAAGAGCACCCTCTTCAACCGGCTGGTGGGGGAGGACCGCAGCGTGGTCCACGACATGGCAGGCACCACGCGCGACGCGATCGACACGCTGGTGGACACCCCCGATGGGCCGATCGTGTTCGTCGACACCGCGGGCATGCGCCGCCGTAGCCGTATCGACGACTCCGCCGAGTACTACTCGATGGTGCGAGCCCTGCGGGCCATCGATGACGCGGACATCGCCCTGCTGGTGATCGACGCCACCGAGGGAGTCACCGCGCAGGACCAGCGCCTGGCGGAGCGCGTGGATGCCTCCGGCTGCCCGATCCTGGTGATGCTCAACAACTGGGAGCTTCTGGAGGACGCCGAGCAGCGGGCCGAGGTCACCCGCGAGTTCGAACGCAAGCTGTACTTCATGGGCGACGCGCCGATCCTGAAGATCTCCGCCCTCACGGGCAAAGGGGTGCACAAGCTGCGCCCCGTGCTGCAGGAGGCCATCGACCAGTACCACCGCCGCGTGCCCACCCGCGACGTGAACCGGGTGATCGCCGACGCCCAGCAGCGCCAGCCCGCCGGCCACGGCTTGCGCGTGCTGTACGCGCTGCAGGGGGCCAGCGACCCCCCGACGTTCACCCTGTTCGTGAACCGCGAACTGCCGCACACCTACATGCGCTACCTGGAGCGCAGCATTCGCGAGGCGTTCCAGTTCGGCAGCACGCCCATCAAGCTCCGAGTGCGCAAGCGCAGCGAGTAGGGAAAGGCCACCGCAATGCCCTGGTGCGAGGACTGCGCCAAGTACTGGACACCGTCGGCGATGAACGACGACGGCTCATGCCCCACGTGCGGGCGCTCCATCGAGGCGCAGCAGCCGATCACGGCGAAGAACCTCAACCTGCGCAAGCTGGCGGCCGGTGCGGACGGCAACCCGGAGGACGCCAAAGCGCCATGGCACTTCAAGCTGATGATGGTCCTCCTCGCCGCCTACCTCGGCTGGCGCATCATCGACCTCTTCATCTGACAGCCCTACTTCGGCTTTACGTAATCGCTGTGAACCCGCGACCTGGAGCGTGGCGGCGAAACCTTTTACGTAAAGCGGGGAAGAGTCGGTAGAGTCGACTGCCGTACATACGGGCTGTGGCGCAGCTTGGTTAGCGCGCTTGTCTGGGGGACAAGAGGTCGTGGGTTCGAATCCCGCCAGCCCGACTCGGTGAACAGGGTCCGCCTTCGGGTGGGCCCTGTTGCGCGTTTCCGGCCGGGTACGGTGGCGGGCATGTGCGGTCGCTTCGTGTCGTCGTCCTCCCCGGACAAGATCGCCGAGTTCTTCGGGGCCTCGTTCGAAGGCGGTGGGGTGGCCCCGCTTCCGGAGAACTTCAACGTGGCGCCCACCAACGACGTGTATGCGGTGCTGCAGGCGCCGAGCGGGGAACGTGAGGTGCAGACGTTCCAGTGGGGCCTCGTGCCCAGCTGGGCCAAGGACGTCAAGATCGGGTCGAAGATGATCAACGCCCGTTCCGAGACGTTGGCGGAGAAGCCGGCGTTCAAGGGGCTGTTCACCAAGCATCGCCTGATCGTGCCGATGGACGGCTTCTACGAGTGGCAGGCGGCGGGGGAGGGGGCGCCGCTCACCAAGGCGGGAAAGCCGATGAAGACGCCGATGTTCATCCACCGGGCGGACGGCGAGCCGTTGGCCGTGGCCGGGTTGTGGGCCGTGTGGAGGGACAGAGCCGAGGGTGCCGATGCTCCCTGGCTGCACAGTTGCACCGTCATCACCACCTCGGCCAACGCCACGATGGCCCCGGTGCACGACCGCATGCCCGTGCTGCTGCCACAATCCGCCTGGGCGGAATGGCTCGACCCTGCGAACCGGGACGTCGAGGCGCTGCGGCGCCTGCTCGTGCCCGCCCCGGACGGCCTGCTGACCATGCACCCGGTGAGCACCGAAGTGAACAATGTGCGCAACAAGGGGCCAGAACTGATCGCCGCCGTCGGCTGAATCGTGGCCGGGCAGCCGGGCTTCGTACAGTCGGTCGCGTGAACTCCCGTCGCCTGCTGCCGCTCGTCGCTTCTCTTGCGCTCCTCGTGTCGTGCGGGGGTGACGACGACACCGCCTCGACCACCACCGTGGCGGCCGACAGTGGGCCGGGCGACACGTCGGCGCCCGCGCCGACCGACGCTCCGACGACGACCGCGGCGCCCAACACGGAGCCGCCCGCCACCGACCCGCCGCTGGCACACGTCCGCGGCACCGCGTACACCTTCAACACTCCCGACCCGATCGCCGGGGCCACCATCCGGGTGGAGGAACTGCCGGACGTGAGTGCCGTCACCGGTGCGGACGGCAGCTACGAGCTGGAGCTGCCCGCCGGTGCCACCGTCACCGCCTACATCGAGGCCGAGGGCCATCACAGCATCCGAGTGCAGACGCTCACACTCGACGACGCCCACGATGGCACCGAACTGGATGGCGTCAACTTCCAGACCCCGTCGAACGCGATCTACGACGGGCTGAAGGCGTTGGTCGGCGGCTTCGTCGGCCGCGACCCGTTCGAGGGTGGCTGCGTGATCGTCACCACGGTCGGCGATGCGCGCATGGTGGGGATGACGTTCGACGAGTTCATCAACTTCCACCCGCACGGTGTGGAGGGGGCGACGGTTGCCATCGAGCCTGCGTTGGCCACGCCGATCTACTTCAACGACGACGTGCTGCCGGACATTGCCCAGATGACGAGCTCCGGGGACGGGGGAGTGCTGTTCGCCAACGTCCCGCCCGGCGAGTACACGCTCAGCGCCACCCACCCGAGCGAGGAGTTCGTGACCGTGAACGTGCGCTGAGAGGAGGGCTGGGTGGTGAACGCCAACCCCGTCTGGGGCTTGCACGCCATCCCGTAGACGATGCCGGCCAGTCAGGCCGCATGCCCCGGTGGCCCTGCACGCCGACTGGGCGGCCCGCCCACTTCCGAGTGAGCCGGGCCACTTCCGAGTGAGCCGGTCCACTTCCGAGTGAGCCGGTCCACTTCCGAGTGAGCCGGGCCACTTCCGAGTAAGCCGGGCCACTTCCGAGTGGGCGGGTCATCGGAGTGCACACTCGCATCCGGGATGGGAGTGTCCGCTCGGATGCCGTCACCCACTCGGATCTGTCCCCGCTCACTCGGGTATGGGGCCGGTCACTCGGATCTGTCCCCACTCACTCGGGTCGGCGGCGGCTCACTCGGGTCGAGCCGTACGGTGCCGGCCAGTCAGGCCTCGGCTTGCAGGGCCACGCGGATGGCGTGGGCGGCGGAGTCCAGTTCCTCGCGGGAGACGGACGCTGCGGCGTTGGCGAAGTTGAGCTGGCCCATGTGCTCGGTGGGGATGACATGGATGTGGGTGTGCGGCACTTCGTAGCCGGCGATGATCACCGAGATGCGCTCCGGCTTGAACGCCGCCTGCTGGGCCACGCCGATGCGGCGCGTCACCTCAAACAGGTGCGCCGTCAGATCGGGCGGCATGTCGACCCAGTGGTCGAACTCCTCGATCGGCACGACGAGGGTGTGGCCGTGGGCCAGCGGGTTGATCGAGAGGAACGCCACGCACCGGTCGTCGCGGTGGACGAAGGTGCCCGGGATCTCGCCGTTGATGATGCGGGTGAAGATCGTCGGCATCAGACGAACCCTCCGGAGGCGGTGAACACGTCGCCGTGGCAGTAGCTGGACTCCGGCCCGGCGAGGAAGCGCACCAGTTCGGCCAGTTCCTCGGCGGTGGCCATGCGCCCCTTGGGGATCTGCATCGTGATCCCGGCCATCATCATCGGGTCCATCGGCGCCAGCAGGGGTGTGTCCACCCAGCCCGGGCACACGGCATTCACGTGCACGCCGAAGGCCGCGACCTCCTGCCCGACGCTCTTGGTGAGCGCGATGATGCCGGCCTTTGCCGTGGCGTAGTGCAGGGCACCGGCCATCGGCCGCAGGCCGAGCACGGACGAGATGTTGACGATGGCGCCGCTGCGGGCGGGCGTCATGTGCCGCAGTGCGGCGCGAGTGCCGTAGAAGGTGCCGTAGAGGTGGACCTTGATCATCCGGTCGAAGTCCGCGTCGGTGAGGTCGATCGTGCTGTCGGGCGGGACCATGTCCTGCAAGCGGCCCTCCATGCGTGCCATCTGGTTGGCGATCGAACGTTCCACCTTCGGGCCGTCGGGCAGGGGAGCGATGCCGGCGTTGTTGATCATGATGTCCAGACGGCCGTGGCGCTCCGCGGCCTTCTCCACCGCTTCGTCGAAGGCCACGGAGTCGGTGACGTCGAAGATCGCCGTGTCGCCGCCGACGTCCGCTGCGGTGGCTGCCGCGGCGTCGGGGTTCATGTCGTTGATGACGACGGTGGCGCCATCCGCGGCGAGTCGGCGGGCGAAGGCGGCGCCGAGGCCGGAGCCGGCCCCGGTGATGAAGGCCACCTGGCCGGAGAGTGTTCCCTGTGCGGTCATGGGCCGATCGTACGCAGCGCGCCCCGCCGCGCTTGTACGCTCCGCACCGATGGACACTCCCGAGCCTGCGCCCGCACCGGCCGCTGCCACGACGCCCGCCACGACGCCCGCCGCGGTACCGCCCGCCGACGAGCACCTCGGCACGCACAAGTACCTCACAGCACCGAACCTGTTCACCCTGGCGCGGCTGTGCTGCATCCCGATCTTCCTGTACGTGCTGTTCGGCCGGGACAACCGGGCCGGCGCCGCCTGGCTGCTCGGCGGCCTCGGGGCGACGGACTGGGTGGATGGCTGGCTGGCCCGCCGGTTCAACCAGGTCAGCGAGTTCGGCAAGATGTTCGACCCCACCGCCGACCGCCTGCTGTTCATCGTGGCGATCACCGGGATCATCATCGACGGCTCCGCGCCCCTGTGGTTCTGCGTGCTCGTGGTGGCCCGCGAGGTCATCGTCGGCGGCACGGTCGCCGCTGCCACCGTCTTCTTCGGGATGAAGCGTTTCGACGTCACCTGGTGGGGCAAGACGGCCACCTTCCTGCTGATGTTCGCCCTGCCCGGGTTCATGCTCGGCGCCAGCGACTTCCCGGGCAACACGGGCTTCCAGATCGCCTCCTGGATCCTCGGGATTCCCGGCCTGGCCCTGAGCTACTACACCGCTGCGGCGTATGTGCCCACCATCCGCCAGAGCCTTCGGTCGGGGCGGGTGGCCCGCGGCTAGGGTGGGTGGCATGCAGGTTCCCGAGCAGCTCCGCTACAGCAGCGATCACGAGTGGGTGTCCGTCGATGGCGGCCGCGCTCGTGTCGGCATCACCGACTACGCCCAGCACGAGTTGGGCGACGTGGTCTACGTCCAGTTGCCCACCGTCGGGGCAAGCGTCGCCGCGGGCGACAGTTTCGGTGAGGTCGAGAGCACGAAATCGGTCAGCGACGTGTACGCCCCGGTGTCCGGCACGGTGGTTGCGGTGAACGACGCGCTCGGCGCGTCACCCGAATTGTTGAACAGCGACCCCTACGGCGACGGTTGGATCTGCGAGATCGAACTGGCGGATGCCACCCAGGTGGCCGGCCTGCTGGATGCAGCGGCGTATCAGTCTCTGATCGAGGGTTAGTCTGTCGCCGATGGCCTACGTGTTCTGCAACCAGTGCGGCCACCGCAACCCGCCGGAGTCCAGTTTCTGCTCCACGTGTGGTTGCGTGCTCGATCGCATCGACGACCACACGGTCACCTTGGCCAAGGTGGACCCTCTGCAGGACGCGCCCGGCCCGCAGGACGACATCGTCGTCCATGTCGGCGATCTGCCCACCGGGGCCTCGCTGCTGGTGCGCAACGGCCCGCAGGCCGGGGCCGCACTCACGCTCGACGCGGGCGTCACCCGTCTCGGCCGCCACCCGGACAGCGAGATCAGCCTGGACGACATCACGGTGTCGCGCCGCCACGCGGACATCGAGCACACGGCGGCCGGTTGGGAAGTTCGAGACGCCGGCTCGTTGAACGGCACCTACGTCAACAATCAGCGGATCGATCGGGCGCAGTTGCGCCATGGGGACGAGTTGCAGGTCGGCAAGTTCCGCCTGGTGTTCTTCACCAAGTCCGACGGTTGACCTGTGTCTGAACGCCCGTATCTGTCCATCGGTGAAGTGCTGGGGCTGCTCCTCGAGGAGTTCCCCGACGTCACCATCTCCAAGATCCGCTTTCTCGAGAGCCAAGGCCTGATCGACCCGGAGCGCACGGCGTCCGGGTATCGCAAGTTCTACGACGGCGACGTGGAGCGCCTGCGCGTCATCCTGCGCGAGCAGAAGGAGAACTTCCTTCCGCTGCGAGTCATCAAGACCCGCCTGGAGACCGGCGAGATCGACGACACGGGCGGCCACACCGCACCGCGGGGCATCCGCAACGTGGTGCTGCCGGGCAGCGACGAGACGGGTGAGCTGATGGTCCCTGAGGGCACCCCGGTGCCGACCGGCCACCACCCGGCGGCACAGCTGCGCCCGGCGGCCGTGGCCGTTGCCGACCACGCGCTGGTCGCCGTGCCCGTTCCCGCAGCGGCACCCGCCGCGGCGGCCGCACCTGCGTCCTCCAACCCGGCCGCACAGTTCTTCGCCCAGTTGCCCGCAGGCAGCGGCGGCAACGGCAGTCACCTGGCGGCCGTGCCGGCACCCGCGCCGCCGCCGGTGAAGGAGAACTACTCCGGCCAGGAGCTCTGTGCGGAGGCCGGCATCACCTCCAAGCAGCTGGCCGAACTGGAGAACTACGGTCTGGTCAGCGGCAAGGGCACCGGCACCACCGCGGCGTACAGCCCGGCGGACCTGGCCATCGTCTCCGCTGCGGCCGGCTTTCTCGAGCGTGGTGTGGAGCCTCGCCACCTGAGGGCGTGGCGCCAGGCGGCCGAGCGCGAGGCCTCGCTGTTCGAGCAACTGGTCGTGCCCCTGTTGCGCCAGCGCAACCCGCAGAGCCGGCACCAGGCCAATGTCACGCTCGGCGAGCTGTCCGCGCTGGGCGCCGAGCTGAGGGCTGCCCTGCTGGCCTCGGTGCTGGCACCCCACCTGGACAGCTGAAGTCTCCCGCTCCGCGGCGCACGGGCGTGCGCACGGCGTTACGCTCAGGCGAGTGATGCGGATGGAATTGCTCGGCGTGCGGGTGGAGATGCCCGCCAACACACCTGTGGTGATGTTGCGGGAGATGGTGGAGAACGGTCGCGTCCTGCCGATCCTCATCGGCGGCAACGAAGCTGCGGCCATCCACAACGCGCTGGAAGGCAACACGCCGCCCCGGCCGATGACCCACGACCTGATGATCACCGTGGTGCAAGCTCTGGGGGCCACCCTGGAGCGCGTGCTCATCACCGAGGTCCGCCAGCACACCTACTACGCCGAGTTGCACCTGCGCACTGCCAGCGGGCAGACGGTGGTGTCCACCCGGCCGAGTGATGCGATCGCGTTGGCCGTGCGGGTGGACGCCCCGATCTTCGCCGAGGAAGACCTGCTGGATGAAGCGGCGGTGGCGATGGAGGCGGACGCACCTGCGGACGAAGAAGCGATCCTCGACGAGTTCCGCGACTTCCTCGACGACCTCAATCCGGACGATTTCGCCGAGTAAGCCGATCTTCGCGCGGTGCGCGCGAAGATCTCGCGCGCACAGTGCTTGACGGCGCGCGCGGCTGGCCGTACCATGGTCGCCGATGTCATGGGCGTAATTACGCGCCTGTGGTTGCAGAGCGGAGGCTCCGATGAGCGAGATCGGCTACAGCGGCACGAAGGCCGCAGGCGTTGTGGGCATCACCTATCGACAGCTGGACTATTGGGCGCGCACCGACCTGGTACGCCCGTCGTTGGCGGATGCCTCGGGCAGTGGGAGCCGGCGCCTGTACAGCTACCGCGACCTGCTGGAGCTGCGGGTGGTGAAGAGCCTGCTCGACGCAGGAATCAAGCTGGAGAACGTGCGCAAGGCGTTCACCTACCTGCGCGCCCAGGCCGACGCGGACATCGCCTCCGCCACCCTGGTCATCAGCGGTAGCGATGTGCTGTTGTGCGACGGCGAGACGCTGATCGACATCGTTCGCCGTGGCGGGCAGGGCGTGCTCAACGTGCTGGCCATCGGCAGCGTGAAGACGGACCTCGATGCCTCGCTGATCGAACTGGCGGACGCCGAAGGCGTGCCCGTGCTCACCGCCCAGGCCGTGTGATGAGCGCCCTGGAGTACAGCCCGCTCGACGCCGCGCACCGCTTCCTCGGGGCGAAGATGGTGCCCTTCGGTGGCTGGGAGATGCCGGTGAACTACGCCGCCGGCACCCTGGACGAACACCTCGCCTGCCGCAACGACGCCGTCGTGTTCGACGTGTCGCACCTCGGCACGGTGCGTGTGGAGGGGCCGGACGCGCTGCACCGGCTGCAATTCGCCCTCACCAACGACCTCACCAAGATCGGCCCCGGGCGGGCGCAGTACACCCACCTGCTGGACGAACAGGATGCCTCCGTGCTGGACGACATCATCGTGTGGTGGGTGGCCGACGACGTGTTCGACGTGATGCCGAACGCGTCCAACACGGATCGGGTGCGGGCGGCCATCGGCGGCACGGAAACCACGCATGATCGTGCGGTGCTGGCGATCCAGGGCCCGCGGGCGAAGGAGCGCCTGGCCGCCGTGTTCGCCGACGCCGCCGAGGTCGGTCGCTTTCGTGTGCAGCAGTTGAACTGGCACGGCGCCGACTGTGTGGTGGCCGGCACCGGCTACACCGGCGAGGCCGGCGTGGAGATTGCCGTGCCGGTGGACGCCGCCGAGGAGCTGTGGGGCGCGGTCGCCTCGTGCGGCATCATGCCCGCCGGCCTCGGTGCGCGGGACACCCTGCGTCTGGAAGCCGGCTTGCCCTTGCACGGCCATGAGTTGGGTGCCGGGATCACCTCGCTGCAGGCCGGCCTCGGCTGGGTGGTGGCATGGGGCAAGGACGAGTTCCGCGGGCGGGAGCCACTGGCTGCCGAACGCGAGCGCGGCGTCGCGCGTGTGCTGCGCGGCATCTCCACAGAGGGTCGCCGCCCGCCGCGCGCGGACTGCCCGGTGCTGTTGGCTGGCGCCGAGGTCGGCACGGTCAGCAGCGGCAACTTCTCGCCGGTGCTCGGGCACGGCATCGCGTTGGCGTTCCTGCCGCCGTCGGTGGCCGAGGGGACCGAGGTCGAGATCGACGTGCGTGGCTCGGCGCTGCCGGGGCGTGTCGTGCCACTGCCGTTCGTGGCGAAGAAGTAGCGCCTACCGCTTCGGCGCGGGCTTCTTCGGCGCCGCCTTCTTGGCGACCGCCTTCTTCGCCGCAGTGGGCGCCTTCTTCGCGGGCGCCTTCGTTGCAGCTGCCGCCTTCTTGGCGGGAGACTTCTTCGCCGGCGCCGCCTTCTTCGCTGCAGGGACGCGCACGGGTGGCGGAGGCGGAGGAGGGGCCGCGGCCGGCGCGGCCGTAGGTGCATGGCCGCCGCCGCGCAGGGCGGCGAGGGGGCGCAAGCCGAACCAGCTGCCGGCGGTTTCGGCGATCTGCCCGAGCGGCTGGAGCCGGGCGGCGAGGTCGCCGAGCGTCTCCATGAACTTGCCGAGGTCGGTGGGCAGGGCCAGCAGGGTTGGGTTGGAGAGGGTCTCGGCGAAACGGGTGAGCGTGGGCGCCACCTTCTCCACCGGGCCGGTGAGCTGATCGACCATCATGTCGGCAGCCTTGATCGTGCGTGTTACCTGGGGAACGAACGCCTTGATCGGCTCCTCCACGGTGTCCAGCAGGCCGTTCACCCGCTTGGCCACCTGGTTCAGCTGCTCCATCGTCTCGTTGAACCGTTCCACGCTGTCGAGGAACTGGGTGACGCCGCGTTGGAACTGCCCGATCGACTTGGAGATGCCCGAGAGAGGGTTGCTCGTGCCGAGCAGCCCCAAGATGTCGCTCAACCCGCCTGTGTACGACCCGCTGGTGTCAGCCATGGCTGCACCGTAGCGCGGGTGCGTGGGCCAGAGAGCGAACGCCTCCCGCCTTTGCGTCAGCCCTCGGCGTAGGCCTCGAGCGGTTCACAGCTGCAGATCAGGTTGCGGTCGCCGTAGGCAGCGTCGATACGGGACACCGGCGGGAAGTACTTGGACTGGCGCACGCTGCGCACGGGGTAAGCACCGAGCTCGCGCGGATACGGCCGGTTCCACTCGCCCAGGAGGTCCTCCGCAGTGTGCGGCGCGTGGCGGAGCGGGCTGGCCTCCAGCGGCCATTCACCGGCGGCAACACTGTCGATCTCGCTGCGGATGGCCAGCATCGCGTCGACGAAGCGGTCCAGCTCGTGCAGGCCTTCGCTCTCGGTGGGCTCGATCATCAGGGTGCCGGCCACCGGGAAGCTCATGGTGGGGGCGTGGAAGCCGAAGTCCATCAGGCGCTTGGCCACGTCGTCCACCGTCACGCCGGTGTCCTTGGTGATTCCGCGCACGTCGACGATGCACTCGTGCCCGACCCGGCCGTTGCTGCCGGAGTAGAGCACAGGGAATGCGCCGTTGAGCCGGGTGGCGACATAGTTCGCCGTGAGGATGGCCGTGGCGGTGGCCTGGCGCAGCCCCTCGGCACCCATCAGTGCGATGTAGACCCACGAGATCGGCAGGATGCTGGCCGAGCCGAAGCGGGCCGCCGAGACGGGCCCGACCGCCTGGCCGGTGGCCAACGGGTCGCCGGGCAGGAACGGCGCCAGGTGGGCGCGCACCGCCACCGGGCCGACGCCAGGGCCTCCGCCGCCGTGCGGGATGCAGAAGGTCTTGTGGAGGTTGAGGTGGCTGACGTCGGCACCGAACTCGCCCGGCTTGGCCATGCCGACGAGCGCGTTGAGGTTGGCGCCGTCCACATAGACCTGCCCGCCGTGCTCGTGGACGACGGCGCAGATCTCGCGGATGGCCTCCTCGAACACTCCATGGGTGGAGGGGTAGGTCACCATCGCTGCTGCCAGCGCCGCGCCCGCGGCCGCGGCCTTGGCTCGGAGGTCGTCCACGTCCACGTTGCCGTGGTCGTCGCACGCCACCACCACGACCTTGAGGCCGGCCATCACCGCACTGGCGGCATTCGTGCCATGCGCGCTGGAAGGAATGAGGCAGATCGTGCGGCCGTCGTCGCCGCGGCTGCGGTGGTAGCCGCGGATCGCCAACAGGCCGGCGAACTCACCCTGGCTACCGGCGTTCGGCTGCAGGCTGACGGCGTCGTAGCCGGTGATGGACACCAGCATCTGCTCCAACTGGTGGATCATCTCGCGGTAGCCCTCGGTCTCGTCGTCCGGGGCGTACGGGTGCACGTCACTGAACTCGGGCCAGGTGATCGGCTCCATCTCCGCGGCGGCGTTGAGCTTCATCGTGCACGAGCCGAGGGGGATCATCGTGCGGTCCAGTGCGAGGTCCTTGTCCGCCAGGCGGCGCAGGTAACGCAGCATCTCGTGTTCCGTGTGATAGCGGTGGAACACGGCCTGAGCGAGGAAGCTGCTGGTGCGCGGGTCCGCAACGCCGCCGGGTACCGCCTCCAGGTCGTCGGGGAGGCGGGCGTCGGCCCCGAAGACGGCGAGCACGGCCTTCACGGTGGAAAGACTCGATGTCTCATCGAGGCTGAGGGTGATGGTTCGAGCATCCACTTCGCGCAGGTTGATGCCCGCCGCGCGTGCAGCGGTGGCGACAGTGGCGGACTCGCAGCGCACAGCAATGGTGTCGAACCAGGTGTCGTGAACGAGTTCATGACCCGCGGCACCGAGTGCTGCTGCCGCCACGGACGTGAGGCGGTGGACGCGCTCGGCGATGCGCGCCAGGCCGTCGGGGCCGTGCCAGGCCGCGTACAGCCCGGCGATGTTCGCCAGCAGCACCTGGGCCGTGCAGATGTTGGAGGTGGCCTTCTCACGGCGAATGTGCTGTTCCCGGGTCTGCAGGGCCAGGCGGAGCGCTGGGCGGCCCTCGGTGTCCGTGCTGACACCTACCAGGCGGCCGGGCATGGTGCGCGCCAGACCCTCGTGGGTGGCCATGAACGCCGCGT
>JBPOIX010000124.1:0-3374 GCA_052034175.1 Actinomycetota bacterium
CCCAGCAGCACGCCGACGCGCTGGCCCGGCTGCTGCAGGAGGGCACCGGCGGGCTCACCACCGAGGTCGTGCTGCACGTGCGGGCGGATGGTGCGTCGCTGGACGATGGCACGCCGCTGCCGATGAGTGTGGTCGAACGCCTTGCGCCGGAGGCCTTCATCCGGGCCCTCATCCACGACGCCGAAGGCCGTCCGATCAACGCCGGCGCCAAGCGCCGCCACCCGAGTGCGCGGCAGAAGAGGTTGGTGAAGGAACGCGACCGGGTGTGTGTGGACTGCGGCGCCACCACCATCCTGCAGTACGACCATGTGCCCGACTACGAGGTCACCCAGCACACCGTGGTGGAGGAACTGCAGCTGCGCTGCGCCCCCTGCCACCAGCGCCGCCACCGGCACGAGGCTGCGGCATGAGGGCCGGAACCGTCGCCACGGCGGTGGGTATGCTGGCATACATGCAGCGGACCACCGTGAAACTCCCCGACGACCTCGACGCACGCTTGCGTCACGAGGCGCAGCGTCGCGGTGTCACCGTGTCGCAGTTGACGCGGACAGCGATCGAGGCGTTGCTCGATGCGCCACAGGGCCGTCGGCGGCTGCTCGCCGCGGGCGCCGGTGCCAGCGGGCGTGCCGACATCTCGTCGCGCATCGAGGAGATCATCGCCAGTGAGGTGTCGTCATCGCGCTGATGGTCGACGCCGGTCCGCTGTACGCCTACGTCGATCGCGACGATCGGCACCACCACGATTGCCTGGAGCTACTTGCCACCCATCCAGGTCCGCTCCTGGTGCCGACGCTGGTGATCACCGAGGTGGCGTACCTCGTCGGCACGCGCCTCGGGGCCGAGGCGGAAGTGCGGTTCCTCGGCGACTTCGCCGCTGGGAACCTCATCGCCGAACCGGTCGACCCTGCCGACTGGCTGCGGATCGCCGAGCTGGTGGCGCGCTATCGCGATCTGCCGCTCGGCACGGTCGATGCCAGCGTGTGTGCGGCCGCGGAACGCCTCGGCGTGGGTGAGATCGCCACTCTCGACCGCCGCCACTTCACCG
Source organism: Actinomycetota bacterium (assembly GCA_052034175.1). Classification (GTDB taxonomy): domain Bacteria; phylum Actinomycetota; class Acidimicrobiia; order Acidimicrobiales; family Ilumatobacteraceae; genus UBA668. Next base: position 1,046 of record JBPOIX010000124.1, read on the forward strand.
TGGTGCGCCCTATCAGCGGGGAGTTCGCCTTGCTTCCTTGAATATCGTCGTCCGCGGACGCGTCAGCTCGCCCAGCGGCGGGCGATCACTCGGTCGCGCTCGCGGTCGTCAGCGATGCGGTCGGTGCCGACGGGGGTGCGCCACCAGAACAGCTGCTCCTCGCCGCGGGTCTCGTACACGGGGTGGTCGCTGGGCTCCACGCTGATGCGGCAGATGTCCTTGCCGTCGATGGTGAAGAAGTCCCAATCCACCAACGTGGCCGCGGACGCGCCGAGGCGGTCGAGCAGGTTCTTCAGGTGCTGGCCCCACAGGTCGCGGTCGCCGCGTTCGCCGCGCTTGGAGAACGTGGCGTAGTCGGCCTCGAGGCCGTGGATGCCGCCGGTGTCGGTGACGCCCACGAGGAGGGTGCCGCCGTAGGCGCTGTTGGCGAAGCCGGCGATGGTCTTCACCACGGCGTCCTCGAGGTAGGTGGCCTTCTGGCCGGTCTGGATGTCCCACCGCAGGGTGGACTTGTACTCGAGGAAGCGGGTCTCGCCGTCGGGGCGGATCAGTTCGCTGATCGGGCAGGTCCGCTGGCGGGCCACGCGGGCACGGCGGTAGATGGCCGGGCGGTACTCGTCCAGCAGGGCAGCGCGCAGGTCGTGGTTGTCGAGCATCTGGAAGGCGAACTGCTCGTTGGCGTTCATGCGGCCGGCAAGGGCCTTGGTCCAGGTGGAGTCGAAGCCGACGCTGAAGGCTTCCTCGCTGTTGGCGAGCGCTTGCACCTGGATGGTCTCGTTGGCGACGATGTCGTCAGCCACCTGGTCGACGAAGAGGCGGTCGGTGTCGGTGATGTTGGTGGCGAAGCGGTCGTTGATCCGCTGGATGATCTCCGAGAGCGGCACCTCCTCCACGCGGCGGGTGGCACCGCCACCGCCCGGGAGCGTGATGACCTCACCGTCCTCCACGTCGAGGGAAGCGTCGCCCTGCCACACCTTCTCCATGCGCAGGTGGGTGAGCTCCACCGAGTCGCCGAGGTCCACCCCGGCCACGGACTCCTGCCGAACGAGCTGGGCAAGGCGACGGCAGAACAGGTAGTCGCGCTCCAGCTTGACGTCGGTGAACGCCACCACCTGCGAGAGGAAGCTGTAGATGCGGGTGAAGCGGGTGAGCACGTCGCGGAACAGGTCCTGGCGTTCGTGGTCCAGCGCGTGGAAGCGGTCCACCGCCGGCTGCATGACGGAGTGGATGCGCTGGTGGTTGCGCTCGGGGTCGGCCAGCAGGAGGCCCACCAGCGTCTCGATCTCCTCGCTGCGCAGCACGTCGAACGGGCCGAGCTCGGCGTGGGTGTCGTAGAGCAGGTGGGGGTCGGTGGGCGGGGCGTGGGTGCGCACGAACCACGGGGCGAACGACTCCTGGATGCTCTCCACCGAGTTGCGGAAGTCGAGCACGAACGTGCCGGTCTTGTCCGGGTGGGTGCGGTTCAGGCGGGAGAGCGTCTGGACGGCGGCCAGGCCGGTGAGCGTCTTGTCGACGTACATCGCGTAGAGCTTCGGCTGGTCGAACCCGGTCTGGTACTTCTCCGCCACCACGAGGATCTGCCAGTCGTCGGTGTCGAAGCGGCGAGGTGTCTCCGAGTCGGGGAAGCCGTTCACCTTGCTCTCGGTCCACTCGCCACCGTCGTCGGGCAGGCTGCCGGAGAAGGCGCACAGCACGCCCACATCGCCGATGCCGTGCTCGGCGCAGTACTTGTCCAGCGCCCGCTTGTAGCGCAGCGCGTGGAGGCGGGAGGCCGTCACCACCATCGCCTTCGCCTTGCCGCCCACCTTGCCGGCCACATGGGCGCGGAAGTGGTTGACGATCACGTCCGCACGCTGGGCCAGGTTGTGCTCGTGGAGGGAGACGAAGCGGGCGATGGCCGCGCTGGCGCGGGCCTTGTCCAGCTCGGGGTCGTCGGTGATGGCCTTGTCGATCTTGAAGTAGGTGTCGTAGGTGACGTAGTTGGCCAGCACGTCGTGGATGAACTTCTCCTCGATCGCCTGGCGCATCGAGTACAGATGGAACGGCTCGTACTTGCCGGTGCTGGGGTTGCGCCGCCCGAACAGCTCGAGGGTGCGTCCCTTCGGGGTGGCCGTGAAGGCGAAGAACGACATGTTCGCCTGGCGCCCGCGGGCGGCCACCTCCACGGCCAGCAGGTCCTGCACCGGGTCGGGCAGTTCGGGCACGAGCGACGCTTCCGCAGCCTCGGCCGCGGCGAGGGCCGCGGAGTCGTCGGTGGAGGTGGGCGCGGCCGCGGCGCCGCCCCGCACCTTCTTCATCTTCTGCGCCGAGTCGCCGGTCTGGGAGGAGT
>JBPOIX010000044.1:0-4869 GCA_052034175.1 Actinomycetota bacterium
TGAAGCTGGTGATCCCCTCGTGCTCGGTGAGGTACCGCATCGCCTTCAGCGACTCCTCGTCGATACCGCCGACGATCTGGTGGAACGCGTAGTCGACCGCGCATTCGCCGGCCGCCTTCTCGTGCCATGCCGCGAGACCGTCCATGACGTTGCCGCCCGCGCTCTGGACCGCGAAGTCGACGATGGTGGTGACGCCGCCCCACGCCGCGGCCCGGGTGCCGGTCTCGAAGGTGTCGCTGGCGGTGGTGCCACCGAACGGCATCTGCATGTGGGTGTGCACGTCCACCCCGCCGGGGATGACGTACTTGCCCGCGGCGTCGATGACCTTGTCGATGCCTTCCTCGGTGAAGTACCCGGGTGCGCCGAGCGCGGTGATGGTCTCGCCGGTGATCAGCACGTCCTGGGCGATGACGCCCGTGGTGCTGATGACCTTGCCGTTCTTGATCAGCGTGGTGCCCATGTGAATCCCTCGGTAGGTGTCGGACGATCGGTCGGTCAGTGGGTGAACAGGTCGTCGTAGGCGTCCGGGCGACGGTCGCGGTAGAAGGCCCAACGGTCGCGCACCTGCTTGATCTTGTCGAGGTCCAGATCGCGGACCACGAGCTCCGGCTTGAAGGGGTCGCCCTTGTCGCCGACGTACTGGCCCTCCGGGTCGACGAAGTAGCTCTGCCCGTAGAAGTCGTTGTCCCCCAGCGGCTCGATGCCCACCCGGTTGATGGCACCGACGTAGTACATGTTGGCGACGGCCGCCGCCGGCTGCTCGATGCCCCACAGGTACTGCGACAGGCCGCGGCTCGTGGCCGACGGGTTGAACACGATCTCGGCACCGTTGAGGCCGAGCGCCCGCCAGCCCTCGGGGAAGTGGCGGTCGTAGCAGATGTACACGCCGACCTTGCCGACCGCGGTGTCGAACACGGGGTACCCGCCGTCGCCAGGCGTGAAGTAGAACTTCTCCCAGAAGCCCTTCGTCTGCGGGATGTGCTGTTTGCGGTACTTGCCGAGGTAGGTGCCGTCGGCATCCACCACCGCGGCCGTGTTGTAGTACAGGCCGGGGCGGACGATCTCGTACATCGGGAGCACCAGCACCATGCCGGCCTCCTTGGCGATGCTCTGGAAGCGCTGGGTGGTGGGCCCGTCGGGGATGCCCTCGGTGTACGCGTAGTACTCCGTTTCCTGCACCTGGCAGAAGTACGGGCCGTAGAAGAGCTCCTGGAAGCACATGACCTGCGCACCCTGGGCCTTCGCCTCGTGCACCGCCTGCTCGTGCTTGTCGAGCATGGCTTCCTTGGTGCCGGGCCAATCCGTCTGCAGCAATGCAGCCTTCACGATGTTCGCCATGCCCGGACTCTAATGTGACCGCACGTGCCAGACAATAGATGTATTGTTACCGCACAATGAAGTCAGGGTACGCCGCCGTGGAACTGATCGTTGCCGAACTGGGCGACCGCAGCGCCCGCGGCATCGCTGCCGGAGTCGGCCGGCTGGTCACCTCCGGCCGCCTCCCTGAAGGCACCCGGCTGCCCACCGTGCGCGAGCTCGCCAGCAGGCTCGGGGTCTCGCCCACCACGGTCAGCGAGGCCTGGCAGAGCCTGGCAGCGGTCGGCGCGATCGACGCCCGCGGCCGGCAGGGCACCTTCGTCCGCCGCCCCACGGGGCCCGCCACCGCCAGCCGCTACCGCCGCGTCACCGAGGGGCCGGGACGGTTCGCGCTCGACCTCAGCACCGGCACCCCAGACCCCCTGCTGCTGCCCGACCACGGCCCCCTGCTGGCCGCGGTCGGCCGGCGCGCCCTCACCAGCAGCTACCTCGACCCTGCGGTGCTGCCCGCCCTGGAGGAACGGCTGCGCGCGGACTGGCCGTTTGCTCCCGAGATGCTCACCATCGTCGACGGGGCGATGGACGCCCTCGACCGCATCGCCCGCGAGGTCGTGCACCGCGGCGACCGGGTCGTGGTGGAGCACCCGACGTTCCCACCCCTGCTCGACCTGCTGGAGCTGCTCGACGCGGACATCATCGGGGTGGACCTGGACGACGAAGGGCTACGGCCCGACGCGCTGGCCACCGCGTTGGCGGCCGCGCCGGTGCGCGCCGTGTTCCTGCAGCCGCGGGCACACAACCCCACGGGCGCGGCGATCAGCGAAGCACGCGGCCACGCATTGGCCGAGGTGCTGGCCCTCCACCCTGATGTGGTGGTGGTGGAGGACGACCACTCCGGCGACATCGCCACCGCGCCGCTGGTCAGCCTCGGCCGCTGGCTTCCCGGCCGCACCGTCCACATCCGCAGCTATTCCAAGAGCCACAACCCCGATCTGCGGCTGGCGGCCGTCGGCGGGGCAGGTGCCGTGGTCACCGCCGTCGCCAACCGTCGCCTGCTCGGCGCAGGCTGGAGCAGCCGGCTGCTGCAGGCCGTGCTGTTGGAGATGCTCGACCACGCCCCCACCGTGGCCGCGATCGCCTCGGCTCGGCGCGAGTACGCCCTGCGGCGCACCGCCGTTGCCCAAGGGTTGCAGCGCCGCGGCGTGAACGTGCAGTGCGCGGACGGGATCAACCTGTGGCTGCCAGTGGCGGACGAACGCTCGGCACAGCTCGCGCTTGCCGCCCAGGGCATCGGCGTGGCACCGGGCGAGCCGTTCATGGTGCACCCCGCCCACCCCCACCTGCGGGTCACTGTCGGCCTCGTGGAGCACGACCTGGACGACCTGGCGGCACGCCTGGCCGAGGCCGCGGAAGCGAGCCCAGCTCGGGCCGGGCAGCGCTGATCACCGCTACTGTTCGGCCCGTGAGCACCGACCACTCCCCCGCGTTCGACCCCCACCGCGCCATCGCCAACCTGCGGGCCCTCGCCGCCCGCACCGGCGGCCCGGCCGGCTCGCGCCGCCTGTGCTGGACCCCCGAATGGGTGGAGGCCCGGGCGCTGCTGCGCGAGGAGTTGGCCACCCTGCCCGTCACCGTGGAGCAGGACGAAGCCGGCAACCTGTGGGCCTACCTTCCCGGCCGCACCGCGGAGACCGTCGTGGTCGGCTCGCACCTGGACTCCGTGCCCGCGGGCGGCTGGCTGGACGGCGCCCTGGGCGTGATCGGTGGCCTCGAGGTGCTGAGGTCGTTGGCGCTCCAGCCCGAACCGCCCGCCCGCTCGTTCGCGCTCGTGGACTGGGCGGACGAGGAAGGGGCCCGCTTCAGCCGCAGCCTGTTCGGCTCGGCCGCCGTGGTCGGCACGCTCGACGTGGACATCCTGCGTGGCTTGAAGGATCGTCAGGGGGACGCCCTGCCGGAGGTGCTGGCACAGCACGGCGTCAACATCGAAGCGCTGGACGGGTGCCGCACGCGCCTCGACGACGTGGTCGCGTACCTCGAGTTGCACATCGAGCAGGGGCCGGTGCTGGAGCACCGCGGCCTAGGCATCGGTGTCGTCACGGGCACGGTCGGCATCGAACGCGAGCGGCTGATCTTCGACGGCCAGGCGGCACATGCCGGCACGATGCCGATGCCCATGCGGCGGGATTCCCTCCGCGCCATGAGCCGCTTCGCGCTGGAGTTGGCGGAGATCGGTGCGCGCCACGAAGGGGTCACCACGGTGGGCAGCGTGTCGTGCTGGCCGGGCGTGGTCACCGCCGTGCCGGGCACCACCACGTGCACGATGGACATGCGCCACAAGGACGCCGACGCGCTGGCCTCGATGTTCGCCGAGGCCAAGGACGCTGCCCAGCGCGCCGCCGAGGCAGAGGGCTGCACGGTGCGCCTGGAGCACATCTTCCGCATCCCGCCGATGATCTTCGACCCGGTGCTGGTCGACCGCGTCCGCAACGCCGTCGAGGCCGTCGAGGGCCATCGGTTCGAACTGCCGAGCGGAGCGTTGCACGACGCCTCCGAGATGGCCCGGGTGGTGCCGACGGCGATGGTGTTCACCTCCTCGATCGGTGGCCTGTCGCACACCAAGGAGGAGGACACGCCGGACGCTCACCTGGCGATGGGCCTCGAGGCGTTCCACCGTGCCGTGCTGGAGACGGTCCAGGCAGGCGCAGCCGTCAGTTCGGCGTGACCCGCAGCAACTCGGGGGCCACCGGGCATTCCACCTGCAGCGGGGCCTCCGCGGCGGGCAGCACACCCCACGGGCCCGCCAGGTAGGCGGCCAGCGCCAGCGGCAGCGGTTCGGCCTCGGCCAGCCATGGCACCCTCACGTCCGCGGCGCGTTCCACCACCGCGGCGAACAGTGCCTTGGGCAGGCATCGGCCCGTGCCGACCACCGCCCACACCGGCACCTCGCTGCAGTACGCCACCGACGCCGCCGCCCTGGCGCCGGGAACCGCCAACACTTCGCCGGGCGTGGCGGCAAGTGCTTCCACGAGCACGAGGTCGGCCGCCAGCACGGCCGCGGCGACACCGCCCGGCTCCACCACTTCGGCCGCCACGTCGGCGCGCTCCAGGCGCCGCACGAAGGCGCTCCCCTGATCGGCGGCATCCACCGCCAGGACCGACACGTCGCCCCGGCGCAGCAGGGCTTCGCCCGCGAGGTCCGGCCAGCCGACCACACACACCGTCGCACCCTCCGGCAGCGCGTCGGCCAGCAGTTCCGGGGTGGGGTCGAGCTCTACCTGCTCGGCCAGGGCTCGGGCGACCCGCATCGGTTCGGGGGCGGTGAGGAGGTGGGCGCACAGCCACCACAGCGACCCGGCCGTGGGGTGCCGCTCGACGATCCGCCGGCAGCTGACCACGAGGCCGGCGGGGTCGGGCCCCAGGCCACGCAGGGCGGCGGCCGTCTCGGCCACGAGCACTCGCTGGTCGAAGCCGCTGGAGCGGGCGATGTAGCGGAGCCGCTCGATCGGGTGCATCGCCGCGACCATAGCGGGGCGCTCCCCCGCCGTCGCCCGG
>JBPOIX010000308.1:0-13030 GCA_052034175.1 Actinomycetota bacterium
GCCGAGGGCGTTGGGGTGGAGGGCGAGGGTGCCACCGGGCTGGTCGGCGTGGGCACCAACACCGGCCTCGACGCCGTCGGCTCGGTGGTGGGCGTCCGCGCCGCGGCCTCGTCAGTGAACGGCACGGCGATGTACCTCGCCGCGCAAGTGGGGCATCTGGCGCCGGCGGCACGCGCTGCCACCTACACCCGGGGCCAGGTCGAGATGGACGAGAACGGCAACCTCTGGCTGTGCACCGCCACGGGCACGCCCGGCACCTGGCGCAAGCTGGCCGGGCCTGCGACGGCGGGGGCATTCCATGCGCTCACACCCGGCCGGGTGACGGACTCCCGGCCGACGCAGGGCGGATCGGGGCCGCTGGACGTCACCGGCACCGTCACCGTCAGCGTGGCCAACCGGATGGCTGTCGGCGTGGTGCCGCCGCTGGCGGACTTCGTGCCGGCCGGTGCCACCGCGGTCACCGCCAACGTCACCGTGACGAACACCGTCGGCACGGGCTACCTGGCGGTGAACCCCGGCGGCACTACCTCCGTCGCGGCCAGCACCATCAACTGGGTGGGCACCGGTCTCAACCTGGCCAACGGCGTCACCCTCACCCTGAACGCCAATCGCGAATTGACGGTCATCTGCGGTGGCCAGCCCGGCGCGCAGGCCAACTTCATCATCGACATCACCGGCTACTACCGCTGAGCCTGCGGGCGGCGGCGCCGCCTGTCGCGCGGCCGACAACACGGCCGCAGGGCGCTGCGTACCGTGCCCACCCATCGCCACGACGCGGCAGTCGCCGCCGGCAGCGGTGAACACGGTCGGCGGTGCCGGCCTGCAGCGAGAAGGACGAACAGCCATGCAACCTCACCAGACCCTGGACGCGCGCGCCTCTGGAGCAAGCCCCACACCGCCACCGCCTCGCCGCTCGCGCCGCGACGCCCTTCGCCTGATGGGCGCGGCCGCGGCGGGCGGCGCGGCGACCGGGCTGGTGGCCACCGGGCAGGCGGCAGCCGACAACGGCCTGTCGATCACCATCAATACCACCTCCACCGAGAACCTCACGCGCGTCGACTACACGGGAGACACCGCCGGCGCGGCCTTCCTGTTCCAGGCGGGCACGCTCAACGCAGGTGCCGACGCGGCCAACCCGGCCGCGCTCGCCGGCTGGAGCAGTGTGGAGGTGGCGCCCAGCGGCGTCAGCGGCCACACGAACCAGAGCACCGGCTACGGCGTGGTCGGCGTCAACAACTCATTCGCCCCCGGCACCGTCGGGGTCTACGGCCTGTCGTACGGCGGCATCGGCGGCCACTTCGCCGGCGGCCAGATCGGTGTCACCTCCAACGGGCCGGTGGCCGCACAGTTCACGGGTGTCGAGACCGGTGTGCACGCCAGTGGCGCGCGAGCGGCCATGTACCTGATCCCCCAGGGCGACCGGCCCGTGACCCAGGCCCGGCATTCGGAGATGGGGATGGTGACCGTCGACTCGAGCGGTGAGCTGTGGTGCTGCGTGGGCGGCGGCAACCCCGGAGTGTGGCGCAAGCTGGCGAGTCTCAACACCGCCGGGGCCCTGCACGCGATCACCCCGTTCCGCGCCTACGACTCGCGTTCGCCACTGCCGTCCCCGGGCGTGCTGGCCACCGGGTCGAGCCGCACCATCAGCGTGGCCGACCGCCGCGCCGCGAACGGCACCGTCAACGCGCCCAACCTCGTGCCCGCAGGCGCCACGGCCGTGACCCTCAACCTGACCATCACCGGCACGAAGGGGAACGGCTTCCTGTCGCTCAACCCGGGCTCTGCCGGCTCCACGCTGACGTCCTCGATCAACTGGTCGAGCGCCAACCTCTCGCTGGCGAACGGGTTGACGATGATGATCGGCGCCGGGCGGGAGATCACCGTGTCCTGTGGCGGCCCAGCGGGAGCGTCCACGCACGTCATCGTCGACATCACCGGCTACTACCTCTGAAGCCTTGGTCGTCCGGCCGAACATCTCCGTCAACGACTCGACGGAGGTGTTCGGCAAGACTGCGCAGATGAGCGCAGTCAGCAGCAGCCGCATCGCCGTCAACGGGGTCGAACTCGTCGTGCACGAGGCCGGCGACCCGGCGAACCCCACCGTGGTGCTCAGCCACGGCTTCCCCGAACTCGCCCACAGCTGGCGCCACCAGATGGCTCCGCTGGCCGCGGCCGGCTACCACGTGATCGCCCCCGATCAGCGCGGCTACGGGCACTCCAGCGCACCCACCGCGGTGGATGCGTACGGCACCGACAACCTCACCGCGGACCTGTTCGCCCTGCTGGACCACTACGGCAAGGCCGACGCCATCTTCGTCGGCCACGACTGGGGCTCGATGGTGGTGTGGGAAGCCGCCCGCTACCGGCCCGAGCGGGTGAAGGCGGTCGTCGGCGTCAGCGTGCCCTACGCCGAGTGGCCCGGGCCGCCCACCCAGCTGATGCGCATGGTCTACGGCGACCGCTTCTTCTACATCCTCTACTTCCAGCAGGTCGGCCCGCCCGAAACGGAGCTCGGCGCCGACCCGCGGGACACGATGGCCAAGGTGCTGTACGGCGCGTCCGGTGTGGCCACGGCCGGGCGGGAGATGCCCACCGAGCTGCCCCCCATGGAGGGCACCGGCTTCCTGACGATGATGAGCGACCCGCCGGCGCTGCCGTACACCGGCCCGGAAGGCCCGTGGCTGACGGCGGACGACCTCGACCTGTACACGGCAGAGTTCGGCCACAGCGGCTTCTTCGGCCCGGTGAGCTGGTACCGCAACCTCGATGCCAACGCTGCCCGCGGCGCGGACCTCAACGCCGACCGGCTGACGATGCCCAGCTACTTCATCACGGGCGAGAGCGACGTGGTGCGCCTGATGGACCCCACGGGCCCGGAGCGGATGCGCAACCTGCTGCCCGACTACCGCGGGGAGACGATCATCCCCGGCGCGGGCCACTGGGTCCAGCAGGAGACCCCGCAGGCGTTCAACGAGGCGCTGCTGGGTTTCCTCGCCTCGCTCTGACGGCGCCGGCGCTGCGTCGCGCCGCCCGACGCGGTCACCGAGCCCACCCCCCGTCGCGGAGATCTTCCGTGCCTACGTCCGGGCCGATGCCTCCGCGTAGATTCGTCGCCGTGCGCGTCGTCGGGAGGGATCAGGAGGCCGGCTGGCTCGCTGATGCGATTGCAGGCGCGGGCCGCACCAGCCGGGTCCTCACCATCGAGGCCTCCCCGGGTGCCGGCAAGTCGGCGGTGATGGACCTGGCGGCGGATCTCGGCGAGCAGGCCGGCGCACGGGTGCTGCGCTGCCGCCCCAGCGCGGCCGAAGCGGCGTACGCCTATGCGGCATTGGGCGACCTGCTGCACACCGTGCCGTCGCTGGACACCGTGGACCCTGTGCCGCGCCGCGCACTCGAGCGGGCACTCCTGCGCAGTGCACCGGACGGCGCCGAACCCCTGGACGCACGCGCGGTCGGGTTGGCGTGTATGGCGCTGTGGCGCGACCTGTCGGCCTCCCGGCCGTTGCTGCTCCTGATCGACGACGTCCACTGGCTGGACACCCCGTCGGCCGACGCGCTGGCGTTCAGCCTCCGGCGCCTGCCTCCAGCCGGAGTGGTGGTGGTCGGCGCCCGCCGTGTCGACGAGGCCGGGCCCCGCCTGCCGGGCGACACCCGCTCGCTGCCTCCGCTGACGGCCGAGGCGATCACCACCGTCCTCGCTGAGCGCACCGCCAGCGGCGAACGGCACCTCACCCGTCACGAGCTGCGCACCGTGGTGGAGACCGCCAGCGGCAACCCGCTGTTCGCGCTGGAGCTGTTCCGCCACGCGGCCAACAACCCTCCGAGCTCCGCGCCGCGGCCCGCGGTGCCACCCTCGCTCGATGCACTCATCGAGGCTCGTCTGGCGCGCCTCGCTCCCGCGGAGCTGGACGCCCTAGCTCTGACCGCGATGATGGCCCGGCCCACCTCGGGCCTCATGCGCCGCCTCGGCGTGGAGGCCGCGCTCGAGGCGGCCGAGCGCGAAGGGCTGGTGGCCACCGACGGAGGGCGAGTGGAGTTCGTGCACCCGCTGTTCGCCGCGGCCGCGTTGCAGCGGGTGCCGGCGTCGGCGCGCCGCCGGTTGCACAGCCGGGTGGCGGCGGCGGTCGAGGAACCCGCCGAGCAGCTGCGCCACGCGGCGCAGGCCGCGGATGGGCCGGACGGCGAGCTGGCACGCAGGTTGGCCGAGCACGCAACGGAGCTCGCCGACCGCGGCGCCGGGGAACAGGCCGCCGAGTTCGCCGTGTTCGCCGCCGACCTGAGCCCGCACGACGACCCCGCCCGGCACGACCGCCACGTCGACGCGGCGCGGCTGGCCTTCCAGCGCGGCGAGGCCGACCTCGCCCTGCGGATGCTCACCAGCGTGGAGCGGATGGACGCCTCCCCCGCGAGCACGGTGAAGGCCCAACTCGTGCGGGCCATCGTGCAGTTCTCCCTCGGCGGTGCCGACGCCGCTCGCCATCACGCGCTGAGCGCGTTGGAGTGTTGCACGTCGGACGTCGAGCGGGTGGAGGTCCATTCACTGCTGGCCCGAGTGTCCTACGACAACTTCGACGAGAGCACCCGCCACGCCACCATCGCCATGGAACTCGCCGAACGCTGCGACGTGCCGCCGCTCGTGCTCTCCGGGGTGCTGGTGGCGCGAGCCGGAGAGTCGTTCATGGCTGGCCACGGCCTCGACCGAGCGATGTACGAGCGGGCCATCGAGTTGGAGCGGGACCGGGTGCAGTTCTCCGCCAACTCCGCCTACTCGTCGTACGCGGTGCTGCTGAAGATCGCCGACGAGTTCGACGAAGCGCGAGCCATGTTGCTCTCGGTGCTGCAGGCCAACGACGACGACGGCGCGCTGCCGTTCGTGCTGTCACACCTCCCCCAGCTGGAGTTGTGGACGGGCAACTGGGACGCCGCCGAGGAGTACGCGCAACGTCACCTGGAAGCCGCTCTCCGCACGGGCCAACACGATCAAGTGCTCCAGGCGCGCAACAACCTGGCGCAGATCGACATCCACCGTGGCGACGTCGGCGAAGCCCGCGCGCTGGCGGAGGACATCTGCCGCGCCGGCCGCGACGAAGGCGACCAGTGGACGGAACGCAACGGCCTCGGCCTGCTCGGGTTGATCGCGATGGCCGAAGGCGACGCCCCGAGCGCGGTGCAGCACTTCCAGAGGTGGCACGACCTGGCGGAACAGATGGCGCTGCGCGACCCCGGCTACCGAAGGATGGAGGGGGACTTCGTCGAGGCCCTGGTGGCTACCGGCGCCATCGAACAGGCGGCCACCAACGCGGCCGCGATGCAGACCATCGCCGAACGGTTGGGCCGCCCCACGCTGCTGGCCGGGGCGGCGCGGGCACGAGCCGTGGTGGCTGCTGCCACGGGCCACCGCGAGGAGGCGCTGCAACTGGCGACTGCGGCCGTCGACGGGTTCGCGCGCACCCCGATGGTGGTGGAACACGCGCGCTCGCTGTTGACGCTCGGGCAGATCCACCGACGGTTCAAGGAGAAGGCGCCCGCCAAGGCTGCACTTGAGGCTGCGCTCGCCACGTTCGACCGGCTCGGCGCGGAACGGCTGGCCGAACGGACCCGGCAGGACCTTGCCCGCATCGGGTCGCGAACCTCGCATGCGACGGCGCTCACCGAGACCGAGCTCCGCGTGGCCCGACTGGCAGCGACGGGCCGCACGGTTCGCCAGGTGGGCGACGAGCTGTTCATCAGCCCGAAGACGGTGGAGGCGAACCTCACCCGCGTGTACCGCAAGCTCGGGCTGAGCGGGCGAGTCGAGCTGGCCAACTGGGTGGCCGCGCTCGACCGCGACGGCGGCTGACGAGGGGGCCTCGCGTCGAGATCGAGGGGATCCCCCGATTCCTTCCCGCGGCGGTTTCCGTACCGTCGGCTCCGTGAACGACTCCACCCCATCCCCCTCCGGCGACCGGCCGGCGTGGGTGGACCCGTTCGCCGCCGACCGTTCGACTCCTCCCCGAAAGCAGCCTCGTGACCACCACCCTTGTCCGGCACATCCGTCCTCGCCGCCACACGCCGCTGGTGGTGCTGCTCGCCGCATCCGCCGCCTGCTCCAGCGGTGGCGGCCAGGTCGCTGAGCCGCAGTCCACCGCGCGCGCCACGGCTGCCACCGTCGCCACGGCTGCCACGGTCGCCCCTGCTACCACGGTCGCCACGGCTGCCACCGCGGTCACGGACACGATGCCCGCAGGCACCGACCCTGTGGAGACGGCACCCGCCGCGGTGGGAGAGCTCGACGACCTCGACGAGGACGGCAGCGTCGACGAGCGCTGCGGCACCGCCGACCTCGGAGGCGGGCTGATCATCGAACCGCTCTGCGACACCTCACTCGCCCCGACGCCGGAGGGCGGGGTGGCACCGCTTCCGAACTCCCTGTTGACCCTGCCGTCACCGCCACGCTGGGACGACCTTGCCGACGTCGACGCGACCATCAAGGTGGCCACCCGCCCGGATGGCAGCCATGTGGTGATCTACGTCTTGGGGAGCGACACCCTGTTCGACAGCGGCAGCGCCACCGTGCGCAGCACTGCCCAGCCGCCGTTGACCGCCATCGTCGCCTCGATCGCTGCTCGCTTTCCCGGCCTGCCGGTCCGCGTGCGCGGTGCGGCGGACTCCGTCGGCGAACCGGCAGCCAACCTCGCCCTGTCCGAGCAGCGCGCCGCGGCGGTGGCCGCGCAGCTCGTGGCACTCGGGCTCCCGGCGGACACCGTCACCTCGCTCGGCCTCGGCGAACTGGTGCCCGTGGCCGCCGAGACGAACCCGGACGGCTCCGTCAGCGACGTCGGCCGCCAGGTGAACCGCCGCGTCGAAATCGTCGTCGGCTGAACCGCCTGCCCACCCAACCCACCCTCCCCAAGCAAAGGACACCACCCATGCGACATCGAACGCCCTCACTGACCCCGCTGGCCGCCCTCGCCGTCTCGACCGCCGCGTCGATCGGCCTCACCGCCTGCGGCAGCGACTCTTCGGCCGCCCCGTCCCCAGCTGGTACCGCCGCGGTCACCATCCCGGGAGCGGCGCCGACCAGCCTCAGCCAAGACGCACCCGCGGCAACCGAGCCGGGCGGCGCAACACCCGCACCGCTTCCTGCGGACGGCACGCTGTGCGCCACGATCCCCTCGCTGGACGCGATCAACGCAGTGCTCGACGAGCCGGTCACCACGGCGGTCGACCTCCCGCGTACCCCCGGCGAAGCGATCTGCGACGTCAGCGGCGACGGCGTGTCCAACGTGCAGTTCTCCATGCTCACCCCCAGCGACCGGGCGACCCTGGAGAGCGTGGTGGCCGAGCTCGGCTACACGCTCACCGAGCTCGGCGACCCTGCGCTCCCGGGCGCGGTCACCTACGCCGGCGCCGTCACCGTGTTCGTCGGCGACACCGGCTACACCGTGCAGGCGATCACGTTCGACACGATCACCGACCCGAACTCGCCCGCAGCCGCGCAACGCTCGGCCGCGCTGCTGAGCACCTGGTTGCCGAACCTGGGGGTCACGCTGTGAAGCGCATCGCACCCATCACCCTCGGCCTGGCCCTGCTCGCCTCGGCCTGCTCATCGTCCTCGAACGGCAGCGCCGCGGGCACGACGACGGTCGTGCCGTCGACCTCTACCTCGAGCACGTCCACCACGGTGCTCCCCACCACGACGTTGCCGGAGGCCACCACCACCACCGTGGCCGCGCCAACCTCCACGGCGGCACCGACCACGACGGTCGCACCGCCCCCCGCCCCGCCGGTGACCCCCAAGCCGCCGTCGACCCCGGCCCCCACCGCTCCGAAGGGGCCGACGCTCAGCTCGGTGAAGCTCAGCGCCCCACTGCCCTCGTGCAACCCCGGCGACGTGCTGACCCTCACCATCACGTTCCGCGCCGCCAACGCGGCAGGGGTGACGGTGTGGAGCAGCTACGACGGTGACCTCGGCCAATACCCCGCCGAGTACGGCAGCGTGGACGTGCCCTACACGTGCGTCAGCGGGCAGACCCTGTTCACCCTCCATCCGGTTGCCGAAGGCGGCGCCCTCGGCGCCGCCGTGGACCTCTACGTGTGAGCCGGCGATGACGCGGATGGTGCGGGTCACGCTTGCAGTGGCGTCGCTGGTGTCGGTGGGTGGCTGTGCAACAGCCACCCCCGGCGTGGCGCCGGCGGCCACGGCCACACCGGTGCCGACGGTAACGGGAGCAGCGGACGGCGAAGCCGTGGTGGCCAACAACGTGGAGGGGAGCCAGCCGGTCGCGCCGTCGAGCACGACGGTCGACACGACGGTCGACACGGTGGTCGACACGACGGTCGGCACTGCGGCGTCGCCTCCTTCCCCGCCGGTGCGGCCGGCGCCCGCGCCCTCCCCGGCGCCCTCACCGTCTCCGGCGCCCACGCCCGCCTCGTCCCCCACGACCCAGCCCGCCGCCACGGCACCCTCCACCACCGCACCCACGGGGCCGCGCATGCTGCTGGTGGTGCTCGCCAGCCATCCGAACTGGGGCGCCTGCCCACAGCCAGGCGTGCAGGTGGAGTTGACGTTCACGTGGCAGTCGGCCGGCACCGAGCATGTGGCGGTCCAGAGGCCGGACGGCGCGTACCTCGTGAAGCACGGGCCCGCTGCGAGTTCGATCACGTTCACGCACACGTGCGCGGCGATGCCGTCGCTGTACCGATTCATCCCGTTCACCGCCGACGGCACCGCGGGGCCACCGTGGAACTTCAACGTGTGAGCAGCCGACCTGACTGCTGGCGCGGCGGCCGTTCTGGGGCTGGGGTCAGCGGTCCTGCAGCTTGGAGAGCAGGCGCAACAACTCGAGGTACAGCCACACGAGGGTGACGAGCAGCCCCATGGCGCCGACCCACTCCATCCCCTTCGGGAGGCGCTGCTTGGCACCGCGCTCGATGAAGTCGAAATCGAGCAGCAGGTTGAACGACGCCAGGCCGGCGGCGAACACACTGAAGAGGATGCCGATGCCGTTCGAACCCTGATGCCAGGCGCCGATGTTCACGTCGAACAGGCTGAGCAGGAAGCTGACGGCGTAGAACGCCATCAGGCCCATGGTGGCGGCCATGATCACGCTGCGCAGGCGCTGGGTGACCTTGATGATGCGGGTGCGGTAGAGCACCAGCATCACCAGCGCCACGCCGAGGGTGGCGCCGACGGCCTGGATGACGATGCCGTTGTACCGCTCCTCGTAGAAGCGGGAGATGGCACCGACGAAGACGCCCTCGGCGACGGCGTAGATCGGGCCGAGCACCTTGGCCCACATCGGCTTGAAGTAGAGAGCGATGACGCTGACGAGGCCGACCACCACACCGACCAGGGCCAGCGGCGGGAAGCCTCCGCCAACGGTGACCTGCGACCAGCCGAACGCCGCCGCGCCGAGCAGCAGCACCATCAGCACGCCGGTGGCGGTGAGGGTGCCGTTGACCGTCATCGTGCCCGACGCCGACTGCCACGGGCTGACCGGGCCGTCGTCGATGGGCGTCTGGCGCGTGCTGGGGTCGGGGGCGCCCCAGCCCGGCTGGGTGGCCGCCTGGCGGAACGCCTTGTCGTTGAGGATCGGGTTGGACATGTGGGGAACCTCCTGGGTGCCTCGTGCAGCGAACGTTATCCGGCGTGTCAACGCAGATCGTGCGCGCTCGAACCGTCCCACAGGTCGATGTCCGGAGGCCCGGTGAGAAGACCTGCACAGCTCGTGGCCATCTCCACCATCGTGGGGCTGTCGAAGTGGCGACGCTGCGCCGCGGCGGACTCCCACTTCTGCACGAGCAGGTACCGACCCGGGTGGGTGACCGAGCCACACAGGTCCACATTGCGGCAGCCGGGCTCCATGCGAGTGAGCACCACATACTTGCTCAACACAGCCAGCAGGGCCGCGGCGTCCGCGGCGTCGAAACGCATCGTGACGATGGCCAACTCGACATCGGAGTGGCCGGCAGCAGCGGGATCGCTCACAGCCGCCGACCCTACCCCTCGGCACTCGTCCGCCCTTGATGGGGGCGCGCACGCGGGCTGGGGAAATCGTTTGTGAATCCGTGCACGCGAGGTTGAGGGGCTTGACCGCCTCGGTATCGTGACGCACATCACTGGGTCGGCCAGCCGCCCGGTCATGCCGTTTCCAGTCCGAGGAGCAATCGTGGCGAAAGATCGCGTGGAACGGGACGAAGAAGACCTCGTCCGCCTGTATCTCACCGACATCGGCCAGTACTCCCTCCTCACGAAGGACGACGAGGTCCGCCTGGCCAAGCAGATCGAAGCCGGCAAGCTGGCCATCGGCGAGCTGGACGGTGGCGGCGATCTCACTGCTGCCAAGAAGCGCGAGTTGCGTCGCGCCGCCCGTGAGGGGGAGGACGCGGAGCGCGCGTTCGTCCAGTCGAACCTGCGGCTCGTGGTCTCCATCGCCAAGAAGTACCAGGCCAGTGGCCTGCCGCTGCTGGACCTCATCCAGGAGGGCAACCTCGGCCTGATGCACGCCGTCGAGAAGTTCGACTGGCGCAAGGGCTTCAAGTTCTCCACCTATGCCACCTGGTGGATCCGTCAGGCCATCACGCGCGGCATCGCCAACACCGGCCGCACCATCCGCCTCCCAGTGCACGCCGGCGACACCCTCGCCCGCCTGCAGAAGGCCCGCAGCCGGCTGGAGCTCAAGCTCGGCCGCCCGGCCACGCTCAGCGAGCTGGCCAAGGAAGTGGAGATGCCGGAGGACAAGGTCACCGAGGCCTTGCGCTTCGCCGCCGAACCGCTGTCGCTCAGCGAGCCGCTGCGCGAGGACGGCGACGCCGAGCTCGGCGACGTGGTGGAGGACCGCTCCGCGGAGTCGCCGTTCGAGGTGGCCGCCACTGCGCTGCTGCCCGAGGAGATCGCCCGCCTGCTGGCCCCGCTGGACGAGCGCGAGCGGGAGATCCTCAAGCTGCGCTTCGGGCTGGACCGCGGCGAGCCGCGCACGCTGGAAGAGGTGGGCGAGCACTTCAACCTCACCCGCGAGCGCATCCGCCAGATCGAAGCCCGCGCCATGAGCAAGCTGCGCCACCCCAGCAGCGACACCGGCGCCCGCGACCTCCTCGCTGTCTAGCTCAGCCGTGCTGCCCGGCAGGCCCACCTGGCGCGTGCGGCGCCGCTGGCTCCCCCACCGTGAGGGCGTCGGTGTCCGTGCCCGCTTCCGCCGCCGCCAACGCCGCCGTTCCGACCGGAGGCCTCCTCCCCCGCCTGAGGGCACACCCGTCGCCAAGGTGGACCCACGCCAAGTGCCGGCGCGCAACCGGAAGGTAACCAAGGACCGTTGGTGGGATCTTCTCGATGTGGACGCCGGATGCTTGGACGGGTTCGACGACCTCGCATTTCTGGCGGCGGCCGTGGTGGTGTTCGCTCTGCTCTTCTTCGTGTTCCCGCCGGTGATCCTGCTCGGGCTGGACCTGCTGTGGCTGGCGATCGTGTTCCTCGGCGGGGCCGTCGGCCGTTTCGTGCTCGGGCGGCCGTGGCTGGTGGACGCCACCAGCAGCGGCGGCGAGCGCCGCGAGTGGAAGGTCAAGGGCTTCCGCGGCGCCGGCCAGCTGCGCGACACCCTGCAGGCCGAGTTCGAAGCCGGCCTCGACCCTCGACCGGACGTGCGCAGCTAGGGGTTCCGCGCACCGGGCGACGGGCACCAACGCCGGCGTCGGCGTCGGTGGCTCACATCACGTCACAGCTGGCGAAAGCCCCGAAGAGCGCCCCGAGTAGAGCAGTCTGCCCTGTCGCATCTGCGGCCATCGCCGAGTAGCCGCCGCTCTCCAGGATGGAGTCGTCCATGTGCTCGGCCACGCACACCGCTGCCTCTCCGGTGACCGGCTCGCCGGCGAACGTCACATCCTGGGCGAACAACGCAACTCTGGACTCACGCACGAGGCAGTCGTCGAAGACCGTACCGATGAACTCCTTGGCGTCGTCCGACAATGTGGGGTCGGTCAGCTGCATCCCGTCCCTGACGTCGTCCGGGTCCACGCCCGCACCGACACGATCGACGCAAGCCAGTTCCGCGCTCGAAAGCTCGATCTGCCCACCGTCCGCGCGAACGGCGTCCACCAGCGCCAGCGCCACGGGGCCAGGCCGATAGACGCCGTCGTCCTTGCGGGTGACGAACCAGATCGCGGTGAAGGCCGCGAGGGCAACGACAGCCGCGAGGGCCGTCCAGAGCGGCCACTTCGGCACACTGACGCGGGAGTTGGTCTCGATCACGACCGAGCGCGACGGTGCCGGGGCAGGAGCGGGAGCGGGAGCGGGAGAGTCAGTCATGGGCACCTCGAGCGTGGACGATGTGCCCCACACGGTAGTGCGGGGTGAGGAGGAACGGCCCGAATCAGCGCCGCCGAAATCCCCTCTGCTGCCGGCACCCGGAATGCCACGATGGCGGCGTGATCGCCGTCCGCCACGCAGAACCCGCCGACGCCGCGGCCATCGCCGCGGCCCACATCGAGGGCTGGCGGGTCGGCTACCGCGGCGTGGTTCCCGACGGGTACCTCGACGCACCGGAGTTTGCCGCCGAGCGGCGGGAACGCTGGCAGGCGTGGACTTGGAACGCGCTCGGTGGGTCGGCCTGCTTCGTGGGCGAACTGCACGGCCGGGTCGTCGGCTTCGGGTTGTGCGGGCCGGAGCGAGCGGAGCCGACGTGCGACCAGGGTGAAGGGGCGCCTGCGTCCACCGGGCGCGGCGAGGTGTTCGCCTTCTACCTCCACCCTGCCGCCTGGGGCTCTGGGGTTGCCGCGGCGCTGATCACCGCCTGCACGGCGTGGCTTGCGACGGAAGGGTTCGGCGAGGCCGTGCTGTGGGTTCTGCGGGACAACCCCCGCGGCCGCGGCTTCTACGAGAAGGCCGGGTGGTCGGCCACCGGTCGCGAGCAGCAGTTCGACGGCCCGCACACCGCGGCGTCGCTGCCGTTCTCACTCTCCGAGGTCGAATACGCCACCCTGCTCGGCTGAGCCGGCATCGGTTGCACAAATCGCCCGTCCGGGGCTCAAGTCGAGGGGCGTGCGGGGCGATCTT
>JBPOIX010000202.1:0-4808 GCA_052034175.1 Actinomycetota bacterium
CGGTGGAACCCTCGCCCTGCACGCCCACGCCCTGGGCCAGCCCCTGCACCCCGATCGTGCCGGTGGACGTGCTCGTGGCCGCGCCGATCAGGCCCTGCCGTGCCCCGGAGGCGACGACGCCCGGCCCGAGGGTGTTGACCGCGCGGACACCCGCACCGTCCTCCGAGTTCGCGGTGGCGTCGACCCCGAAGGTGTTCCCCGCGGTGGCGACGCCGGTGGTGGTGCCATTCGCCGACACCCCGGTGGCACCGATGCCCTCCACCCCTACGGCGGCGCAACTACCGACCACGCCGCGGCCCGTGCCGCCGAAGTCGCTGTAGCCGTAGACCCCCACGGTGAGAAGGTTCTGGTTGGCGGTGGCCCATCCGGCCAGCACCGCCGGAACTCCGGACTCGGTGTTCACGTACTGCAGCCCACCCTGGAACAGGAAGGCCGCGGCCTCTCCCTCCAGGCCGACGTAGTTGATGCGCGTCACGTCCGGTGTGTTGAAGTCGATCGGGTTGCCGGGCATGAACGTGTTGAACGAGTCGTCCGCCGCGGCCTTCCCGGCGGCGGTGGTGGCGGCCACCGTGCCCACCACTGCTGCCCCGGCGAGGCGCAGCAGCTGCCGCCGGGACCGGGGGGCGTCGCCCGCCGGTTCGGCTTCGAGCTCGGCGATGCGTGCTTCGAGCAAGGCGATGCGCGCCTCGGCCGTGGCGACCTGCGTTGGCGGGGAGTCCATCCCGCCATCGTGGAGGCTGGGCACCACCAGGTCAAGGCGGCACGGTCAGAGGTAGTAGCCGAGCAGGTCGATCACGAAGTTCGTCGACGCGGGCCCGCCGCTGGCGCCGCAGTACACCTTCACGTGGAGGTCATCACCGAGCTTGACCACCGAACTGTTTGCCACCACGGGCATCGTCGGCGCCCAGTTGACCGTGCTGGCCGTGTAGGTGGTGGTGTCGCTCTGGGTGACGGCGAGCCACCCGGTGCCGGTGGTGTTGACGACGGTGATCGTGTAGGCGATGGCGGTGGCCCCGGCGGGCACCACCGGGCCGGCGGGCAGGCTCGGCGCGAAGGCCACGGAGATCGTGCGCCACATGCCCGAAGGAATGGGCCCCGGCCCGCCGGCGAACGCCCGCGAGTCGTGGACGCGCACGGGGGTGACCGGGTGGAACGCCCCGGCTGTGGTCGGCCCACTGACCTTGCGCCATGTGCCGGGCGTGCCGTCGGCGACGCAGTGCCACAGGTTGCCCTGGCCGTCCTCGTCGAGCTCGCCCTGCCCGTGCGCTCCCGTCTTCGCTGCCGGACCGGGCTTCAGCGCCATCGTGTCGAAGCGGCGTGGCTCCAACCGCAGGCAGCTGCCCTCGGAGGTTTCGGTGTAGGAGTGCATCCCGTATTGCATGCCGACCGCTGCGACACCGGCGTACGTCGAGCCGCGCCCGTCCACGCCGGTGGGGCCGATGCCCTGCACGCCGACACCCTGCATCCCGCCCGAGTTGTGGCCGTACACGGCGACGGTGTTCGGCAGCGTGGCCTCGGCGTCGACGCCGATCTCACCGCCCACCACCTTCGCGCCGACGCCGTCGGCGATCACGTCGATGCCCGTGGCCGTCTCCGTGACGCGCACCGCCGTGCCCTTCTTGCACGCCGCCCAGAGCGCGGTGCCGCCCGCCGCCATCGCCGCGTTGACGGCCATCACGCCGTAGGAGGCGGTGTCGGAGGTGGCGCCGACCACGCCGCCGCCTCCGTCCACCGGGTTGTGGCCGTAGACGCCGTGCGTGGTGCCGCCTCCGTCGCCGACGAGCGGGCCGGCGGCATCGGCGCGGCGCGTCGAGACGAGTGTGGCTGCTCCTCCGGCGACGGCCGCAGCCCCCGTCAGGCGCAGCAACTCGCGTCGGCTGCGGCGCGTCCCCTTGTTGGTGAAGTCGGTCGCGTTCATGTCCGCACCCCCTTCTGCCGGCAGGGCACCCCGCCGGCCACCCCTCAGCGGTAGTAGCCGAGGATGTCGATGATGAAGTTCGACTGCACACCGGCCGGGCCACCGCAGTACACCTTCACATGCCGAGCCCCATCGAGCCGGACGACGCTGCTGTTGGCCACGGTGGTCGGCGCGGTCCAGTTGATCGTGCTCGCGGTGTACGCCGACGTGCCGCCCTCGGTGACGGCCAGCCACCCGCTGCCGGCGGTGTTCACCGCGGTCAGCGTGTAGCTGATGGCCGTGGCGCCGGCCGGCACCACCTCCACGGGAACGGCAGCCGTGCTGTTGGCCACGGAGATCGTGCGGCTGGCGCCGGTGGCCAACGGCCCCGGCCCACCGAACGGCGAACGGGAGTCGTGGACCCGCGTCGGGGTGATTGCGTGGAACGCGCCTGCGGTGGCGGGGCCAGCAAGTTTGCGCCACTCGCTGACGCTGACACTGACCCACAGGTTGTGCTGGGCGTCGCGGCCGATGACATCCGCGGCCCCGACCGACGTGGGCGGCGTGGCGACGCCGGCGTGGTCGAGCAGGATCAGCCCGGCGCCGCGCGCCACGAGGTCGAACGTGCTGCCGTCGGCCACGATCGCCGCGCTCATGCCGGAGGTGACGACGAGGGTTTCGTCGCTCCCGCCCGCCTGGGCGTAGATGGCACGACCGTTCTGCGAGGACGCGTAGAGGCCGGTCCCGTCCTCGGAGCTGACCGCGTTGACGGCGGTGCCGCCAATGGCGTGGTTGATGGCATTGATGGCGATCGCGTCGGCGACGTCGTTCGTCGCCAACACCGCCTCGGGCCCACCTGCGAGGTTGTCCGCCCGGATGGCCCGGCCACCTGTTCCGGAGTTGGCGGCGGAGACGGCCACCCCCGAGCTCGAGCTGTTGAAGGCGTTGACCGCCACGCCGCCCGAGGAGCCGGTGGCCTCCGCGTGCAATGCGACGGCCTCCTCCGATGTCTGGTGGACGGAGACGGTGGCGTTGTCCATCGAGCCGCCGTCCTCGACGTAGAGGGTGGTGCCCCCGTTGAGCAGTGTGGTGTTGGTGGCCGTGTTGTCGCCACCGATGAGGAAGTTGTTGCCGTCGCTCGCGCCCGCAGTGTGCACCTCGGCGACGCCGAGCATCACCCCGCCGGCCACGGCGGCCCCGGCCGCCCCGAGGAAGTGCCGCCGATCGGTACGGCGGGGGAGGGTGGTTCGCACGGTGGGCACGGGAAGCTCCTTCCGTCGACACCGGCCGAAGGGCGCCCGGCGCCTACTGGCAGGGTACGCCCGCGGGTGCGCCCGGCGCCGGGTGCGAAGGTCACAGGTGTCGAGAGCGTCGCCGTGGCGCTGCCCAGGAGTGCGGTGCGAGCCCGCGTGCGGCACTAGCCAGTGATGGCCAGCAGTTCGCCCCAGGTGAGGCCGTCGGCGGCCCACACCTGCTCGAACCCCGCGTCCGCGGCGTCGTTGAAGCCGAAGC
Organism: Actinomycetota bacterium; assembly: GCA_052034175.1. Lineage (GTDB taxonomy): Bacteria > Actinomycetota > Acidimicrobiia > Acidimicrobiales > Ilumatobacteraceae > UBA668. The sequence continues at coordinate 3,410 of JBPOIX010000202.1, forward strand.
GGTTGCGGTAGTTGTAGCGCCAGCGCTGTTGGTTCACGGCCAACCCCAGGCGGGCCAGGCGGCCGGCGCAGTAGGTGTCCCAGGCCGCCGACTGGGCCAGGGTGAGGTCGTCGTCCGCCGGCGCCTCGCCGAACCCTCCCGAGAGGCGGTCGCGCACCTTCAGCAGCACCCTGCCGATGGAGGCCGCGGTGGCAGCCTCGCTCTGGTGCCGGGGGCGCTTGGTGTCCTCGAACGCTCCGCTCTCGACTCGCAGCGTGATCGTGTCGGAGATGTCGACGCGCACCCGCGACAATGGCGTCGTCTCGTCGATCTCCACGTGCACCGGCCGGTCGATACCGAGGATCGCCGCCACGTCGGCGGCGATGCGCTCCGTGGCGGCCGCGTCGAAGTGGACGAAGCGGAACTGCTGCGGGGCGACGGTGATGGTCATGCCGGGACGGCGTTGGAGGCACCGGCCAACGCGGCCGCAGCGAACGCCTTGCGCTCTTCGAGCGCCGTCAGGCTCATCTCGGCGATCTCCTCGACCTCGCCTTCCGTGAACCCGGCCAGCTCGCGGAAACGGCGGGCCAGGCCGATGGGGCTCTCCTTGGAGTCGCTGCGGGTGCCGCCGAAGGAGAACAGCTTGTCCACCACCTGCTGGAACTCCAGTGCCTTGGTGCGGCGCTCCGGGTCGTTCTCCGTGATGCGTCGCAACCAGTCGCTGCCCATCTTCACGTGGGTGACCTCGTCGGCCAGCATCCAGTCCTCGCAGAACTCGAGGTACGGGTCGCCGGCCAGGTCGCCGAACTCCTTCATCGTCGTGAACACGTCGATGGCCAGGCCCTCCAGGGCGCGGTTCACGCCGGCCAGGCGCAACACGGGGTCGTGGCTGCAGGCCGCCTCGAAGAGCACGGTGTTCTCCGCGTACTGGCCGATCTCGGTGCCCATCCAGTCGCTGAGCTTGATGCTGATCTCCACATGGCGGGCTTCGTCCCACGCCTGGCGGGCCATGTCCAGCTTCAACGCGAACGGTGCTTCGGTACCGGTCTCGAAGTCCCAGCACGTGCGGCCGGCGCCCTCGAGGGCCTGGATCTCGCCGACGAAGATGCCGTGCATCAGGCCGCGGGCGCGGTCGCTGGCGTCGGCACGGTCAGGTGTGAGGCGGTTCGTCTTGGTGCGGCTGTCGGTGGCCTTCAGCACGGTGCGCGGGTCGGCCTGCGACTGGCGCATCGTGATCTGGTGGAACCGCTCGTCGCGGGCCAACTCCTCTACCGGGAAGAACTTGCGCATCAGGCCTGCCATCCGATCGTGCCGGGGCCGGCGATGCCGCCCGCTTCCAACAACAGCGTCTCCAGGCGTGCCTGATGGGCGGCCGCCCGTTGCACCTCTTCAGGGGTGTCGAGCAAGGACTGGATGAGCA
>JBPOIX010000013.1:0-14711 GCA_052034175.1 Actinomycetota bacterium
GCGAGCTGAACATTTGGTTTGACGGTGAGGTCTAAGGGCTGATCCTCCCAGGAACCTGCAATAGGATCTGAAGCGGCAACTTCCGATCGAGTTCCGTCGCAATGGACAACGCGACGTCGCTTGACCAGTACCTGGACGTCGGCCGCCGCGGGCGCGTGATCGTCATCGATGCCGTGAGCTTGATGTTCGCGGACGACTGCGGGGCCAGGCGCCGCTCGGCGAGACGTACCAATGCTGGGCAGGCCTCCAACCGAAGAGCCGTCGACCCCGTATCGTGGTGATTTCATGAGCCGCACGCATGCTCTTCTCGTCGTCGCCTTCGTGTTGGCCGAATCCTGCTCGTCGTCCCCTCAACGCAACTCCCTGGATCCAGCGTCGTGCAGCCCAGCCTGCAATGCGATCTTGGACGGGTTGCAGAGTTCCTCGGAGGAGACAACGATGTCGCGCTCGGATGACTACTTTGGCCGTTTGCGTGCACGGGCAGAATCCTGTGAAGGCAGCGTCGTCACCGTCCTTGAGTACGGTGACGGGCCGGTCGACCCGGCAACGAACGCTCAGTCAATCCCGGTGCTCCTTGCCCTGCAGAGTCAAGGACGAGCCGCCGAGGTTGTGGAAGGCGAGTGGACCGTGATCTGGGATGAGAAGTTTCTCCGGGCGTTGACGGATGCTGACAAGCTCTCTACTGGCCCGATTGCCCTGCGACCGGAGGTTGGCACGTCCTTCGTTCTCGACTCCGGTTGTGAATGGACCTAGCGGCGTCGGGCAGAGGTCAGCGTTTTCATGGAGGACATGAGGGAATGTTTGCATTCCATCTTACTGCCGCATTCGGCTGCTTGATTCCGGTTACGATGAGGTGAGATACTTGACCCAAGTTCTTCCTCGGGCGAGGGCTCTATCAAGCGCCGGTAATGTATGGAACGAAGGCCTGCAGTGGATAAATCGAGGAGGTCGAAGCCTCGGAGGAAGATGCGCCTCCTCAACATGAACAGCATGCGCGGAATCATGATTGTTGTCCTTCTGGTCGAACTGTGCCTCTTCAATCTTCGCTTGTGGGTCGACGGTTCCGTTCCTCCGTGGATTGTTTTCCTCATGTTCTGTGTTGGCCTGATAGGGCTGTCTCTGGCGACGATACGTCTTGTTTCCGGGACGCCACCGGACGATTCGTCACTCGACTGACAGTGCCGTCAGGGGTTTACGTCAGCGTCCTGATTGTTACGCTTTGCCCCCTCGTCTGACGTATGATGAACATGTATCGCTGATGAGCGACGCCTGTGCCATCTTTGAACGGCCCACCTACATTCCGAAGATTCCGACAGCTGCCCGTCTCTTGCAGGCAATGCAGGCTCTGATGAGGACAACAGGAGAGGGGAAATTGTGGCCATTCCCGATGGAGAGCGATGGCTCTACTTCGACAACCCCGGCGGGGACACCGTTTCAGGTTCGGCTTGGACTTTGTCGACCCGCCGTCACTGTTCGACCCTGATTGCATGGGGGAGTCGGTACTCGCTGCCTGCTCGCGGAGTATCGGCCTTGTCGTGGGAGAGAACGTGACCGCTGGCCTCTCCCGAGCGCAACAGCAGGGGCTCCGCTCTGTCAGGGAGATTGCAGTGCTTTTCGGGCCCTCCTGACCTTGGGTGGGTGGGATGGCCACGCCAACAACCCCGCCTGCGATCAAGCAAGCTGACCGCGCGAACCCCAGGGCACACGAGAGCCTCTACGAAACCCGGGGCACTTCACACCCGCGCGGTCGGCCGGTTGGTGTGCCATCCTGAGTGGCTCATGCCTGCGTACCTCATCACCGGCGACGACGAGTCGCTCGTCCTGTCCGCCATCGGCGACCTCGTCCGCACGCTGGTCGGCAGCGGCGACCGCACCCTGATGGTCGACGATTTCGATGGTGAGGACTTCGAGGTACGCGTGGTGATCGACGCCGCACAGACCCCGCCGTTCCTCACCGACAAGCGGGTCGTGGTGGCCCGTGGTGTGGGCCGGTTCAACGCTGAGGACGTCGCCCCGCTGGTGGCATACCTGGGCAACCCGTTGCCCACCACCGACCTGGTGCTGGTGGGCGGTGGCGGGCGCCTGCCGAAGACGCTGACGGAAGCCCTGAAAGCGGCTCAGGCAACCATCGTCGAGACGGCGCCGCCGTCGCGGGCGCGGGAGCGCTCCGGCTGGTTCGAGGAGCAGGTGAAGGCTGCGGGGCTGAAGCTCGACGCGCAGGCCCTGCAACTGCTGGCCACCTGGCTGGGCGAGGATGCCGGTCGCCTGCAAGGCATCCTCGGGACCCTGAAGGCCACGTACGGCGCCGGCACCACCCTGCGCGTCGCTGACGTGACCCCCTTCCTCGGTGACGCCGGTGGCGTGCCCCCGTGGGACCTCACCGACGCCATCGACCGCGGCGACACCACCACCTCGCTGAAGCTCCTGCACCGGATGATGCGCGCCGGTGAGCGTCACCCGTTGCAGGTGATGTCCATCCTCCACGGGCACTTCGGCAAGCTCCTGGCACTGGACGGCAGCGGCGCACGCGACGAGACGTCCGCGGCTGCGGCGATGGGCATCAAGCCGGGCTTTCCTGCGAAGAAGGCGTTCGAGCAGTTTCGCCGCCTGGGAGGTAGCGGCGTGTCGCGTGCCATCGGCTTGCTGGCGCAGGCCGACCTCGACCTGCGCGGTGCGAAGGACTGGCCGGAGGAACTGGTGATGGAAGTGCTGGTAGCACGCCTGTCGCGGCTGGCAGGGAGCGCCCGCCGTTGACAAGGCCGTAGTCGCGCAAGAGCCCGGGCATCGGCCCGGGCCCTTGACAGAGAAGTTGATTGACGGGGCTCAGCCGGAAGCGTTGAGCTTCTTCATCAGGCGGCTCTTGCGGCGAGCGGCCTGATTGGCATGGATGACGCCCTTGGCGGCAGCCATGTCGAGGCGCTTGACAGCCAAGCGGAGGGCCTCTTCGCCCTGCTCGGTGCCGGCAGCCTTGGTCGCGTTCTTGACGCGGGTCTTCAGCTCGCTCTTCACGGCCTTGTTGCGCTCGGCGCGCTTGGCATTGGTGAGAATGCGCTTCTTCTGAGACTTGATGTTCGCCACGGCGTTGGACCCTTTGTTGTCGAAACTGGCTGTGCAAGGCTAACAGCGACGGGGGTTCGACCCCAACCTCCCGCCCGCAGAGCTGCCGAGGGTACGCTCCGTTTCATGCCTCGTCTCCGTACGTTTCTTGCGTTCCTGCTGGCAGTCGGGCCGCTGGCGACGGCCGGCAGCGTCGGCGCCGAGGAGATCGACATCGCCCAGCCCGTCCCGATGCTGCTCAGCACGTCGCCGGGGCGCTTGGTGGACACCCGACCGACAGGCGCCACGGTCGATGGCCAGGCCCGAGGCGGTGGCCGCGTCCGCGCCGCAACAGGGAGGCAGTTCACCCTGGCCGGGCGAGGCGGGGCCCGCGCGGACGCCGCTGGGCTGGTGCTGAACGTCACCGTCACCGGCGCCGCGGCGCCCGGGCGCCTGGTCCTCTGGCGCTGCGGGGCCGCCAGCAGCACCCGCACAGTCCTCCACTTCAACGCCGGGGCTGCCGTCGCCAACACGACCATCGTGCGCCTGGGCGCCGCCAAGCTGTGCGTGGGGGTGTCCGCCGATGTCCATGTGATCGTCGACCTCGTCAGCCAGTTCGGCGCGGGCTCCGGCTACACACCGGGTGGCGGGCGCCTGGTGGACACCCGGGCCGGCGTGGGCGGCAGCGGTGGGGCACTGCAGGCCGGGCAGTGGCGCCGGTTCGCCGCAACGATCGACCGACCGCTCACGTTCGTCAACGCCACCGTGCGTGGGGCCACGCGGAGCGGCTTCCTCGCCATCCAGACGTGCGACGGTGGGCTCCCCACCTGGGTGCCGACGTCGTCCTCGTTGAACGTGGGGCCGGGCAGCCCTGTCAGCAACCTGGTGTCGCTGTGGGCGCCGGGGGAGATCTGCGTCTACTCCTCGGTGGCAGCGGACATCGAGATCGACCTGGTCGGTGGCAGCGACCCTGCTCGCTGGCCCCCGGTGGCGGGGCACGACAACCCGTTCCGGCAGTACGACACCCGCCCCTACCCGGGCGGCCCCGGCACACCGCTGGCCGCGGGGGAGGTTCGCCAGGTGGCCGACCTGATCGACATCCCCGGCTCGGCCGGCATGCTGCTGGCCAACGTCACTGCCGTCGGTGCCACGGGCCCCGGGTACATCACGCTCTTCGCATGTGATCAGCCTGCCAACCAGGTGTCGACGTTCAACGTCGCCGGGCCGGCCGCGGTGGCCCACTTCACGTTCGTTCCGCTGGCAGCGGATGGCTCGTTCTGCATCCGCTCGTCTGTCAGCACCTCGATCGTTCTCGACACGATGGGTTGGTACGACGTCGTCGACACCCAGTTGACACTGGTCGCCCATCGAGCCTGCAACGATGTGCGCGCCCCGGCGGTGCTTCCGTTGCACGTCAAGGCAGGGACCGGCGCCGCGGCGTGGTTGCAGATCGAGGGAGGCGTTGCCCCCATCGACATCGTGGTCAACGCGCCGGCCGGATGGTCCGCCACCACCGAGGCGTTGTCGCAGGGCGGGCCGGAGTCCTTCGGCGTCTACAACGTCCTGGTGCTGCTCGCGCAAGACCCGGTGGTGATGGGCGGCTTCACCGGGCTGGTCACCGTCTCCGATGCGGCGGGGGCTTCCGTGGAGCTGGACCTGAACCTGCTGGTGACGGCGTTCGGCCCCATTCCCGGAACCTGTTGACGAGCGGATCCGGGCTGGCCCGCAGGCGGCGCCGGTAGGCTTGGTCGACCTGCCATGGAACTCGACCGCATTCGCAACTTCTCCATCATTGCCCACATCGACCACGGCAAGAGCACGCTCAGCGACCGCATCTTGGAGATCACGGGCGCGGTCGACGCACGGGACATGCGTGCCCAGTACCTGGACTCCATGGACCTGGAGCGCGAGCGCGGCATCACGATCAAGGCGCAGAACGTGCGGGTGGAGTGGAAGGGCCACACCCTGCACCTCATCGACACCCCCGGCCATGTGGACTTCGGCTACGAGGTGTCCCGTTCGCTGGCCGCGTGCGAGGGCGTGGTGCTGGTGGTGGACGCCGCGCAGGGCATCGAGGCCCAGACCCTGGCCAACTGCTACCTGGCGCTGGAGCACGATCTGGAGATCGTCGCCGCGCTGAACAAGATCGACCTGCCCGCCGCCGACCCCGATCGCTACGCGATGGAGATCGAGACCGTGCTCGGCATCCCCGCCGAAGACATCCTGCGCATCTCCGCCAAGACCGGTGTGGGGGTCGATGGCCTGCTGGACGCCATCGTCGAGCGCATCCCCGCCCCCAAAGGCGACCCCGAGGCCCCGCTGCAGGCGCTGATCTTCGACAGCCAGTACGACCAGTACCGCGGTGTGGTCAGCAGCATCCGTGTGATGAATGGCCGGCTGCGCAGCAACGAGAAGCTGCTGTTCATGCAGGCCGGCACCCAGCAGGAAGCCATCGAGATCGGTGTGCGGCGGCCGGTTACCACCCCGGTGAAGGAGCTCGGCCCGGGTGAGGTGGGCTATCTCATCGCCGGCATCAAGGACGTCGGCCAGGCGCGCTCCGGCGAGACGGTCACGACGTTCAACCACGGCGCCACCGAGGCGCTGCACGGCTACCGCGACCCGAAGCCGATGGTGTTCTGCGGCCTGTTCCCGATCGACGGCGACGACTTCGAGCTCCTGCGCGAGAGCCTGGAGAAGCTGAAGCTCAACGACGCCAGCATCACCTACGCCCCGGAGTCCTCCGGCGCGCTCGGGTTCGGCTTCCGCTGCGGCTTCCTCGGCCTGCTGCACATGGAGATCGTGAAGGAGCGCCTGGAGCGCGAATTCAACCTGGCGCTCATCGCCACCGCGCCGAGCGTGGAGTACCGGGTGCACACCACCAAGGGCGAGATGCTGCTGGTGGACAACCCGGCGGACCTGCCCAGCCCGCAGAGCACCGACTACATCGAGGAGCCCTACTTCCGGGTGAGCATCATCACCCCGAAGGACTACACGGGAACCCTGATGGACCTCTGCCAGACCCGGCGCGGCGAGATGACCAAGCTGGAGTACCTCTCGCCCGAGCGGGTGGAGCTGCACTACCAGATCCCTCTCGCCGAAGTGGTGGTGGACTTCTTCGACCAGATGAAGAGCCGCACCCAGGGCTACGCCAGCCTGGACTACGAGCTCAGCGGCTACCAGCGCAGCAACCTCGTGCGGGTGGACCTGCTGCTCAACGGCCTCACCGCGGACGCATTCAGCACCATCGTCCACCGGGACAAAGCGTTCGCCTACGGCAACCGGATGTGCGAGAAGCTGAAAGAGCTAATCCCGCGCCAGATGTTCGACGTGCCGATCCAGGCGGCCATCGGCGGCAAGATCATCGCCCGCGAGACCGTGAAGGCCAAGCGCAAGGACGTGCTCGCCAAGTGCTACGGCGGCGACATCACGCGTAAGCGCAAGCTGCTCGAGAAGCAGAAAGAGGGCAAGAAGAAGATGAAGGCCATCGGCAGGGTGGAAGTGCCCGGCGACGTCTTCATCAACGCCCTCAAGCTCGACGACTGACACCACGACTGACCAACACTCGGCCCACGCCGGGCTACGGTCGCGCGGTTCCGACGAGGAGGCGACGATGGCCAGCGAGCAAGCACAGATGATGAGGTCGTTGTTGGCCGCGATGCGCGAGGCCAACGCCGGCAGACAGCTCGACGACCTCTCCGTGGAGGAGATGCGCGCCGGTGCCGAGCAAGGCATGGCGATGATGGGCGTGATGCCCGACGGCGTCACCGTCTCGGACACGACTGCCGGTGGCCGGCCGGCGTTGTGGATCGTGCCGGACGGCGTGCCGACGGATCGGGTGCTGCTCTACCTGCACGGCGGCGCGTACGTCCTGCTCTCGCCCCAGAGCCATATGAAGCTCACCGCCGGCATCGCCAAAGCCGCGGGCGTGCGCGCGCTGTCGCTCGACTACCGCCTCGCGCCGGAGCACCCTCACCCGGCTGCGGTCACCGACGCCGTGGCGGCGTATCGCTGGCTGCTGGACCAGGGGTTCGCACCCGAGGCCATCGCCATCAGTGGAGACTCCGCGGGTGGCGGCCTGACGCTGGCCACCCTGCTCGCCCTACGGGAGCAGGGCCTGCCGCAACCGGCCGCCGCCGTGCCCCTGTCTCCCTGGACCGACCTCGAGGGCACGGGGGAGTCGATGACCTCGAACGCCGAACGGGACCTGATGATCCAGGCCGCGCCGCTGCGCCACTCCGCGGGGTTGTTCGTCGGTGACGGCGACGTGCGCGACCCGCTCGCCGCGCCGGTGCACGCGGACTTCACCGGCGTTGCCCCGCTCTACATCCAGGTCGGCGGCGACGAGACCCTGCTCGACGACTCCACGCGTGTCGCCGTGAAGGCCGCCCATGCCGGGTGCGACGTCCGGCTCGATGTGTTCCCCGAGATGCAGCACGTGTTCCAGGCCGCGCTGGGAATGCTTCCCGAGGCCGACGACGCGGTGGCCCGCATCGGCGCCTACCTGCGTCCGCGGCTCGGCGTCACCAGCTGACGGGCCGCAACGAACGCCCGGCGCGCCGGGCGACCGCACTCAGGCCTTGGCGTCCGCCCACGACCGGACGGTGCTGACGTCCGCCACGAACCGCACCCCACTCGTCGGGTGCCAGCGATGGGCCGCCTCGGCGAGGCACTCCTGCAAGAGCGCCACCACAGCGGGCGCCTCGGCCTCCGGCGCGTGGATCAGCAGTTCGTCGTGGAGGCACAGCACGATCCGTGTGGCCGTGCCCCGGGTGCGGGCGCGGAACGTGACGGCCCACATCTTGAACAGTTCTGCCGCCGCGCCCTGGACCATCGCATTGCGTGAGTACCGCCCGCGCGCAGCTGCCGCGGCGCGGTAGTCGGCCACCTCGTCGATCTCGTACATGCGGATGAGCCGGCCGCCGAACGTGCGGACCTCGCGGCCCTCCTCGCCGGCCTTCGCCGCGTCGGCCAGGTAGCGCATCGCCACCGGGTACGCCTGCTCCATCCCGCGCAACGCCTGGCCCGCAGTGCCGCTGGTCTGGCCGTACATCGCCGCCAACACGGCCACCTTCGCCACGGGTCGTTCCACGCCGAGGCGGCGGGCCACGGGGAGGTACAGATCGTCCTCCGCGGTGGCGGTGCGCAGCGCGGGGTCGGCGCTGACCGCAGCCAGCACCCGCGGCTCGATCTGGCCGAGGTCGGCCCGGACGAACAGGTGGCCAGGCTCGGCGCACACCATCGGCCGCAGCTCGGCGGGCAGGTTGTGCAGCCCGGCGCCAGCCGTCATCCGGCCTGCCGCGCCGTCGCTGGCGGACCACTCGCCACGCAACCGCCCGTCCGGCCCGACGAACTGGTCCAGCCAGCCGTAGCCGAACGTGGTGACCACCCGCTCCGCCTTGCGCCAGCGGAGCAGGTCGTCCACCAGCGGGTGCTCGTCGCGCATCGCCTTCAGCCGCCATGCCCGGGTGTCGGGCACGTCGATGCCGGCGCGCCGCAGCATGGTGCGCACACTGGCCGGGTTGCGCAGGTCCAGGCCGTGGCCGGCGGGGAAGTGGCGCAGGACCTGCTCGTCGCGGCGTGCCCGCTCCGCGGCCGCCTCGGCCTCGTTCGCCGGGCGCGGGCCGATCAGCTCGTGCAACACGGTGTGGGCGGCTGCCAGGTCCACCGGCAGACCGTCTGCAGCCAGCTCGGCGCACAGCAACTCGGCGGTGGACTCGGCGTGCGCGGTGGCCAGGTGGCGAGGCTGGCCACCGGCCTCGACGCGGTCCAGCTGGAGGTGAGCGGCCGCCAGCCCGAGCCGGGCCCATTCACCGGTCGCCCTCGGGTCCGCCCGCCAGCCCCCTGCCACCCACTCGGGGGCGAGATGACCGTCGTCCTGTACCGGCCCCTCGCCGGTGGCACGCTGTGGCTCGGCGAGCAGGTTCATCTGGCCGAGGGACGGGGCGCTCCGGTGGTCCAGCCCGTGGAGCCACGCCCACAGCCGCGCCGGTTCCGCCCGCCAGCCGCCGGCCAACAGGCGGTGCACCGCGGCGAGATGCCAGCACGTGGCCAGGCGGGCGCCGGAGGCGACCAGTGCCCTCGTGGTGGCTTCGTCCCACACCACCCACCGCGGGCGCAGCACGGCCTCCGCTGCGGCGAGGGTGGCCGCCAGATCGGCGACCGTCACGCTGAACTCGGCGTCGGCCGTGGCGAGCACGGCCGCCGTGCCGCCCACTGCCAACCCCACGAGCTCCCCACGCGCCACGCCCGCGGCCGCCAGGGCGGTGGCCACGTCGGCCGAAGTGAGGGGGACAGGTGCGGGCACGACCATCATTGTCGCCGCAACGAAGGGTAGAAAGGGCGGGTGCGTACCCCGACGATGTTCCGCTCCCTGCGGCATCGCAACGCCAGGCTGTTCTTCTCCGGCCTGATGGTCAGCAACATCGGCACCTGGATGCAGATGACGGCGATGGCAATGGTGGTCTTCGACCTCACGGGCCGTTCCACCGACACCGGCATCAGCCTGTTCTGCCAGTTCCTCCCGATGCTGCTGCTCGGCAGCTGGGCGGGTGCCGTGGCGGACCGCCGGGACAAGCGGCGTATGGCCCGGCTCACCCAGACGCTGCAGGCGGTACAGGCTCTGGTGCTCGGCGGCCTGGTGTTGGCGGACTTCGTCAACCTGCCCCTGCTGTACGGCATGTCGCTCCTGCTCGGCGTGGTGAACGCCTTCGACAACCCGGCACGCCGTGGCTTCGTGATCGAGATGGTGGAACCGGCGGACATCACCAACGCGATCTCCCTCAACACCGCGGTGATGACCGGTTCGCGCATCGTCGGGCCCGGCCTGGCGGCACTGCTGAAAGACCCGCTCGGCGCCGGGACCCTGTTCGTGTTGAACGGGTTGTCGTTCCTGGCGATCGTTGGCTCGCTGCTGGCCATCGACCGCGCCGGCCTGCACCCCGCACCGGTGGCCAAACGCGGCGGCACGCCGGTCCGCGACGCGCTGCGGTTCATCGCCACGGACCGCCGCCTGAGAACCGTCTTCGTGGTGTTCACGCTCGTCGGCACGTTCGCCTTCAACTACAGCGTGTCGCTGCAGCGCCTGGCCGCCGACCGCTTCGAGTGGACCAACGGCTTCGGCTGGCTCCTCGCCGCCACGGGTTTCGGCAGTGTCATCGGGTCGCTGCTCACGGGCAGCCGGGGTGTGGTCACCACTCGCTGGTTCTTCGGCAACGGCTTCCTTCTCGGCGTCAGCGGGTTCGCACTGGCCTGGGCACCGAACCGCTGGTGGGCGCTGCTGATCTCGATCCCGGTGGGCATGGGTGGTGCGGCGTTCATCTCGTCCCAGAACGCCATCGTCCAGCAGGACAGCCCGGCCGACATGCGCGGGCGCCTGTTGGCGCTCGGCGCGGTCGCCTTCCTCGGCAGCACCCCGATCGGCGCACCCATCACCGGGCTGATCGCCGACCACATCGCCGCCGAGTGGAGCCTGGCGTACGGAAGCGCCGTCGCCCTCGGGGCGTGCACGGTCGGCTCCCTGCTCCGGCGCCGGGCCGTGGCCGCCGGGGCCGCGGAGGCCCGTGCGAACGTGGCCCCGGACGGGGCTCCGAACGTGGCTCCGGATGGGGTTGCCGGTGGCGCCCCGGCGGTGGCCGGGGGCGGCGCGTGACACGGCCCGCACCCGTTGTCATGTGGTTTCGGCGCGACCTGCGCCTGGCGGACCTTCCGGCGTTGCACGCCGCGGCAGCGGCCGGGCCTGTGGTGCCCCTCTTCGTCGTCGACCCCGCGTTCGCCACCGCGGGCGTGCCGCGACGTGCCTTCATGAATGCCGCGCTCCAGGCGTTGGACGACTCGATGGAGGGCGCGCTGGTGTATCGCCACGGCCTGCCGAGCCAGGTGGTGCCACAGCTGGCCGGCGAGGTCGGTGCCGCGGAGGTGTACGTCAGCCGCGACTACGCCCCGTATGGCCGTGCCCGCGATGCCGAAGTGATGGCGGCACTGCAGGCGGCGGGGCGGCGGCTGGTCGGCGTCGGCACGCCCTACGCCGTGGCGCCGGGGTCGGTGCTGAAGGGCAATGGCACTCCGTACGCGGTGTTCCCCCCGTTCTCCCGCGTGTGGCGCGCTCGTGGCTGGCAGGCGCCCCTGGACCTGCCGACCGTGCGCTGGCACGGTGCACCGGCAGTGCACTGCGACGGCCCGCCGCCGGCCGTTGCAGTGCCCTTCGAGATGGCGACGGCGGGGGAGGACGGCGCGCATGCGCGCTGGCAGCAGGTGCTGGGGGGAGTCGGCCAGTACGCCGACCGCCGCGACCTGGCGGCGGTGGATGGCACCTCCCACTTGAGCGCAGCCCTGCGGTGGGGTGTGCTGCACCCGCGTCAGCTGCTGGCCGACCTGGCCCCCGGGCGCGGGGAGGATGTCTTTGCCAGTGAACTGGCGTGGCGCGAGTTCTACGCCGATGTCCTGTTCCATCAACCGCGGACGGCATGGAACAACCTCAACCGTGGGCTCGATGCGATGCCGTTGGACACCGACGCCGCGGCGCGGGAGCGCTTCGCCCGGTGGGGTGCCGGGCGGACCGGCTTTCCGTTCGTCGACGCCGGCATGCGACAGCTGCTGGCCACCGGGTGGATGCACAACCGGGTGCGGATGGTGGTGGCCAGCTTCCTCGTGAAGGACCTGCACCTGCCCTGGCAGTGGGGGGCGCGTCACTTCATGGCCCACCTCATCGACGGCGACCTGGCCTCGAACAACCACGGCTGGCAGTGGGCCGCCGGCACGGGCACCGATGCCGCCCCGTACTTCCGGGTCTTCAACCCCACCACCCAGGGTCTCAAGTTCGACCCGGACGGAGACTACGTCCGCCGTTGGCTACCCGAGCTCGCCGGGCTGGCCGGTTCGGCGGTGCACGCCCCTGGTCTGCGGCGCCCCGACGAGTACCCGGCCCCGATGGTGGACCATGCCGTCGAGCGCGAGGAAGCGCTGCGGCGGTATCGGCACGCGACCGCTGGCAGTCGGTAACCTGGACTGCCAACCGACCGACGACCGACCGACCGAGGGGAGGGCCCGATGCTCGACGACCGCAAAACGGCCATCCTGCGCGCGGTGGTGCAGGAGTACATCACCACCGCCCAGCCCGTCGGTTCCACCCACGTGGCCGATGCTCCCGGGGTGAAGGTCAGCTCCGCCACGGTGCGCAACGAGATGGCCGTGCTGGAACAAGAGGGCTACCTCGCCCAGCCGCACACGTCCGCCGGGCGCATTCCCACGGACAAGGGGTATCGCTTCTTCGTCGACCACATGGCGGCACCGGGGCCGCTCGAAGCCGGTGCCCACCAGCGTGTCGGCGACTTCTTCGCCACCACCCACGGCCGGTTGGAGGAGCTGCTGCACCAGACCACCAACCTGCTGGCCCAAGTCACTCACCACGCCGCGGTGGTCGTGGGGCCGCGCGTGGAGACAGCCGCAGTGAGGTCCGTGCAGGTGGTCTCCTTGGCCGGCCGCCATGCCATGGTCGTGGTCGTGCTGGCCAACGGCACGGTGGAGAGCGAGCAGTTCGAACTGGTCGACGAGGTCTCGGACCTGCGGCTCTCCGCAGTGTCCAGCCATCTCCAGCGCCACCTTGCCGGCCGCCCGCTGGACGCTGCTGCGCAGCTGCCCTCTTCTGGCGACGCCGACCTGGACCTCGTCTGCCGTGCGGCGCTGGGTGCGCTCGATCACCTCGGAACGGATGAGCCGGTGTTCGTCGGTGGGGCGGCTGCCATGGCCAGCGCCTTCGACGCGGTGGACACCGTGCGCTCGGTGCTGCACACGCTGGAGCAGCAGTACGTGATGGTGTCGCTGGTGCGCGACGTGCTCAGCCGGGGCCTGTCGGTGGCCATCGGTGTGGAACACGGTGTGGAGCCGCTGGCCGCATGCTCGGTGATCGTCAAACCGGTGGTGGTGGACGGCGAGCAAGTTGGCACGGTCGGCGTGCTCGGCCCGACACGAATGGATTATCCGCAGGCGCTGGCGACCGTGGAGGTCGTGAGCGATCGACTCGGGCGCCGTCTGGGCGACGGAGGCAGTAATGGCTGACTACTACGAACTGCTGGGTGTACCGCGCACCGCCAGCGCCGACGAGTTGAAGAAGGCGTACCGCCGGCTGGCCCGCGAGCTGCATCCGGACGCCAACCCTGGCGACGCCGCGGCGGAGGACAAGTTCAAGCAGGTGGCGCGCGCCTACGAGGTGCTCAGCGACCCCGAGCAGAGGGCCCGCTACGACCGCTTCGGCGAGCGGGGCGTCGGCGGCAACAGCGGCGCAGGCCCGGGCGACATGTTCGGTGGGGGAGGGCTGGGCGACCTGTTCGACGCCTTCTTCGGTGGCCAGGGCAGCCCCTTCGGTGGAGGCCGCGGCCCGTCCGGCCCGCCGCGAGGTCAGGATCTCGAAGTGGTGGCCGACATCGCCTTCGAGCAGGCGGTGTTCGGAGCCACCGTGCCGGTCAGCGTGCGCACCGCGCTGAAGTGTGAGGAGTGTGGCGGCAGCGGCGCCGGCGAAGGCACCAAGCCGGTCACCTGTAGCGACTGCAACGGGCGCGGCCAGGTGCAGCGCGTGCGGCAGAGCATGCTCGGGCAGATGGTCACCTCGTCGGCCTGCACACGCTGCAACGGCATCGGCCAGATCATCGTCACCCCCTGTACTGCGTGCCACGGTGAGGGCCGGGTGATCACCGAGAAGACCTACCAGGTGGACGTGCCCGCGGGCGTGGACACCGGCTCGACGCTGCGGCTCACCGGGCGCGGTGCGGCCGGGCAGCGCGGCGGCGGTAACGGCGACCTGTATGTGCACGTTCGCGTGGCCGCCCACGAACGCTTCCGCCGTGAGGGCGACGACCTCGTGACGGATCTTCCCGTGGGGCTGGCGCAAGCCACGCTCGGCGCCAAGTTCACCCTGGTCACCCTCGACGGCGACGAGGAGATCCATGTCCCCGCAGGCACCCAGCCGGGCAAGGAGTTCGTGCTGCGCCAGCGTGGCGTGCCGCGGTTGCAGGGGCGCGGACGGGGCGACCTGCGGGTGCGCGTCCAGGTGCAGGTTCCCACCAAGGTCAGCGAGTTCGAGGCCGAGTTGCTCAAGAAGTACGCGGACTCCCGCGGCGAGGCGGTGCACGCCGAGACCGGCCTGTTCGCCCGCATCAAGTCGGCCTTCCAGTGAACCCCGTGCTGCGCTCCAGCGCGGCGCACCTCTTCGTCGAGTCGCTTGCGGCCGCGGACGATCCGCCGCTGACGGACGCGGATGCACACCACCTGTTCCGTGTGCTGCGGGTTCGCGACGGCGAGGTCGTCACCCTCTCCAACGGGCTCGGCGCATGGGCCCCCTTCGTGGTCGCCGACAGGTCGCTGCGCGCAGCGGGTGAGCTGGTGCAGGAGGGGCCGCCCAGGGCGTGCCGGATCGCCTCTGCCATCCCGAAGGGCGACCGGTTGGACTGGATGGTGCAGAAGCTGACCGAGATCGGGACCACCGAGATTGCACTCGTTCAATTCGCGCGCAGTGTGGTGCGCTGGGAGACTGAACGCGGTGAGCGTCAGCTGGAGCGACTGCGCCGGATCGTGCGCGAGGCCGCCTCGCAAAGCCGGCGCACGTGGCTTCCGACGCTGGCCGAGCCGCTGCCGTTTGCGCAGGTTGCGCAGGCTTCCGGGGCTGTTCTGCTGGATCCGGCAGG
>JBPOIX010000428.1:0-11927 GCA_052034175.1 Actinomycetota bacterium
GCTGCGGTGCGTGGGAGCGAGGATGAAGATCCCCTCCTTGGGGATGTTCTCCTTCCCCTCAACGCGCATCCGGCACCACACCACACAGAACGCGGTGACGATGTTGCGGATCGTGTAGTAGACGACCATGTCGCCGAACGATCGGCCGGCCATCTTGGTACGGATCTTGGTCATGACGGCTGCTCCAGAAGGCGAAGGATGTGGTCGAGCACTTCGTCGACGCCGATGCCGGTGGTGTCCACCACCACCGGGCCGTGGGCATCGGTGAGGGGGCTGTCGGCACGTGTGCTGTCGTATTCGTCGCGCGTGGCGATGGCCCGCTCGATCTCGTCCACGTCGCCGCCGGCTTCCGCCACTCGGCGCTCGGCCCGAGTGCGGGGCGATGCCGTGAGGTACAGCTTCAGTTCGGCGTCGGGGAACACGACCGAGCCGATGTCCCGGCCTTCGATGACCCCTCCCCCGCGGATGAGCGCCCAGGCCTGCTGGCGAGCACGCATCTCGGAACGGACCCCGCTATTGGCTGCGACCGCGCTGACTGCCCCCGTGACCTCCGGCGTGCGAATCGCGGCGGTGGCTTCCAGCCCGTCCACCATGACACCGTGCTCCCCCACCTCGAGGTCGACATCGCGGGCGAGTTCGGCGATCGCGAGGTGATCCTGCAGGTCCAGCCCCCGGCGCATGGCCGCCCACGTGATGGCCCGGTACATGGCACCGGTGTCCAGGTACTCCAGGCCGAGGCGGGCTGCCAGCGCCCTGGCGATGGTGCTCTTGCCGGCCCCCGCCGGGCCGTCGATGGCGATGACCCGCACTACCAGCTCGTTCCCTGCGGCAGGCCCTCGCTGTAGCCGGCGGCGCTCTGCACGCCGACCACTGCGCGCTCGTGGAACGCGGGAATGCTGTCCGCCCCGGCGTAGGTGCACGCCGAGCGGACCCCGGCGACGATGTCGTCGATGATGTCCTCCACCCCCGGCCGCTCGTGGTGGAGGTACATCCGCGAGGTGCTGATGCCCTCCTCGAACAGCTCCTTGCGGGCCCGTTCGAACGGTGTCTCGCTGCGGCTGCGGTTCTTCACTGCACGGTTGCTGGCCATGCCGAAGCTCTCCTTGTACAGGCGGCCGTCCGGGTCGCGCAGCGTGTCTGCAGCGCTCTCGTACGTGCCGGCCAGCCACGAGCCGAACATCACGTTCGCCGCGCCGGCGGCCAGCGCCAGGGCCACGTCCCGGGGGTGCCGTACACCCCCATCCGCCCAGATCTCCTTGCCCAGCCGCTTGGCTTCGGCGGCGCAGTCGAGCACCGCGCTGAACTGCGGCCGGCCGACGCCGGTCATCATCCTCGTGGTGCACATCGCGCCGGGCCCTACGCCGACCTTCACCACGTCCGCACCGGCGTTGATGAGGTCGCGGGTGCCATCCACCGTGACCACGTTGCCGGCCACGATCGGCACATCCGCGGAGACGGAACGCACGGCCTCGATGGCCCGCAACGTCTTGGTCTGGTGCCCGTGCGCGGTGTCGATCACCAGCACGTCAGCGCCGAAGGACAACAGCGCCCTGGCCTTCGCGGCAGGGTCGCCGTTGATGCCGACCGCCGCAGCCACCAGCAGCCGTCCGTTGCGGTCCACCGCCGGCTTGTACATCGTGCTGCGCAACGCACCCTTGCGCGTGGCGCAGCCGATCAACCGGCCCTCGTCGTCCACCACCGGGGCAACGCTGAGGCGCTTGTCGTGCAGCCGCTCGAACACCTCCTCGGCGCTCGAGCCATCCTCCAACACCACGAGTTCACGGCTCATCACATTGCGGAGCTGGGTGAAGCGGTCGAAGCCCGCAGCGTCGTGCTCGGTGAAGATGCCCTCGGGCCGGCCGCCATCGTCGATGATCACCACGGCGCCGTGGGAACGCTTGTGGATCAGCCCGAGCGCATCCCCGACCGTGTGCGACGCGCCAAGGGTGATCGGGGTTTCGTACACGAGGTGGCGGGTCTTGACGAACTGGATGACGGTTTCGGTGATGTCCAGCGGGATGTCCTGGGGCAACACGGTGATGCCACCGCGGCGAGCGACGGTCTCTGCCATCCGTCGCCCGGCGACCGCCGTCATGTTCGCCACGACGACCGGGATGGTGGTGCCCAACCGGTCCGGGGTGGACAGGTCGACGTCGAAGCGCGAGGGCACCGCCGACAACGACGGGACCATGAACACGTCGCTGTAGGTCAGGTCGTACGGCGGCGTGCTGCCGAGGAATCGCATCGTGGGTGCTGCCTTTGCTGGCCGAGGGCGGGTCCGGGGAAACGGGCCGCCCAAGGCTACCGTGGCGCCATGACGCCTTCGGTGGTTCTGGTTCACGGCTGGGGTGGTTCGTTCGCCGCCACCTGGCAACGCAGCGGGTTCACGGAGCTGCTGCGCGATGCGGGGCGCGACGTGATCGGCGTCGATCTGCTCGGCCACGGCACCGCCCCCAAACCGCATGAGCCGGAGGCGTACGACGACCTCGGCGCGCGGGTGCTGGAGGCCATGCCCGCCGACGAGCCGGTGGACGCCATCGGCTTCTCGCTCGGCGCCATCACCCTGCTGCGGCTGGCCATGCAGCACCCTGGCCGGTTCCGCCACCTCGTGGTGGCCGGCGTCGGCCGCAACCTGTTCGAGCCGGACCCGGATGCCGCGGCACGCATCGTGGCCGCCGTGAACGGGTCGGCCGACGCGGACGACACTCACGCCCAGTTGTTCGCCCAGTACGCCAACCAGCCGGGCAACGACCCGGTCGCCCTGGCCGCCATCATGTCCCGCCCCTCCCGGGCACCGCTCGCCCCTGCAGCGCTGGCGGCCGTCACCTGCCCCACCCTGGTCGTCATCGGCGACAAGGACTTTGCCGGCCCGGGCGACCCCTTGGCCGCCGCTCTTCCGAACGCGACCTTGAAGGTCCTGCGCAACGTGGACCACTTCGCCACGCCGGAGGCATTCGGCTTCATCGACGCCGCGCTCGACTTCATCGGCGCCTTCCCGGCATGACCGCACGCACCCCGGCCATCGGCTCCTCCGTCGAGACCGCGCTGGCGGTGCTGCGTTCAGGCGGCCTGGTGGCCATTCCCACCGAGACCGTCTACGGGTTGGCCGCGGATGCTGCGAACCCGGAGGCCGTGCGCCGGATCTTCGCCGCCAAGGGCCGCCCGGCGGACCATCCGCTGATCGTGCACCTGGCCGCGCCCGAACAGCTCGCCGAGTGGGCGCGGGAGGTGCCGCCCGCTGCCGCGGCGCTGGCCGATGCGTGCTGGCCCGGGCCGCTGACCCTCCTGGTACCTCGCGCCGCGCACGTGCTGGAGGTCGTCACCGGCGGCCGTCCGAGCGTCGGCCTCCGGGTACCGGCGCACCCGCTGACCACCGACCTGCTCCAGCGTTTCGGCGGGGGTGTCGCCGCGCCGTCGGCGAACCGCTTCGGCAAGGTCAGCCCCACCACCGCGGCTCACGTGGCCGCGGACCTCGGCCCGGACGTCGACTACATCCTCGACGGCGGCGCCTGCCCCGTCGGCGTGGAGAGCACGATCGTCGACTGCACCGTAGTCCCGCCCCAAGTGCTGCGCCCGGGCGGTATCCCCACCGAACAGGTCGAGGCAATTCTCGGTGGCGCCGTGGGTGCGGCCGCCGGGCCCAGCCGGGCGGCCGGGATGATGCCGTCCCACTATGCGCCGGCGGCACGCGTGTTGCTGGCCGAGGATCGGGGCACCGCCGCCGAGTTGGTGGCCGCCCATCCCGGTGCGGCGCTCCTCGACCGCACCGACGACCTCGTGGCCTATGCCCGGCTGTTGTACGCCGACCTCCGCCACGCGGACGAGGTCGGCGTGGCCGTCGTGGTCGCCGTCCTCCCCCCACGAACCGGCCTGGGGCACGCCGTGCGGGATCGGCTCGCCAAGGCGGCAGCGGCACACTGAGCTGCGAGGAGCGGACCGCCCAGCGGCTCAGGAGCCCAGCCGGTTGAGGTTCGTCACCCACACATCGCGCACATCGTCGACATCAGGCGTCGGGCCTTCCACCCCTGCCACCGTGAGGCTGACGGTGCTGCCCCCGGCGTCGGGGACGAGGTCGAGCCGGCACCAACACGGCTCGGGTTCGGTGAGGAAGGCCTCCAGCACGTAGGGCGGGTCGTCCACCAGCACCTCGCCGACCCAGCTCGCCACCACGACGAGCGCCTCGAAGGCCTCCGCCGGCAGCGCGTCGATCGTGAAGGAGGCGTCGTCGCGCAGCGTCCGGTGGTGGGGGGCCATCCGCCGGCGCGGGCGACTGCCGGGTTGGGGGTCCGGCGCGGCAGGCTGCGGTGGGGCGACGGGAGGTTCCTCTGCACGCTGGCGCAACAGTTCCACGGCCTGCTCGTAGGCCGCGTTGACCGCCTGCATCTCCGCCACGCTGCCGCCACGGTCGGGGTGGACCTCCCAGGCGCGGCGACGGCGGGCCACCGCCAGACCGGCTTCGTCGGCGTCCGGGCCGACACCGAGCAGGAGGTACGGGTCGGTGCTCACCGGGCGGCTGTCAACGGCCTGCTCGCACGGCCAGTCCGCGCCATTCTCCGAGCGGCGTGCCGTCGGGCACCACCTGCGGCAGGAATTCCGACCATTCCCGCTGCGAGTCGACGATGGCGAGCAGATCGAAGCGCCAGCCTTCGTCGACGGCCCATGCGCCGGTCGAGATCGCATCGGCAGCCGAGGTGGTGGCCACACCCGTCAGCTGCTGCGTCAGCCAGGCCTGCGGTGTGAGCGCGGAGCGCATGGCGGCCCATGCCGCGTCGTCGCTGCGATGCAACCAGGAGAGCTTCGCCAGCATCCAGCTGGCGGCCGGGGCCGAACCGACTGCGGCCACCCAGTCCGCCGCGCCGCCCGGCAGCCGACCGGTCAACCAGCCGGCATCGGGCGAAGTGTCCGGCTGCTGCCCGGCGACGTACCGCAGCACGGCCCCGTCCGCACCCAACGCCACCAAACCGGCAGGTGCGGTGATCTCCACCGCGCCGACCCCGGCCGCCCAGGCCTCGCACGCCTCGGCAAGGGAGCCGGGAACATCGCCGAGCGCCAGCCGTTCGCCGCCGCCCGACGCGGCAATGATCACCTGATCGTCCGTCCAGCTCACCTGCAACACCGCATCGTTCATGGGGCTCGAACCTAGCCCTGCCCGGCTGCGGGCGCATCGGTGTGCTGCCGCCAGGCCGTGTGCCGCGTGCCGTCCGGGTCGGCCGCCCAGTCGGCGGCACGGCCCCATTCACCGTCGTAGACGACGTCGGCCAGGGGGCGCCGCCGCACCGGGCCGTGATGGCCGGCAGGCCTCCCCAACGTGACACACGCCGACAGCGCCACGCCGTCCGGAATGGCCAGGAGCTCCCGCAGGGGCGCTTCGACGAACGAGTGGAACATGTTCACCGCTCCCCCGTAACCGAGGCCGCGGGCCGCCAACAGCAGGTTCTGCACCGCCGGGTACACCGAACCGCCCTCGTAGGGCGACGGGTCGCGGTAGCGCACCATGCACACCAGGACCACGACCGGGATGTGCTCGAACCCGTCCACGTACTGCTGCATCGTCGCCGCGGTGCGGGCTTTGGGAGACCCGGGCTCGCTGCCGCTTCCCTGGCGGTAGCCGTCTCGTTCCATCTTCGTGGCCCAGACCTGCCGCGCCGCGCCACCGATCAGCACCCGTGCCTCCTGCGCCACTCCCCCGTCGTCGCGCAGAACGAGGTAGCGCACCGGCTGACGGTTGCTACCACTGGGGGCTCGGGTCGCGTGCCACAACATCGCGGCCAGGTCGGCCTCCGGAAGCGCTTCCGGCAGGTAACGGCGGATGCTGCGAGTCGTAGCCAAGCCGTCGAGCAGCCCCACCTCCGTGGTGCCCGAGGGCGCCGATCTGGGGGCCACCTCGTCGGGGGTCACTTGCCGCTGAACTTCGGCGTGCGCTTCTCCATGTATGCGGCCACACCTTCGCGGAAATCCTGTGTGCGCATCAGGGGCAACAACTGGAGGAAGACGTGGTGCACGTTCTGGTCGAACGTCTCCGTCTCGGCGGCGCGCATCATGCGCTTGATCGCCCGCACGGCCAGCGGAGCATTTGCCGCGATCTCGCCGGCCAGATCGCGCACCGCATCGTGGAACAGCTCACCACGCACGACATGGTTCACCAGCCCGAGTTCCAGGGATTCCTGGGCGGACAGGATGCGTCCGGTGAATGCGATCTCGGCCGCCTTGGCGTAGCCAACAAGGCGCGGCAGCAGCCAGGTGCCGCCGCTCTCGGGCAGGATGCCGCGCTTGGCGAAACCCGGGTTGAGCTTGGCGGAGTCCGCGGCCACGCGGATGTCGCAGCCGAGCGCAATGTCCAGGCCGTAGCCTGCGGCGCCACCGTTGAGGGCACAGATGGTCGGGGTGTCGAGGTTGTGGAGCACGGTCGGGGGCGTGAAGCGCACGTCGAGCTCCCCGGGGATGCCCTCGCTGCCACCGCCCATGTTGCCCAGTGCGCCGGGTGCGGCATTCATCTGCGCCGCCATGTCCAGGCCGGCGCAGAAGGCCCGCCCGGCACCGGTGAGCACGATGCAACGCACCTCGCGGTCGCGGTCGGCCTGCAGCAGACGCTCGGTCAACTGGTCGAGCATCTGGCCCGAAATCGTGTTCATCCGGCCGGGCGCATTGAGCGTGATCGTGGCGATGTGGTCGGCCACTTCGTAGAGCACTTCGTCGGCGGTGGGGCTGCTGGCGTCGGTCATGCACCGAAACGTAGTCCTGCGGTCATCAAGGAAACGTGCCGGGTGCTTGTGAGCGCGTGAATCGCCTGCGTAAGCTACGCGCCTCGCAAACAACCTGGGCTGCGCTGCAGCCCTGGCTCCTAGGGGGAGAAACCCATGCAGAAAACCCGTGTGCGCCGGGCAGGCGCGCTGCTCGTAGGCCTGTCGCTCTTCGCGGCCGCCTGTGGCGACGATGAAAAGGCTTCGGAGCCCACCACGGCTCCGACCGAGGCTCCGGACGAGACCGACGCTCCGGTCGAGACCGATGCTCCGGCCGAAGGTGGCGACCTCGAGGGCTTCAAGGGCACCACGCCGCTCACCCCGCTGGGCGACGAGTTCAAGGAGCGCCTGCTGGCCGTCGACGCCGAACTCGTCGACTTCAACTATGCCGCCGAGGGCTACGACCTCACCCTGATCATCGCCCTGGCCGCGGCCAAGGCGGAGACCGATGGCATCGAGTACGCCAGCGAGATCCAGGGGATCACCCGCGACGGTGAGAAGTGCACGGACTTCGCGTCCTGCATGGCCATCATCGACGCCGGTGGCGATCCGGACTACGACGGCATGAGCGGCCCCATCACGCTGAACGGCGTGGGCGACCCGCTCGAGGCCAGCTACGGCGTGCTCACCAGGGGCGCGGACACCCGTATCGACGACGAGCAGACCGACTACCTGCCGGCGGCTGCTGCCGCCGACGCCGACGCTGCTCCGGTGGCCGTCGAGGGCACCCGCGCTGGTGACGGCGAACTGAAGATCGGCACCCTGCTGCCCGTCACCGGTTCGCTCGCCTTCCTCGGGCCGCCCGAAATCGCTGGTGTGCAGCTCGCCATCAACGAGATCAACGACGCCGGTGGCGTGCTCGGCAAGCCGGTCGTCCTCGTCGAGGGCGACTCCGGCGACACCCCCGAGTTCGCCAACGCCACGACGGACCGCCTGCTGGCCGAGAACGTGGACGCCGTTGTCGGCGCCGCTGCCTCGGGCATCTCGCTGTCGGTGATCGACAAGATCGCCGGCGCCGGTGTGGTGCAGTTCAGCCCGGCGAACACCTCGGACAAGCTCACGTCGTACGCCGACAAGGGCCTGTACTTCCGTGTCGCCCCGCCGGACCTGCTCCAGGGCGCGGCCATCGCCAAGCTCATTGCGGATGATGGCGCCACCAACGTGACGATCATCGCCCGTAACGACGCCTATGGCACCGGCCTGGCCGAAGTGGTGCGCAAGACCCTCGAAGATGCCGGCATCACCGTGTCGGTCGTGAAGATCTACGAGCCCGACGCTGGCACGTTCGACGCCGAGGTTGCGGACATGGTTGCCGCCAGCCCCGACGCCGTTGCGGTGATCGGCTTCGAGGAGTCCTCGAAGATCCTGCGCACGATGGTGGAGAACGGCATCGGCCCGAAGGACGTCATGGTCTATGGCTGCGACGGCAACATCGGTAACGGTCTCGGCGAGAGCTACGACGCCGGAAGCTGATTCCCGCTGACGTCACCCGACGTCATCAAGTGAGTTGAATGCGAGGCCCCGGGGCAACCCGGGGCCTCGTCGCGTCCGGGTCCGAACGACTTCGTCCGCTGGGCGTGCCGGGGTTGAGCCGCGCCAGCCTGACGCTGGCGGAGTAACGACGCGATGACCGGGCATTCGCCGCCAGCGTGGGGCGAGCGCCTGCCGGTCAGCCGCCGGTGGCGCGGGCGAGGGTGCCCAGGTAAAGGCCGATCACGTTGGGGTCGGCCAGCAACTCACGCCCGGTGCCCGTGTAGGCGTTGCGGCCCTGGTCCAGCACATAGCCACGGTCGACCACCTGCAGGCAGCGACGGGCGTTCTGCTCGACCATCAGGATGGCCACACCAGACTTGTTGATCGCCCGGCAGTTGATGAACACCTCGTCCTGCAGCATCGGGGAGAGACCTGCCGATGGTTCGTCGAGCAGGAGCACCGACGGATTGAGCATCAACGCTCGGCCCATGGCCACCATCTGCCGTTCACCGCCTGACAGCGCCCCAGCGGACTGCGATGCACGAGCGCCCAGCTTCGGGAACATCTGCACCACCACTTCGAAGCGTTCGGCGAACAGCGACGGCTTGAGGTAGCAGCCCATCTCGAGGTTCTCGCGCACCGTCAGGCTGGGGAACACATTGCGCGTCTGGGGCACGAAGCCCACGCCGCGGCCGACAAGTGCGTGTGCCTTGGTGCCCGTGATCTCCTCGCCGCGCAGATGCACGGAACCGTCGCGGATCTTGAGCATCCCGAGGATGGCCTTCAGCAGCGTCGACTTGCCGGCGCCGTTGGGGCCAATGATGCCGACGAACTCGCCGTCGGCGACCGTGAGGTCGCACCCGTTGAGGATGTTGACGTCGGCGGTGTAGCCCCCGACCAACCCGCGCACAGAAATGACGTCGGCGACGGGGGGTGTACCGGTCTCGCTCATCACATGGCTCCGATGTCGGTGTTCTGGTGGGCCCCGAGGTAGGCGTCGATCACGGCCTGGTTCCCGCCGATGAACTCGGGGGTTCCCTCGGCGATGATCCGCCCTTCCGCCATCACGATCACCCAATCGCTGATCTCGTGGACCATGTCCATGTCGTGTTCCACGAACAGCACGGTGCGCCCTTCAGCCTTCAGGCCCTTCACATGGTCCAGGAGGCTCTGCTTCAGCGCCGGGTTGACGCCGGCCATCGGCTCGTCGAGCATCACCATTTCCGGCTCCACCATCAAAGCCCGGGCCATCTCCAGCAGCTTGCGCTGGCCACCGGAGAGCGAACCGGCGAACTCCTCGCGCATGTGGTCCATCTTGAACCGCTCGAGGAGGGCATCCGCACGTGCGGTGATCTCGGCCTCCTGGTCCTTCCAGAGGAACCTGAAGGGGGCCGTCAGCAGGTTCTCGCCCTTCTGGGCGGTGGCGCCGAGGCGCATGTTCTCCAGCACGGACATGCGGCTGAGGCTCTTGGTGAGCTGGAACGTGCGCACCATGCCGAGGCGGGCCGCCTGGTGAGGCCGCACTCTCTGCATCGGCCGCCTGTTGAACGACCAGGTGCCCGTGGCGGCGGTGTCGCAGGTGGTGAGCAGGTTGACGAAGGTCGTCTTGCCGGCGCCGTTGGGGCCGATGAGTGCAGTGATCGTGTTGCGCTGCACCTCGAGGTGGTCCACGTCCACGGCCACGAGGCCACCGAAGCGGCGGGTGACGGAGTCCGCCACCAGGATCGGGTCGGGCTTGGCGACCCCGGGGACCGGCTCCAGGCCGGCGAAGGGGTTCACGCTGTCATCGGACATCGAACGACTGCTCCTTTCGATCTCCGAAGATCCCCTGCGGGCGGAAGATCACCAGCAACGCCAACCCGCCGCCCACCAGAATCCAGCGGAAGAACGGGTAGTTGGAACTATCCATCACCCAGGTCGGCAGGTTGAAGCCCTTGCCGTCGGTCCAGTCGGCCAGCAGGCTGTCGCTGAAGCTGATGATGAACCAGAAGATCATCGCCCCGATGATCGGGCCCTTCACCTTGCCGATGCCGCCGAGGACGACGATGGCGTAGGTGAGGAAGGTGAACTGGGTCTGGTAGCTGCTTGGTGCCACATTGCGCTGGCCGATGGCCAGCATCGCCCCGCCGAACCCGCCGATCACGCCGCCAAGCACGAGGCTGGTCATCTTGTACGCGAAGACGTTCTTGCCCAGGCTTCGTGCGGCGTCCTCGTCCTCACGGATGGAACGCAGCACGCGGCCCCAGGGGCTGCGCATCAGCGCCCACACCAGCACGGAGAACAGGGCGATCAAGAACCAGCCGAGGAGGATCGTCCAGATGTAGTAGTCCGAGACCTCGACTTCCCAGAGGGAGAACGACTCGCCGCGGATGAACCCGGGGATCGAGTTCTGGATGTCGTCCGTGAAGGAGTTGATGCCGTCGGTGGCACCGGTGACGTTGACAAATTTCGGCGTGGACACAACGAGCCGCAGGATCTCCGCGGCAGCAATCGTGACAATGGCCAGGTAGTCGCTGCGCAACCGCAGTGTGGGAATGCCCAGCAGCAACGCAAACAGCGCCGAGGCGGCCACCACCACCAGGATCGACACCCAGATGTTCCAGCCCCAGGCCGGGTTGAACGTCGGCATCGCGATGGCGTAGGCGCCGACGAGGGCGAAGCCGGCCTGGCCGAAGTTCAGCAGGCCGGTGTAGCCGAAGTGCACGTTGAGCCCGATGGCCGCCAGGCAGTAGGCGATGGCCTGGATGCCGATGGCTCCGTAGAGGGCATTGGAGATGGTCTGGCTCATCCGACTCGCTCCTTCTGGCCAAGAATGCCTTGCGGGCGGAAGAGCAGCACGAGAATCATCGCCAGCAAAGCCCCCATGTTCTTGAGGTCGGTGTAGTTGGAGAAGCCCCACGCCCACAGCTGGACGAACACGCCGACCGCCAGGGAGCCGACGAGGGCGCCGAAGGGCCGGCCGAGGCCGCCAAGGGTGATTGCGGCGAACATCAGCAGCAGGATCTTCGTGCCCATGTTCCACGAGACCTGCTCGTCGAGGCCGAAGATGACGCCGCCGAGCCCGGCCAGCGCTCCACCGATGAGCCACACCTTGAGGATGATGCCGTCGGTGTTGATACCGGTGGTCGAGGCGAGGTCCGGGTTGTCGGAGACGGCGCGAATGGCCTTGCCGGTGCGGGTGCGCATCAGGAGCCAGGCCATCCAGAACAGTGCGATCAGGGCAATGATGCCCGTGAGCAGGTCGCGGGCCGTCACGCCGATCGGGCCGAAGTTGAGGTTCTGCTGCGAGCCGAACTGGGCGTACGACTTGGGCTGCGACCCGTAGTACATCTGGATGACGAAGCGGACCAGCATGGCGATGCCGATCGAGACGATCATCATCGAGGTGAGGCCGATGCCGCGCCGGCGCATCGGTTTCCAAATCGCCACCTCCAGCAGGCCGGAGAACAGGATGGCGGCGATGATGCCGAGCACCGACGCTGCGGCGATCTGGGCGAAGCCGCCCCAGCCTCCCGTGGCGTCCGACAGGGAGAACCAGCTCGCTGAGGCCACAAGGCCGGTGACCACCGCGCCGATGGTAACGGTCTCGCCGTGGGCGAAGTTCGAGAGGCCGGTGGTGCCGTAGATCAGTGACAGGCCGACGCTCATGATGGCGATGACCAAGCCGTAGCTGAGACCGTTGAAGCGGAACTTCGGCAGCTGGCTGAGCTTGCT
>JBPOIX010000079.1:0-6149 GCA_052034175.1 Actinomycetota bacterium
CTTCCGACGCACCGAGTATCGCGCTATGCAGACCGCGGCGCATGGCTGCCGTTAGGGTGCTGAGTCGATCGTCGGGCTTACGTGGTTGGCATGCGTGTGTCGGGGAGATCACGTTGCGCAAGGTTGAACAGAATGCCGATCTCAGCGACGTTCTTCATGAGTTCGATGTTCGCCCAACCAACGAGCCGATGAAGGGGTCGCGGGTATGGCCAGGGGAACACCGTGGGCCGGTTGGGATCAGCATCGGCGGCTTCATCGAGCATTGTCCGCCAGGCGACAGCAAGTCGTTCGAGCTCGACCCGAATCCCGTCGGCGGTGCCCGGCCAATGAATGCTCGTCCGTTCAGGTAGCTGCTCCCGTCGAGCTTCCGCCAGAGCCGAGGTCAGCCACCACTGCAGATGCCAGGTCAGCCAGCCAACGGTCGAGTGCCATGGCTCACCAGGTAATGGCTCGCTCCAGTCCGCCTCCCACGTTGCATCTCCACGCCGCCGCACAGCCGCGGCGGAGGTGTGTGGCATCCAATGGCAGATCTCATCCGTGAGATCCGCCAAGTAGCAGTCAGTGGCAAGAGACCAGCCCATTCGGAACTGCCACCGATATGTCGCGAGGAGATCTGGCCACGATGCCAACGAGATCAACTCGCTGGCAGGGATCGCGCTCACGACTGGGACGCTAATGCCTCGCCCCTCAAGCAAACTCGGAAAACGGGCGAGGAGCGCATACCTGCCGTTCTGGCGTCGCGGTACGCTCGGCCCTTCACGCCACGGGTGAGTCGAGCGGTAGTTCGTGGCCTCCTCGGAGTTTCGGTTCGGTGCGCTCGTTCAATCACCGGACTGAGGTGATCGCGCCAGAACTGCCGAACTGCTCGCCGGTCAAGGCCCCTCGCGACCAGGTCGCCACCGCGATGCGGTCGCTCATCGCCATGCGCTCGATGATCACCGTCGACCCTGCGCTACTGCTTCGCGCCATCGAGGTCTACGACGTCGATCGGCTGGACTTCGCCGAGGCGTACCTCGTGGCATGTGCGGAGACCGCCGGCGTCGGCACGATTGCCTCGTTCGACAAGGCCATCGATCGCGTCACCACCGTGACCCGAATGGAACCTTGACCTGAGCAAGCCTGGTCTTGTCGCACCGCTGCCTGGAACTTTGGTGGTCAGCGTGCGACAAGTCTGGCCGGAGGTCAGGCCATGGCGGAGAGGATGTCTTCGATGTCCGCCTCGGTCGTGGTCGGGTTGACGAAGCAGAACCGGAAGACGGTCTCGCCGTCGTGGACCGTGGGCACCACGAAGGCGGTGCCATCGGCGAGTGCGGCGTCGCTCCACTGCTGGTACTGCGGCGCTGCCCAGCCGAGGCGGCGGAACAGCACGACACTCAACTCGGGCTCCATCAGCAACTCCAGATGGGGAGCGGCGTCGATGGCCCGTGCCGCGGCCCGTGCGAGTTCCAGGCCCCGGGTGACCGCCTCGTCGTACGCCCGCGTGCCGTGCGCGGCCACGCTGAACCACAGCGGCAGGCCGCGCACGCGGCGGGTCATGTGGATGGCGAAGTCGCTCGGGTTCCACTCGCCCGTGGCGTCCAGCGTCTCGAGGTACTCGGCGTGCTGGGTGAGCGCCGCGCCCGCCAACCGTGGCTCGCGGTAGAGCACCGCCGCGCAGTCGAACGGGGAGAACAGCCACTTGTGCGGGTCGACCACGAACGAGTTCGCCCGCTCGATGCCGGCGAACAACGGCCGCCCCACGGACGACGCCATCGCCGCGCCGCCGTACGCCGCGTCGACGTGCAACCACGCGCCCAACTCCGCCGCCACGTCCGCGGCGCCCGCCAGGTCGTCGACGACCCCCGTGTTGGTGGCGCCACCCGTGGCGACGACGGCGAACACGGTGATGCCGTCTGCTGCCGCGGCCGCGCACGTGGCACGCAGAGCGTCGCCCGTGAGCCGGCCCCGCGCGTCACCCGGCACGACCACCGTCTCCACATCGATCACCATCGCCGACAGGCGGATCGAGGAGTGCGCGCTCGACGCGCACGCCACCGCCAGCCGCTGCCCGCGCCCGTGCGTGCGGCGCCAGGTTTCACGGGCCGTTGTCAGCGCCGCCAGGTTGCCCGAGGTGCCGCCGCTGACGAACACGCCGCCTGCGCCGTCGGGGAAACCGGCAAGGTCCGCCAGCCAGCGCAGGGTGACGTTCTCGGCGTAGATCGCCCCCGCGCCCTCCACCCACCAGTCGCCGTAGATGGACGACGCCGACACCACGAGGTCGAACAGGGTGGCCGCCTTGCTCGGCGCCGTGGGCACGAACGACAGGTAGCGCGGGTGATCGCTGCTGATGCAGGCCGGCGCGAGCACGTCGCGGAACAACGCGAACGCCCGCTCGTGGCCGAGCCCGTCCGGCGTGATCATCGTGCCGGTGGCGGCCGCCAGTTCGGCGGGTGTGCGCGGCGCGTCGAGCGGCGGCGGCGACATGGCCATCCGCTCGACCACATAGTCGACGACGTCGCGGGTGATAGCCGCGGTGGTGCCGTCGCGGCGGTGGAGGGGCGACGTGCCGGTCACGACCCGAGCGTATGCCTCGCACGGTGTCGAAGTAGCGACGCCGCTCCCAGTCCGTCACCGCGTTGAGGAACTGCTCCCACTCGTAGTCGGCAATCGTCGCATAGTGGTCGACCACGTCGTCGCCGAACACGCCGCGCACCCAGTCGCTGGCACGGAACCGCGCCACCGCATCGCCGAGGTGCTGGGGGATCGCACCGGCCGGCCGTTCGTAGGGGTTGCCGGTCTCGGGCGGGCCAGGGTCCAGCTGCCGCTCGATGCCGTCGAGCACACTCGCCAGCAGCGAGGCCAGGGTGAGGTACGGGTTGGTGTCCGCGCCTGGCAGGCGGAACTCGAGCCGAATCGACGACGGCGTGTGGCCCACGACGCGCACCGAGGTGAAGCGGTGGTCGATGCCCCACGTCTGCCCCCACCCGGCGGCGTCCTGCCCGCGGATGCGGCGGTACGAGTTGACCAGGGGCGCGTACCACGCCATCAGCTCGGGGGCGTGGGCCAGCGCGCCGGCAACGGCGTGGCGCAGCACGGGCGACACATGGTGCGGCTCGCCGTCGGCCCAGAACACGGGCGCGCCCGCGGCGCCCTCCGCGCCCACGGCGCGCAACGACAAGTGCACATGGCAGGAGTTGCCCATCGCCCCGTCGGCCGTCTTCGCCATGAAGCTCGCAGTGCGCCCGGCGCGCGCGGCCATGCGGCGCACGGCCAGCTTGTAGAGCGAGTGGCGGTCGGCCATCGCCATCGGCTCGGCGTGGACGATCGTGGTCTCGATCTGCCCGAGGCCGTACTCCAGCTGGGTGGCCTCCACCGGCACGTCGGCCGCGGCGAGCACGGCACGCACCTCGGAGAAGAAGCCGGCGAGGTCGTCGCCCTCGGCGATGAGGTAGTCGCTCGGGCGGAAGGTCGAGGGCACGAGGCCCTGGTAGTCCGCACGGTGCAGGTCCGCCGGCGCGCCCTCGTAGAGCACGTACTCCAGCTCGGTGCCCACCGAGGCCACGAAGCCGGCGGCCCGCAGCCGGGCAATCTGTGCCTGCAGGATGTGGCGCGGCGACAGCCAGGTGTCGCGGCCGTCGGGCTCGCGCGCGTCCGCCAGGCAGATGGCCGTGCGCTCCAACCAGCCGGCGGGCCGCAGGGTGGCCAGGTCGGGGAAGACGTACAGGTCGCCCATGCCGGTGTGCATGCCCGTGTAGGCGAGCGCGCCGCTGGCCAGCAGGTCGACGGACTGGCCGATGTCCCACCCGTAGATGCAGGTGCTGATGCCCACACCGTCCGTGCAGGCGGCATCGAACTGGTCCACCGGCACACGGCGGCCGACCATGCGGCCCTGCATGTCCGGCGTGGCGACGATCACGGTGTCCACCCCGGCCAGCGCCGGGTGCTGCGACGGTGCCGCGCCCGTCATCGCGTCAGCCACCCGCCGTCGACCGGCAGCTGCACGCCGGTGATCCACGAAGCATCCTCGCTGAGGAGGAAGGAGATCGCCGCGGCGATGTCCGCCGGTTGCCCCACCCGCTTCACGAGCAGGCGCTGGCCCATGAAGTCCATCGCCTCCGGGGAGGTGATGCCTTCCAGCGACACGAAGTCCGTCGCCACCGGGCCGGGCGCCACTGCGTTGACGCGGATGTTCTTGCGGGCCAGCTCCACCGCGAGCGCCTTGGTGAGCATGATGACCCCGCCCTTCGACGCGTTGTAGTGCACCTGCGCGTAGCCCTTGGACGACACGACCACGAGGGACTCCACCGTGCTCAGGTTCACCACGGCACCACCACCAGCGGCCTCGATGGCCGGGTTGACCTCCTGGGTGACCAGCCACTGGCCCTTGAGGTTGACGTCGACCACGAGATCCCACTGCTCCTCGGTGAGCTCGTCGAGGCTCTCCATCGTCACCAGGCCGGCGTTGTTGACGAGGTAATGGATGGCACCGAACGCGGCCAGCCCGGCGTCGCGAGCCGCGGCAATCGTGGCCCGGTCGCGCACGTCGCAGTGGGCGGCGATGGCCCGGCTGCCCGCAGCCTCCACGAGCCGCACGGTCTCCGCCGCGCCCGCGGCGCTGATGTCGGCGACGATGATCGACGCCCCCTCCCCCGCCAGCCGCAGGGCCGTGGCGCGGCCGATCCCCGAACCGGCGCCGGTGATGAACGCCACCTTCCCGCTGTGGTCGAACGCCATGTGCGCTTCCTCCGGTTGCTCGCTGGCGGGGCGCCTTGGCAGCGGCCCCACTCAATGGTCCTACAATCAGTCCATTATGACGCAGATCCCCGAGCAGGTCGACCTCGTCGACGGTCGCCGCCTCCGTCCCGCGGAACGCAGCGGCGCTGTGCTGTGCCACCCGGACACCGGCGAGTGGCTGGCAGACGGCCTCGCCAGCGACCAGGGCACCGTCACCGAGGCGCTCGCGGCAGCCCACCGCGTGCACGAGACGGGGGTGTGGACGGCGTTGCCGTTGGAGGAGCGCGCCGCCCGGCTGGAGGCCTGCGCGGACGCCATCGAGGCCGCGGCGGGGGCGCGCGACGGTGGCCTCGCGGTGGCCGAGAGCCTGAACACGGGCATCCCCATCGGCATCACCGCGGCGATGACCGGTGGCGTGGCCGGCTACTTCCACGGCGCGGCCCACTTCCTGCGTACCCGCGGGGAGGTGGAGGAGCGCGCCGGTCGCCACGGCCGTGTGGTGCTGCACCGTGCTCCTCGGGGCCCGGCGGTCGTGATCGCCCCCTGGAACGCGCCGTCGCCGATCGTGGTCGGGCGCACGGCCTTCGCCCTCGGCGCCGGCTGCCCGGTGATCGTCAAGCCGAGCGAGTGGGCGCCGTTCACCGCGGACGTCGTGATCGAGGCGCTCGCTGCTGCGGACCTGCCGGCGGGCCTCGTACAACTCGTGCACGGCGGCGCCGGGGTGGGCGCCCAGTTGGTGGCCGACCCGCGCACGCGCGTCGTGGCCTTCACCGGTGGCCTGGCCGCCGGGCGGGCCATCGCCGCGGCCGCGGCGCCGAACTTCGCCCAGCTGCAGCTGGAGCTCGGCGGCAACAACCCGGCCATCGTGCGCGCCGACGCCGACGTGGCCGCCACCGCCGCCGCGCTCGCCGCGGGCATGACCAAGCTCAACGGCCAGTGGTGCGAGGCCCCGGGCAAGGTGCTGGTCCACCGCTCGCTGGCCGCGCCGCTGCTGGAGGCGCTGCTGGCCGAACTGGCGCAGCGGCCGCTCGGCCCGTGCCTCGACCCGGCGACGGCGATCGGCCCGATGAGCCACGAGCCGCGCCGGGTAGCGCTGCAGGCACACATCGCCACGCAGGTCGCCGCGGGGGCCACCGTGCACCAGGTGCACACCCTGCCCGCGCTCGGCGGGTGGTTCGTGGCGCCGACGGTGCTCACCGGGCTGCCGTCGTCCGCCGCGACCAGTGAGGTGTTCGGCCCGGTCGTGACCCTGCACGAGTTCGACTCCGACGACGACGCGGTGGCGATGGCCAACGAGGCCGGCGACGGGCTGGCCGGGTTCGTGTTCACCGCCGACCTCGACGCCGCGTTCGCGCTCGGCGCCCGCCTGCGCGGCGGGGAGATCCGTATCAACGGCACCGGCCTGTTCGACCTGTGCGACGCGTCGACGCAGAGCT
>JBPOIX010000091.1:0-6727 GCA_052034175.1 Actinomycetota bacterium
CACTCTCCACGATGTATCTGGCCGGGGTGCACCACCCCGGCCGGGTACTGCAACGCCGACCACACCCATCCTTGGCAGCACGGCGGCACCACCACCTCGACGAACGGCGCGCCCCTCTGCCCCCGCCACGACCGCTGGAAGAACGGCGGATACCGCGTCCGCCGCGACCCCGACGGCCACTGGCACACCCACCGTCCCGACGGCACCGAGATCGGCGCTGTCGCGTAGCCGCCCTGCGCCACAGCCGAGGCACAGCCCCGACGAACGGCCGGCGCTCGTGCAGGGGCTACGCTCCGGCGATGGCCAGCAAGCGCATCTACGTGGAGCACCTCAAGGGCATCGGGCTGTTCTCCGAGCTTTCCGGGAAGGAACTGGAGAAGGTCGCCATGGCAGGCACGGAAGTGCACGTTGCGGACGGGACCATCGTGATGAAGGAAGGCGACGTCGGCCACAGTGCGGTCATCGTGCTCAAGGGCAGCGCCGTCGTGCGCCGCAACGGGCGCAGGCTGCGGGACATCGGCCCCGGGGAGATCGCCGGCGAGATGGCCCTGCTCGACGATGCGCCCCGCTCGGCCACCGTGCAGTGCACCTCGGACTGCTCCTTGTTGGAGATCACCGGCGGCCAGTTCCGCGCCGTGATGGCCGACGTGCCCACGATCTCGCGCAAGGTGCTGGCCACGCTGGCCGGCCGCATCCGCGACCTCGACCGCGCCACCTTCGGCTGAGCCGCACGCGGCCGCCCAGCCGAGAGGTGGCACAGCGAACCGTCAGCGCACCACCACCGTGAAGGGGCGGCTCGGCGTGCCGGGGCCGGCGGGGCCGATGGCCCGTGCCGTGCACGTCGAGCGCCCACGCGGGAATCCACTGCGGCTCTGGAACGAGCCCGAGTAGTTGCGCACGGTTACCACGCCGCTGGCGTTGTTCGTGCACGTCAACTCGTAGCCCACCACCGTGCCCGGCGGGGGCAGCACGATCAGCAGGATGGTGCCTGCCCGCAGGCTGATCCCTGTCGCCAGCCGCGGGGCACCGAGCACCGCAGCGACGAACCGGTCGGCCTGGGTGCCGGGCGGGAACGTGCACGCCTCTTCCCACGTGGGCACCACGGCGACACATCCGAACCAGCCGCTGCTGTACCCGACGGCGGCTCCGTTGACGTAGTACGCGAACTCGTCACCGGCGAGCCCGGTCAGCCGGTACAGCCCGCCGCTGCCGGTGACCGTCGTGGCCAGCACCGTCACGCCGTCAGCGGCACGGGCTTCCACGGTGGCACCCACCACTCCTGCCGAGGTGGCGCTGTCGAGAATCCGACCCGACGCCCACGTGGCCAACATCTCCGTGGCCCACGCTCCCGGCCCGAACGTGCACGCCTCACCCCAGGTGGGCACCGGGAACCCGGCGCACCCGCGGTAGCCGCTCTGGTAGTCGGCCCCTCCGTCGAGGTACAGGCCGTACTCGTCCAGCTCGCTGGTGAAGGCCCAGCTGCCATCGGCCGCGGTGACGACCACGATGTCCGGCCCGGCGCCCGCAGGCGGCGTGGCCGTGATGGCGATGCCGCCCAACGGCAGGCCGCCGTTGTAGTCCACCACCACCCCGCTGAACGTGTACGTGTCGGCGTGCGCCACGGCGGGCGCGAACCCGCCGAGAGCAAGGGTGCCCGCGGCGGCAAGGGCGAGGGAACGGAACCTGCGCATGTCAGCCTCCCTGGCTCGGGTGCACGACATGGGCCGTGCTCGACGGGTAGAAGATCGACTCGTGCCCGTCGTCCCAACGGACGCGATAGTGCTGCGTCTCGCCCTCAGCCAAAACCTCGAGGACTTCCCCCTTGCGCGGCGGGTGCCCGAGTTCCATGTTGTCGACTGCCACCATGTCGCCGACCTGTGCGTGGATGTTCACCGTGACCTCCTGCGGATGAGTGCGGTATCACCTCACTTGTCGCGCCGCAGCGAGGCGCCGGCCAGGGAAGGAAGTCCCCCGCGTTCGTCAAGATTCGACGCCCTGCCCGCTACGGGCTTTGGTCCCTTTCGGTAACGGCTGAACGACTCATATCCGCCGGGCCTGTCGGCCGTACGGTGAACGTGGGCGAAAGGAAAGGAGGGTGTCATGACAACCAGATGGCACCACGTCCTTGGTAATGGACTGGCCGCATTCGGCTTGGTCTTCGCCGTTGTCGGCGCCTATGGCGTCGCGACCACGGAAGCCACCGGCGGCCCCGGCACGATCAAGATCCATGTCGAGTCCAACTGCGGAGGCAACGACACCGACCCCAAGGTCGGAGAGCAGTTCTGGGTGGGCGGTACCGGCTTCGACGCCGGCACCGAGCGTTGGGTGGCCGTCACGGACGGCACCAACGCCAGCGACCCGGTGGTCATCGGCCCCATCAGCGTGGGCAGCAACGGTTCGTTCTGCAGCGGCCCGCACACCCTGGCCGAGGGCCACTACAAGGCCTACGCCGGCACATCGTCGAGCGTGGTGACGAACAGCGAGAAGACCAAGGTCTTCAAGGTGGAATGCGTCCCGCCCGTCACCGACCCGCCGATCACCCAGCCGCCAGTGACCGAACCCCCGGTCACCGAACCCCCAGTGACCGACCCGCCGATCACCCAGCCGCCGGTCACCGAACCCCCAGTGACCGACCCGCCCGTCACCGAACCGCCGATCACCCAGCCGCCAGTGACCGAACCCCCAGTGACCGAACCGCCGGTCACCCAGCCGCCGGCGACGGACCCGCCGCAGACGGATGTGCCGACCACCAACGGCGACACCACCACCAGCGTCGAGTCCGAGGCAGCGACGACCACCCAGGTGGACAGCGGCGGTGAACTGCCGACCACCGGCAACGGCCCGCTGATCCTGCTGCTCGGCGGTCTGCTGATGACGATCCTCGGCTTCACCCTGCGGGTCCTTGCCCGCTCGGCCTCGTGACCGTCGCGGCCATCACCCGCTGATGGACACCTCGACCACATCCGGTCGCGACCACTTCCCGGCCCCCGAGCGGGCCGGGAAGTGGCGCGGACGGGAACCATCACGACACGGCCGGACGTCGAACCATTCATGACCCGCCGTCGCCCCGCCACCCCCACCCTCGGCCGACGAATCCAGTTCGCGGTCGCGGCCCTCCTCGCACCTGTGGCCGTCGGCGCCTGCCAGGGCGGCCTGACGGACTCCCCCACCCCGTCCACGACCACCACCACGCCCGAAGTCGTGGTCATCGAAGGTCGCCCGCTGCGCCGCCGCAACGGCCGCATCCACCGGGCCCGCAGCCGCCGCGGCCACTCCCACATCACGGACCGCCATGCACTCTGGCTGTCGCCCACCGTGCGCGATGCGCTCGCCGAGGCGTGGCGCGAACAGGCCGAGCTGGAGCACGCCTCGATCGTCGCCTTCCACGACCTGGCCGCCCGGCTCGCCCGCGTCGGCGCACCCGCCGAGCTGGTGGCAGGCGCCAACCGTGCCGCCGAGCAGGAGGCCGACCACGCCGGCCGCTGCTTCGACCTCGCCGCCCGCTACCTCGGCGAGAGCCTGCGCCCCGGCCGGCTCCGTCCACTGCACCGCCGACACCGCAGCCGCGAGCAGGAACTGGCGGCCCTGGCAGTGGAGGCGTTGCGTGACGGGGTGGTGAACGAGGGCTACGCCGCCTGGCTGGCCGGCGAGCGCCGGGCAAGGGCCACGGATCAACTGGTCCGCGCGGCGCTCGACGTGATCACCCTGGACGAAGCCGACCACGCCCGCCTCTCCGCCGACGTGCTCCAGTGGTGCATCGCCGAGGGCGGCGCCACCACCCGGGCCGCGGTGGACGAGGCGGCCGCGACCCTTCCGGAGCGCATGGTGGCGTGCGTGATCCCCCACGGCGTCGAACGCACGGCGCTCGCCGCCCATGGGGTGAGCGACCCCGACCTGGACGGCCACGGCTACCGGGCCGTCCGCGATGCTGCCCTGGAGATGGTGGGGGCGCTGGTGAGCGCGCCGGGGTGACGTGCAGGGCGCGCTGGTCAGCGCGCCAGGATGAAATCGATGTAGCGCTGGCCGACGAACACGGCCAGGATCGCACCCGCCGCGAGGAACGGCCCGAACGGCAAGGCAGTCCGCCGGCCGGCCTTGCGCGCCGCCATCAGGGCCACGCCCACCACAGCCCCGAGCACGAACCCGAAGAACAGGCCCACGGGCGCCAGCCCGGGGTTCAACCACCCGAGGTACCCGCCGAGCAGGGGCGCCAGGCGCACATCGCCGTCGCCCATGCCGCCGCGGCTGGCCCAATAGATCAGCGCCATCAGCGCCAGCGCGATGGACGCACCGAGGAGCATCAGCAGGATCCGCTTCGGTTCGTGCTCCACCAGCGCGGCCACACACAGCAGCGGCGCGCCGATGGCAGCCGTGGTGTAGGTGATCTCGCGCGGCAACCGCTGGGTCCGCAGATCGATCCAGGTCAGCGCCACCAGCCCGGCCACCCACACGCAGAAGGCGGGGGTGCGCCAGGACTCCCCGAAGTGCCACGCGGTGAGGCCGAACAGAACCGACGTTGACAACTCAAGAACAAGCGGTTCCACGCCGATATTCGTACGACACTGCCGGCACTTCCCGCGCAGCGCCAACCAGCTCACCACTGGAACCAGATCGAGGGGGCCAAGGCGCAAGCCGCAGTTCCCACACGCCGACCCGGGCTGAACGATCGATGCGCCACGCGGCACGCGATCGACCACCACGGTGAGGAACGAACCAATGAGAAGGCCGGCGACGGCCGCGATTGCAACAACCATGGACTCACCGGAGGCTAGCCGCAATGTTCAACCCTGATCCGATGTTGGTCACTTTGCTGCAGGCCACCGTCGCCGCCGGCGCCTCCGACCTCCACATCACCGTCGGCCGGCCGCCCACGGCCCGCCGCGACGGTGTGCTCGTCCCGTTCGAAGGTGTCAGCTTCGTGCAACCGGAGGACTCCGAGCGGATGGTGATGTCGCTCCTCGACGACCACCAGAAGCAGGAGCTCGAGGACAACCTGCAGGTCGACTTCTCGTTCGGCCTGGAGTCCATCGGTCGCTTCCGTGCCAACGCCTTCAAGCAGCGCACCAGCTACGCCCTCGCCTTGCGCGTCATCCCCTTCCGCGTCCGTTCCCTGGAGGAGTTGGGCGCACCCCCCGCGGCCACCACCCTCCTGGAACGCCCATACGGCCTGGTGCTCGTGGTGGGCCCCACCGGCTCCGGCAAGTCCACCACCCTCGCGGCGATGATCGACCGCATCAACGAGACCCAGCCGAAGCACATCCTCACGATCGAGGACCCCGTCGAATACCTGCACACCCACAAGCTGGCGATGGTGAACCAGCGCGAGGTGGGCACCGACGTGAACAGCTTCCTCGACGGCCTGCGCAGCGCCCTGCGTGAGGACCCCGATGTGGTCCTCCTCGGCGAAATGCGCGACCTGGATTCCATCAGCATCACGCTGACCCTGGCCGAGACCGGCCACCTCGTGTTCGCCACCCTGCACACCAACGACGCCGCGCAGGCCCTCGACCGTATCGTCGACGTGTTCCCCGCTGAGCGCCGCGACCAGATCCAGATCATGCTCGCCGGCTCGCTGCAGGGCGTGATCAGCCAGCGTCTGCTGCCGGCCATCGGTGGTGGTCGTGTGGCCGCCTACGAGGTGCTGATGGCCAACGACGCCGTGCGCAACCTGCTGCGCGAGGGCAAGACCCGCCAGCTGCGCAACATGATGGTCAGCGGCCAGCAGGACGGCATGCAGACGATCGAGATGGACCTTGCCCGCCTGGTGGCCAGCGGCATCCTCGACTTCGAGGTGGCCGCCGATGCCAGCCAGTACCCGAAGGAGATCCTGGCGCAGGCCGCGACCCAGCGCTCGCAGGCGCAGGCGCAGGCCACCGTGATGGCGGGCCAGGTGGCCACCACCGGGGCCGGCACGCTGGCCGGCGTCTGAGCCGGGGCCACGATGGTCGCTGCCAAACTCCCCTACAAGATCATCGGTGGCATCGTGCCATGCCCCGGAGGCTGGCTGATCGTGCCCGCCCGCCTGGCCGGGGTGACGGTCAACGTCGACGAGCCCGAGGTCGTGCGCTCCCTCATCCATGTGCTCGACTACCGCCCCAAGTTCGACGCGGCCGCCATCTGGTGCCCCATCGGTTTCCACGACGAGCCGCAGGGCCCGTACCGGGAGTGCGACACGGAAGCCATGTCCATGCTCGGCTGGCCGCGGCGGGTGGCGGTGCGCGCCACCCCGTCGCGAGCCGCGCTCCGGGCAGAGACCCGTGAGAAGGCCCGCGAGATCGAACCGTGGCTGACCAACGACGACCTCCGCCGCTTCAAGTGGTTGCAGGAGGCCGAGCGCGAGTTCCAGCCGTTCCATCAGCGCACCTACTTCGCCGCGCACCCGGACCTGTCGTTCGTGCAGCTCAACGGCGACCAACCGCTCACCAGTTCGCCGCACCAGCCGGACGGCCTGGTGGAGCGGGTGGGGTTGATCCGCGACAAGCTTCCCGGTGTGGAAGAAGTGATCCTGCGCACCCCGCCGGCCGGCGCCGCGCAGCTCCATGTGGTGCAGGCCACCGGCCTGTTGTGGACCGCCCGCCGGGCCGCCGGCCGGGCGATGCAGCGGCTGCCGCTGGACCCCGCGTGGGACAGCGCCGGCATGCGCATGGAACTCGTCCGCTGACCCACTGAACGACCGGCGCCTCAATGGCGGATCGCTGACCGCCAGCGCCTCGCTGGACGGTCAGCG
>JBPOIX010000132.1:0-4903 GCA_052034175.1 Actinomycetota bacterium
GCAGCCGCATCGGCCCGTTGGTGAGCGCGGTGCGCACGGCCTTCGCGGGTGCCTTGCGCGCCCAGTCGGTCTCGAAGTTGGCACCGAGTTTGCTGGGATCGGCGGGCACGACGACGCCCTTGGGGACGGTGGGCTTGCGGTAGGGGAAGCCCAACGCCTTCGCCGGCTTGAGCACGGCCTGCACGGCCGAGCCGGCCAGGTCGCCCACCTTGGCGGCGCGGCGGAGCTGACCGACCGAGTGGAGGCGGGTGGGGGCCGAACGCTTCATGGCGATTACTGCACGTCCGCGACCAGCAGGGCCGGTGCGTGGAGGTGGGTGATGGTGGCGTTGCGGCCGACCACGTCGCTGGCGATCTCGAACGCGTCGTCCATCGTGCTGGCCGGCGTGAAGCCGAGGCGGCGAACGGTGGGCGGATCGCCGCCGACGATGATCACCTTGCCGGCGTGCTGCAGGCCGTGAGCGCCCCAGTACCAGGCGTAGAACGGGTGCACGCCGTGGTAGGCGTTGCCGGTGCGGTAGAGGTGCTTGTACCACTCGTCTTCCGCGTACTGCTTCTCCCACTTGCGCGACATCTCGGCCGGGCTGGTGGTGTCGGCGAGCACCTGCTCGAAGAAGTCGATGTAACTGGGGTGGTGCACCGGGTTGAAGTCGCGGTAGCAGGTGTGGGTCATGATGATCACGCCACCCTCACGCACCAGCGGCTTGTTGCGGTACATGTTGAACAGGTACCCGAGGCCCATGCACATCACCAGGATCGGGTTCATCACACCGTCGGGGTTGTACGGGCACACGAACGGGATGCCGAGCGTGAGGATGTCCGTCTGGCCTTCCACCGGCACCAACTGCTGGGCGTACACGTGCTGCAGGGTGATCTCGTGCACCGCGGACGTCTCGCCCGCCTGCACGCTGGTCATCTGATGCGGGCCTTCCATGCCGTGGAAGATCTTGCGCGCCAGCTTCAAGGGGGTGTGCTTGAGCGCCCTGGTGGTGGCCAGGTAGGTGGCGCGTTCGCGGGTGCTCCACTCCCACTCCCGCGTGGAGATGAAGCTGAACTGCTCCGGGAACATGTCCGTGTTCAGCGTGGTCTCGATCTGGAACAGCTTCGGGCCGTGGTCGCGCAGCACCTTGCCGAGCCGCCAGATGCTCTGGTGCAGGGCACTGTGCTCCCGGTGGCCGGACAGGCTGCGCGTGTTCTGCAGGGTGTGGCCGTTGTGGTGCGCGCTCAGGCAGCGGTAGCTGGCGAGCCCGGTGGTGATGCTCTTCCAGCCGCCGTCCATCGGCACCGAGTTGATGTTCACGTACACGACCAGGTCGCTGTCCGCGGCGCGCTTGTTGATCTCCAGCACCTCGCCATGGGCCGTCTCGCCGATGACCGTCAGGTTGTCCGGGTCCTCGGCGTCGTGCTGGGTGAGCATGCCGCGCGGGTGGAAGGCGTCGTAGATGCGGTCGCCGAGTGCATGGCGCAGCTCGTACTCGTGCATCCGCCGGTGCAGGCCGAGCGCGGCGATGAGATGCACGTCGTCCACGCCGGCCTCCGCGGCCATGTCCAGGACCGCTTCGATGACACGCTGGCGGGTGTCCGGCCGGCGCATCTTCGGCAGCGGCAGGCTGACGTCGTCGAAGCAGATCGTGAGCTTCATGCCGGGGAACAGCAGGGCCGGCAGCGGGTCCTGGTCGATCGGGTTGAGCAGTGCGTTGCGGATGGCGCCGTCGACATCCTTGATCGCGGGCAGCGGCTCGGGCGGGTAGATCACACGGCTGCGGCCGGCGGGCAGCTTCTCCAGGGAGAAGCCTTCGCCGCGCCAGAACAGCAGCGGCGGGGTCGAGCGGTCGACCTCGAGCACGAATCCAGGGCGGGGCATTACTTGCTCCTCATATCGAAGGCGATCTTGACGGCGCCGCGCCGGCCGGAGTTGGCGGCGTGGGCGATGGCGTCGGTGTAGTCCTTGAGCGGATAGGTGGCGCTGACGAGGCGGCCGAGGTCGAGGCGGCGTACCACCTCGATGGCGGTGTCGAAGTCCGCCCGGGTGTAGGCGTAGACGCCGCGGATGGCGGTCTCGCGGTGCCACAGCGAGGTCAGCTCCAGCGAGACGTTGCCCGGCATGCCGACCAGCTCCACCTCGCCGCCGGGGGCGACCACGTGCAGAGCCTGCTGGATGCTGTCGCTGCTGCCGACGCAGTCGAACACCTGGCTGCACCCGCAGGTGAGCTGCTCGCCGACCACCAGCGACTTCGTGGCCGAGCGCACCCAGCGCGGCAGCTCGTCCGGGGCGCAGACGATGTCGGCGCCGAACTCCTTCGCCAGCCGCTTCTGCTCGGGGTAGCGGGCGGTGACGATGATCGGGCCGTTCACCTCGCGGGTGGCGCGGATGGCGGCCAGGGTGAGCAGGCCGAGTGTGCCGGCACCGATGATCGCCACGTGCTGGCCGTCGTATCGCTTCGCCGCGTGCACGGCGCAGGCCGTCGGCTCGATCATCACCGCGGCCTCGTCGTCGAAGTCGTCCGGCACGTCCACCAACTGCAGTGGGTGGGCCACCATCTCGTGGCTCCAGCCGCCGCCGGTGGTCTCGCAGAAGCCGGTCTGCAGCCCGGGCTCGAGGTGCCCGAACGCCACTCGCTCGCAGTGGTTGGTGCGGCCCGCGGCGCAGGAGGCGCACACCGGCGTGATGCCGCGCACGGCGCAATGGAGCACGGGGAC
Source organism: Actinomycetota bacterium (assembly GCA_052034175.1). GTDB lineage: Bacteria > Actinomycetota > Acidimicrobiia > Acidimicrobiales > Ilumatobacteraceae > UBA668. Next base: position 2,700 of record JBPOIX010000132.1, read on the forward strand.
CACCACCACACGCCGGCCCGGCTGGTCGACGACGTCGGCCACCACCTCGTGGCCGGGGGTGAAGGGGTAGGAGACCAGCGGGTCGAAGTAGGCGGACGCCGTGCCGTCCACCGTGGCCAGGTCGCTGCCGCAGATGCCGGCCAGACGTGGCCGCAACCGCACCCACTCGGGGGTCGGCAGGGGCAGGGTGTCGTCCGGCTCCAGGCTCAGCGGCCCGACCGCCGCACCGCGCCCGGGCATCAGGCTGCCCGCCAGCCGCGCGGCGGCGAACCGCGCCGGCTTGCGGGAGAACACCAACCGGCTCACCACCCACCCCCCATCCGAAGTTGGCGGTGGGACGGCACACGGTGCGGTGCCAGCGCCAACATCAACGGGGTGGTCAGCAAGTTGGCGGTAGGACGGGACACGGTGCCGTGCCAGCGCCAACTTGGGAGGTGGGGGGTCACTGGAACACCTTCCTGCGGTCCTTGTCGCCGAGCACCGGGCCGAGGGGGAGTGCCTTCACCGGGGCGCCGCTGGCCTTGTCCCAGTGCTCCACCAGCCAGCCGCGCTTGCGGGCGATCGCAGCCAGACGGGTCTCGGGGTTGACGGCCACCGGGAAGCCGACGCATTCGAGCATCGGCAGGTCGCTGGACGAGTCCGCGTAGGCGATGCTCTCGTCCAGCCGCAAGCCCTCGGCAGCGCAATAGTCCGCCAGGATCTGGGCCCGCGTCTCGCCCGTCGGCGGTACCTGCGACAGGTTGCCGCTGTACGTTCCGTCGGGCCGCACGCTCATCGTGGCGGCGACGATCTCGTCGAACAGGGGGCGCAAGCCCTCGACCGCGAAGTCCATCGCTCCGGTGATGAGGATCGTGCGATGGCCGAGCGCGCGGTGTTCGCGCACGCGCCGCAGGCCGGCCGGGAAGGACTTGGCGAGGATGATGTTCGACAGCAGCTCCGGCGCATCTTCCGCGATCTGGGCCACCGGGGCGTCCTCGTAGCGACGGTAGAAGAAGCGCAGGAAGTCCGTACGGTCCTTGCGGTCCACCGCCTGCAGGGTGGGTGCCTCGGCGAGGGTGCGCAGCACGTAGCGGATGCGCTCGGGCACGTTCAACCGCCGGGTGGCGAGGAACGAGTAGCTCTCCACCACATTGCTGGCGATCAGCGTGTTCTCCAGGTCGAACGCAGCCACATGGCGGTCGGGGGAGAGCACGGCTTTGCGCAGGCGGGCGGAACGGTCGATGCGGTTCTTGCCGGAGTGCGTCTTGGCCCGCGAGTGCTGCACGATCGAGGGCAGGTGGATCTCGTGGACGTAGTGCGCCCAGTCCACGCTCTGCGGGTCGAAGTTGAACGCCGCCTGATCCTCCGGCGAGAGGCCGGCCCACATCTCCATCAAGCGGTCGACCTGGTAGATGGCTTCGCACTCGGTGTACAGGCCGTACAGCAGGACGTACTGGTATGCCCGGTCGATGTCGGTCTTCTTCTCCTCCAGCGTCGCCGCCCAGGAGGCCTGCTTGCCACGCAACGGCAGCGCCTGCAGCACCTTCTCGGTGCGCTCGGCCACAGCCTTGGCTCGCTTCAGCTGTTCCTTCACCCGGCCGCGAGCGGGGAACTGCCACTCCGGCACCACGATCGGCTGGCCCTCGTTGTCGTACAACGGGTGCTCGGTGAACCATGAGCGGACGTTGTCCACCAGCACCTTGTACTTCAGCGGGTTGGTGGAGCCACTGGCCACCTGGGTGATCGGTGCCGCCTTCTCCGGCCCCAGCGCGGCGACGGCGATGATCGAGGCCACCACGATGTCCACCGGGATGACGTCCACCGTGCCCTCGGGGACGCCGGGGAACTCCTTCAGCAGCCCGCGGGCGTAGCTGAGGATGACCGGCTCCGCCATGCGGAAGCCGCGGATCCAGCCGGGGAACGGCTCGGCGAGGGAGGATTCGATGATGCTCGGGCGGACGATGCTGACCGGTACCGCACCCTTGGTCTCGGTCAGCGCCTGCTCGCCGAGCGCTTTGGTGAACGCGTAGGCGTCCGGCCAGCCGACGCTGGCGGCGCGGGACCGGCCGGCCTCGACCAGCTGATCCTTCACCCAGGCCTCGCGCAGGTTCTCGGTCTTGGAGGCCAACGCCGGGGCGCCGGCCGCGGCGAGTTGGGCGCCGGGGTGCGTTCGGGACTCGGGCCCCGTGTCGGGGGGGCGACAGGTGGGCGCGGCGGGGCGGCGA
>JBPOIX010000321.1:0-4400 GCA_052034175.1 Actinomycetota bacterium
GGCCGGCGCGACGCAATCGGAAGAAGGTGAAACAGCCGGTCGTGGGCACGATGCCGACGCAAGAGCCAACACCGCCAGCGTGGCACCACCGGCCGAGGCTCGCGGAGGCCTGCCCGCGGCCGGGCCCCGACGCCCCCTCAGGCCATCGCCGTCAGCCCGCTACGCAGTCACCGTCAACGCCACCATCAGGTCGATCATGAACTCGACGTCCTCCTGGTCGATCGCTTCCCAGGCGGTGATGTTCACGTCCTGCAGGGCCATCGCACCTTTGGTGTCGTTGCCCATCTGCAGCAGGTGGCCACGCAGTTCGTCGATCTGCGCACCCATCCGCGGGTGCGCCAGCAGCAGGTGGTTGATCACGTAGATCTGGCTGCGGACCAACACCCGCAACTGGCTGCGGATCGGGCCACTCAGGTCGTCGAACGTCTCGGCGAGGAAGAAGCCGATGTCGGCCTCGTCCTTCAGCAGGCTCTTGGCCACCAGCACATAGTTGTCCCGGCGGAACATGGCCACGTTGCCGGCGTTGAGATCGGCCGGCTCGATCATGATCATGCACATCATGTGCACGTCCGGGTCGTCGGTGGTGGCGATGCGCGTCCCCGGGCGAAGGTCTTCGATCGCCGTGACGGCGGAGCCCTCGTGCGCGGCGATCACTGCTTCGTCCGGCCGGCCGAGCGGCCGAGCGACGGCCACGTAGCCATGGTCGCGAACAAGCCGGGCGGCGTCGAACGGGTTGGCGTAGATCAGGTCGATCGAGTTGCCGGCCATCGCCCGGTGCAACTCGTCGAAGCCATCGAACACTTCGAAGTGGGTCGGCACGGCCAGATGCCGCTGCAGCCATGTGTTGAACACGAACCAGCCGGGAAGGTACTTGGTGTTGAAGTCCGGGCTGACGGTGAAGGTGAGTGTCATCGCAGCCTCCTCAGACCAGCGTCTTGTAGAGCGCGGTGCATTCGTCCACCTTGGTGCGCGACGGCTTGCGTCGCACCGAGGTGTAGCCGACGATCCGGCCGTTGCGGATGTTGGGAACGACGCTGGCGAACACCCAGTAGTACGCGCCGTCCTTGCGCAGGTTCTTCACGTAGCCGGTCCACTTCTTGCCCTGGCGGATCGTGTCCCACAGATCCTTGAAGGCCACGGCCGGCATCTCCGGATGGCGCAGGATGTAGTGCTGCTGGCCGATCAGCTCATCCTCGGAGTAGCCGCTCATCGCCACGAAGCTCTGGTTGGCGGTGGTGATCACGCCGGCCGGGTCGGTCTGCGAGACGATCAGCCGCCCCTCCGGGAACGGGATCTCCTTGTCCACCACATAGATGCGGCGGCGGAAACCGTCCGCATAGGTGAGCCAGTGCTCCACACCCACTTCACCGTGCAGGTCCTCGAGTGTCATGTCGCGCATCGCGGCCGCCTCAGAGGATCGTGGCGACGCGCTCGGCCGCCCGCCTCGCATCGAGGAAGATCAGGCCCAGCTTGGCGCTCGGGTTCGCCAGCACGGACAACACGGCGTCCTGCCCGGAGTGCGTCATCAGGATGTACCCCGTCTTGCCCTTCACCATCACCTGCTCCAGCTCCCCGCACCCGAGCTCGTTGGCGCTGCGCTCGCCGAGGGTGAGGATGGCGGCGTTCATCGCGCCCAACCGGTCCTCGTCCAGCCCCTGGGGCAGCAGGCTGGCAATCATCACGCCGTCGTTGTAGATGACCGCCTATGCCTTGATGTCTGCCGACGGTCCGTTGAGATAACCGAGGATGTCGACGATGGCGTATTCCCGATTGACTTGTTCCTCCCGCCTGTGAGGTATCCCTCTTGTTGTGATGACCGCCGGTGATGCGGTCACCACTCAATGTCGGCGGGATTCTTCACGCACTGAAGGGCCTTCCGTCACATTTCTCACGAAGGGTGCGGAACCGAGACCGCTCTCAGATGGCTGCGACGATGGCCGCCACGATTGCCGCCAGCAGCGTCGCGCGGGCCACGAGCGTGTCCACCACGACGAACTCGTGGTCGGCGTGAGCTCCCCCACCGACCGCGCCCAGCCCGTCCAGCGTCGAAACACCACGCGCCGCGGTCAGATTGCCGTCGCTGCCCCCGCCGACGGCCACTCCTTGCAGCGGGCCGTATCCGCACGCTTCCGCGGCCGCCACCGCCAGCGGGAAGAGGGTGGCCGACGCGGACGGCGGCATGGGCGGCCGGTTCATCCCCCCGAGCACTTCCACGCGGGCGCCCTCGACGGAGGTGGTGAGCCCGGCGAAGAGCGCCTCGACACGTTCCTTCTCCCCCGGCTGCTCCACCCGCACGTCCACCCTCACCCGAGTCTCCGCGGGGACCACGTTGTCCGCCGTGCCGCTGCTGGCCATCGTCGGCGTGACCGTGGTGGCGGTGGCCGCGTCGCCAAACGTGGCAGCGCGGGTGATCAACTCGGCCGCAGCCACCAGCGAGTTCACCCCGTTCCACGGCTCCAGCCCGGCATGGGCGGCCTTCCCGTGCACGACCAACTCGAACGTGCCGGTGCCTTTGCGCGCCGTCTTCAGCGCACCCCCGTCCGCGCTGGGCTCGCACACCAGCACCGCGCCGCACGCCAGCGCCCGCTCCTCGAGCAGCTCGCGGCTGGCACCGCTGCCCACTTCCTCGTCCGCGGTGATCAGGATCTCCACACCGGCGCGCACCTCAGCCGGAAGCGATGCAAGCCCGTGCAATGCCTGCACGATCCCGGCCTTCATGTCGAACACACCGGGCCCGGTGGCCGTGCCGTCGACGACGGCGAACGGGCGGGCCGCCACGCTTCCGGCAGGGAAGACGGTGTCGTGGTGGCCGAGGATCAGCACCTTCGGGCTCCCCCCGCCGCGCCACCACACGTGCGGCCCGGCAGGGCTGTGCACCAGTTCCGGGCGGCTTCCCAAGCGAGCCTCCATCACCCCGGCCAGCACCTCCGCCGAGAGGGCGAGGCGCTCCAGGTCGTTCGACGGCGACTCCGTGTTCACCAGCAGTTCGAGGTCGGCGAGCATGGCCTGAAGATCGATCACCCCGCCAGTGTGCCAGTTCGGCCCGGCGGCCCCCGGCCCCTGTTGTGCGCGCAACCGCGAAGACACAGATCGCCACGTCGCCATCCGTGTCTTCACAGTTGCGCCCGCAGGTACTTCACTCGGGTGCGCGACGGCGACGGTGGGGGCGGCCGGGCCCTACGCTGCGGGAATGACGACCAGCCATGAGCGCCCCACCACGAGCCCCGCGACATGACCACGCATCGCTTCGCTCCGGTACTCGTGCTCGCCCTGCTGGCCGCGGCGTGCAGCGGCGATGACGGCGGTTCGGGCGCCGACACCTCCAGCTCACCCACCACCGTGGCGGGAACGGACGCGCCCACCACCGAGGCCCCGCCGGACACCACGCCGGCCGAGGTCTCGTTCACTGTCCGCCCCGGCACCCAACAGGTCGCTGTGCTCGACGCCGAGCCAGGCGCCACCGTGGAAGCCATCGCCCCTGACGGTGCGGTGGCCGAGACCGCGGTCGTCGACGACGAGGGCACCGCCCTGTTCCGCTTCCTGCTGCCGGTGGAAGGTTGGCGCATCCGTGTCGGCGAGGAGACCACCGCGCCGTTCGCAGTGCCGAGCGGCGAGGAAGCCCCACCGCAGGCGCTGTACACCGAGCAGCAGACGCTGCTTCCCGAGGACGGCGGCTTCGGGTACATCACCACGCGCGACGGCACCACGCTGAGCGCCAACGTCATCCTGCCCGGCCCGGCGGCCGACGGCCCGTACCCCACCGTGGTGGAGTACAGCGGCTACTCCCCCAGCAACCCGGACGACGCGGCCCTGGCAATGCTCTACACGCTGCAGGGCTTCGCGTATGTCGGGGTGAACATGCGCGGCACGGGTTGCAGCGGCGGTTCGTTCCGCTTCTTCGAGGCCGCGCAGTCGGTGGACGGCTACGACGTGGTGGAGGCCGTGGCCGCACAGCCGTGGGTCCAGGGCAACAGGGTCGGCCTGGTCGGCATCAGCTATCCGGGGATCAGCCAGCTGTTCGTGGCCGCAACCCAGCCGCCGAGCCTGGCGGCCATCACACCGCTCTCGGTCATCGACGACAGCTACCGCAGCACCCTCTACCCGGGCGGCATCCTCAACACCGGGTTCGCCGTCGAGTGGACCTCGCAGCGGGTGGAGCAAGCCAAGGCCTACGGGCAGGGGTGGACGAAGGAACGCGCGGACGCCGGCGACACCGAGTGCGCGGAGAACCAGCGTCTGCGCGGGCACAACCCGGACCTGGTGGCGGAGATCGACGACACCCCGTTCTACGACGAGGCCCTCGGCGACTCCCTGGCGCCGCGCACCTTCGTCGACCGCATCGAGGTGCCGGTGATGATCGCCGGCGCCTGGCAGGACGAGCAGACCGGCGGCCACTTCCC
>JBPOIX010000142.1:0-4882 GCA_052034175.1 Actinomycetota bacterium
GAGGCATCGGCTACCGCCTGCTGGCGTAGCCGCGCTCGGCCTGCGGCCTCAGCCGCGCCAGACGCGGCTGAGGAGGTACTCGCCGAGGCCCTTGGCCTGGGCGTCGAAGGCCACGCTGCTGGCCACGCCCTCACCGAGCAGGCCGACGACCACGAAGTTGAGCGCGCGCAGTCTCGGCAGTTCGTAACGCCGTACCTCCAGGTCGTGGGCCTCGGTGAGCAGGTCCTTCACCGTGGCTTCCGAGAGATGGGTAGCGAGCCAGGCGTAGCCGGCGTCGTCCCGCGCGTAGATGCCGACGTTGGCATTGCCGCCCTTGTCGCCGCTGCGCGCCGCGAAGTGGCTGCCCAGCGGTTCGCCCACCGCCGGCCCAGCGGGCGCCACATCGCCCCGGACCACCGGGTCTTGTCGCACGCTGACCACGGCGGCTGCAGGTGGCGGTGCGACAAGTGAGCGGGTGCCGTCGGGGAGGACGACGACCTCACTGACCTCGGAACGGTCCACCAGGGCCGGCCAGTAGACGCCGTAGGACGTGGCCTCCGACGGGCCGCCGGTGGCGAAGAAGCCCGGGTAGTTGGCGAGGGCCAACTCGATCGCGGCACCGGAGAAGGAGCGGCCGGCGATGCGTTCGTCGCGGCTCTTGACCGTGATGTGGAGGCGGCCCGAGGCTTGCTCCTGCGTCGGGGCGTCCGAAGGTGCTTCCACGAACCGGACATCCACCTCGTCGAAGCGGTCCTTGCCGCCGAGCCGGCGGAACAGGGCGTCCTCCAGCCAGGCCGCCTTCTCCTGCTGACGGAGGCCGCTCAGCACGAAGCTCATCCGGTTGCGCCAGCCGCCCTCGAGGTTGATGCACACCTTGAGCTGTGTAGGCGCCGGCTCGCCGCGCATCCCGCTGAGGCGCACCCGATCGGGGCCGTCCTGCGCGATCTGGATGGTGTCGAAGCGGGCGACGACGTCGGGGTTCGGGTACAGCGGCGCGCCGATCTCGTACAACAACTGCGCGGTGACCGTGCCCACATTGACGACTCCGCCGGTGCCGGGGTGCTTGGTGATGACGCAGGACCCGTCGGCCTCGACCTCGGCGATCGGGAAGCCGAGGGGCACCGTGGGGTCGGGGATCTCCTCGAACCAGGTGTAGTTGCCGCCCGTGGCCTGGGTGCCGCACTCGATGACGTGCCCGGCGACGACCGCGCCGGCGAGGGCATCCCAGTCGTCGATGGCCCAGTCGTGCCACCACGCGGCCGGGCCGACCACGATGGCCGCGTCGGTGACACGGGGGCAGACCACGACGTCCGCGCCGGCCTTCAAGGCCGCGGCGATTCCCCAGCCGCCCAGATAGGCGTTGGCGCTGACGGGGTTGCCCGTGAGTTCCGCGCCCGTGTCCAGGTGGCGCAACTGGGGGCGCAGGCCGTCCACGCGGTCCATCAGGTCGTCGCCCTCGACGTGGGCGACCTTGACGTCGATGCCCAGCCGGGCGGCGATCTCGCGCACCTTGTCGGCGCAGCCTGCGGGGTTGAGCCCGCCGGCGTTGGTGACGACCTTGATGCCCTTCTCCTTGCACATCCCCAGCACCTGCTCCATCTGGGTGAGGAACGTGCCGGCGTAGCCGAGTGCGGCGTTGCGGCTGCGCTGCTTGTGCAGGATCAGCATCGTCAGCTCGGCCAGCCAGTCGCCGGTGAGCACGTCGACGGGGCTGTCCGGCCCGGCGGCCTCCACCATTTCCCGGGCGGCGCTGATGCGGTCGCCGAAGAAGCCGCTGCAGTTGGCGATGCGGACGGGCCGGCGCGGCGCGGTGTCGGCATCGGTACTCATGCGGGGTCGACCTTCACGAGGGGCTGGCCGTGGTCCAGCTGCTGGCCGGCGGCGACGTAGACCTCGGCCACGACACCTGAGTGGGGCGACACGATCTGGTGTTCCATCTTCATCGCCTCGAGCGTGAGGAGCGGCTGGCCAGCGGCGACGGTGTCGCCCTGTGCCACGAGGAGCCGCACGACCTTGCCGGGCATCGGCGCGACGGTGGAGCCGGCGCGACCGGCCTCGTCGGGCGAGACGAAGCGCGGGGGAACGGTGAACCGCGCCGCGCCACCCCGCACGTACACGGTGTCGCCGTGTACGACCACCGGCGTGCGGGCGAGCAGGTCGAGGGTGGCATCGTCGAGTGAGAGCGCCTCCCCATCGACCTGCAGCACCTCCAGCCGGTCGGCCCGGTCGAAGCGGTACTGCACTGCATGATCGCCGATCGCCTGCGAATGCAGCTGAGACGGGTTGTTGCGCCAGCCGATCGGGAAGCGGCTCGCCTCCGCCCGCTGGCGCACGAGCGCCAACGCCGCGGCCGCGATGTCGACCGCGCTCACCGGGGCCGCGTCGCCGAGGTCGGTGCGGTCGATGAGCCCCGTGTCGATGCCGGGCCCACCCGGGCCGTCCAGGTCGTCCATCCACGACAGCAGTTCGATCAACAGTTCGCGGTTGGTGACCGGCCCGATCAGCTCGGCGCCGCGCAGCGCGGCGCGTGCCTTGCGGATCGCCTGCCCGCGGGTGTCTGCGTGCACGATGACCTTGGCGATCATCGAGTCGTAGTGCGGCGGCACGGTGCTGCCGCTCTCGATGGCGCTGTCGATGCGCACCCCGTCGATCGCAGGGAAGCGCACGGTCTCGAAGCGGCCGCTGGACGGGAGGTAGCCGGCGTACGGGTCCTCCGCGCACAGCCGCAGCTCGATGGCATGGCCGCGCAGGGGCGCCCCCTCCTGCACGAGCGCAGCGGGAAGCGCCCGGCCTTCGGCGACGTCGATCTGCAGGGCCACGAGATCGAGCCCGGTGACGAGTTCGGTGACCGGGTGCTCCACCTGCAGCCGGGTGTTCATCTCCAGGAAGGAGAACTGCCCGTCGCGGGCAAGCATGAACTCCACGGTGCCCGCACCGACGTAGCCGACGGCCTTCGCTGCGGCAACGGCTGCGGCTTCCATCCGCGCCCGCAGCGCGCCGTCCACTGCGGAGGACGGCGCCTCCTCGATGAGCTTCTGGTGGCGGCGCTGGAGGGTGCAGTCGCGTTCGTGCAGCGCCACGACGTTGCCGTGGGTGTCGCCGAACACCTGGATCTCCACATGGCGGGCGTGTTCGATGTACCGCTCGACGAAGACGGTGCCGTCGCCGAAGGAGGCCAGCGCTTCGCGTTCGGCGGATGCCACGGCGTCCGCCAACTCGTCCGCGGCACGGACGATGCGCATGCCACGCCCGCCGCCACCGGCCGACGCCTTCACCAGCGCGGGCACACCGATCTCGTCGAGCGACTCGACCGTGTTGTCCGGGGCCACCGGCACACCGTGGGTGCGCATCAGCCGCTTGGCTTCGATTTTCGAGCCCATCGCGGCGATGGCCGACGGGGGAGGGCCGAGCCAGAGCAGGCCGGCGTCGAGCACGGCCTGGGCGAACCCGGCGTTCTCGGAGAGGAAGCCGTACCCGGGATGGATGGCGTCGGCGCCTGCCTGGAGCGCGGCGGCGATCACCAGGTCGCCGCGCAGGTAGGTGTCCGCCGAGGCGGTGCCGGGAAGGCGCACCGCGGCGTCCGCTTCGGCCACGAAGGGTGCGTCGGCGTCGGCGTCGCTGTGCACGGCGATGGTGCGGATGCCGAGGTTGCTGCAGGTGCGGAACACGCGGCGGGCGATCTCGCCGCGGTTGGCGACGAGGACGGCGTTGATGCGGGACGGGGCGGTGGGAGTCGTTGCAGTCATCGTGATCACATCCGGAAGACGCCGTAGCCGCGTGTGCCGGCGATGGGTTGGTTGTCGATGACGCTGAGGCACATGCCCAGCACGGTGCGAGTGTCCCGCGGGTCGATGATGCCGTCGTCGTAGAGCTTGCCGCTCATGAACATCGCCAGCGACTCCCGTTCGATCTGCTCCTCGACGAGTTGGCGCAGGTTGGCGTCTGCTTCCTCGTCGAACGGCTTGCCCATGCTCTCCGCGCTCTGGCGGGCGACGATGCTCATCACGCCGGCCAGCTGCGCCGGCCCCATCACGGCCGTCTTGGCGTTGGGCCAGGCGAACAGGAAGCGGGGGCCGTACGCCCGGCCGCACATGCCGTAGTTGCCGGCGCCGTAGCTGGCACCCATGTGGATGGTGAGGTGCGGCACCTTGCTGTTGGAGACGGCGTTGATCATCTTGGCGCCGTCCTTGATGATGCCCCGCTGCTCGAACTCCTTGCCCACCATGTAGCCGGTGGTGTTCTGCAGGAAGACGAGCGGCGTGTCGATCTGGTTGGCCAGCTGGATGAACTGCGCCGCCTTCTCGCTCTCCTCGTTGAACAGCACGCCACGGTGGTTGGCGAGGATGCCGATGGGGTAGCCGTGGATCTCCGCCCATCCGGTGACGAGCGACGTGCCGTAGAGGGGTTTGAACTCGTCGAAGTCGCTGTCGTCGACGACGCGGGCGATCACCTCCCGCGGGTCGAACGGCACCTTCGGGTCGGCGCTGGGGATGCCCAGCAGTTGGTCGGGGTCGTACTTGGGTGGGCGGCCGGGGCCACGCGGGCCGGCGCCCTTCTTGCGGTGGTTGATGCGCTTGATCACCTGCCGCCCGAGGCGGATGCCATCCATCTCGTCGACGGCGAAGTAATCGGCCAGGCCGCTCACCCGGGCGTGCATCTCGGCGCCGCCGAGGCTCTCGTCGTCGCTGTCCTCGCCGGTGGCCATCTTCACCAGCGGCGGGCCGCCGAGGAAGACCTTCGAGCGCTCCTTGATCATCACCACGTAGTCGCTCATGCCAGGCACGTTCGCGCCACCGGCGGTGGAGTTGCCGAACACCAGCGACACCTGCGGGATGCCCGCCGCCGACGCTTGCGTGATGTCGCGGAAGCCGCGGCCGCCGGGCACGAAGATCTCGCTCTGCGT
>JBPOIX010000433.1:0-5486 GCA_052034175.1 Actinomycetota bacterium
GGTCGAGTTCTCGTCCACGTCGGGGAGGCCGGCCATCTCGCGGTAGTAGTTCACCGTGTCCAGCCAGTAGGCCTCCGCGGAAATGAACGGGGGAACGGGGTCGGCGGCCTGGACCGTGAGCGCAAGCCCGGACAGGCCGATCATGGCCCCCGTCATGCTTGCGACCAGTATCCGCAACCGGCTCATTCGGCACCCATCTCCTTGGGGAGTCACTCCGTCGACGCAACTTGCATCGGTGTGACTCGGGGTGCCCTGGAGGGCTGTGGAGCAAGATTGACGATGTCTTGACAGGTGGCGCCGATGCCCGCAGCGGGATCCCCGCGAGTAGGTTCGGATCGTGCGCCGTTTCATCGCTGCCTTCGTGCTGCCAGCTGCGCTGGTGGCGTGCTCCTCCGAGAGCGGGGTCCGGTCCACCGCCGCCGAGCCGGCCCCCACCTCCGCCGCGCCGCCCTCGACCACGGTGCCGACCTCGGCGGTGGAGATCCCGATCACCGAACCTTCCACCGTGCCGGACACGGTGGACCAGGGCGGGTCGCTGGTTCCGGGTAACGGTGTCGGCGACGAGCTCTTCCCGGAGCTCGGGGCCACGGGAATCGACGTGCGCCACTACGACGTCAGCCTCTCCTACGACCCCGAAGCGGACTCCATTGCCGGCACGGTGGCGGTCGACCTGACGGCGACGGCACCGCTGGAGCAGCTGCTGCTCGATGCCGTCGGTCTCAAGATCACCGGGGTCACCGTCGACGGCGTCGAGTCCGAGTACACGGTCGAAGGAGCCGAGCTCGTGGTGCAGCCGGCCGCGCCGCTCGCATCCGGAGCCGAGGCACGGGTCGAGGTCAGGTATGCGGCCCGGCCCAATGCCGGCGGCGGGGCAGTCGGCATCCCGAACGGCTGGTTCCACACCGAGGGCGGGTCGTACGTGCTCAACGAGCCTGACGGCGCCCGAACCTGGATGCCGTGCAACGACCACCCTGCGGACAAGGCGACCTTCACGTTCAACCTCACTGTGCCGGCGGGGATGACGGCGGTGGCTAACGGCGCCCTGGCCGAGCATCGCACCGAGGCCGCCGGCGAGGTGTGGGTGTGGCAGCAGACCGAGCCGATGGCCACCTACCTGATCCAGGTCCTCACCGGCCAGTACACGATCGAGGAGTCCGTCACGGCCTCCGGGCTGCCCCTGTTGAGCGTGGCGGTGGAAGGCGAGGAGGGTTCGCTGGCCGCTTACACGGAGGTCACCGAACAGCAGATCCTCTTCTTCGAGGAGTACTTCGGCCCGTACCCGTTGGATCGCTACGGCATCGCCATCACCGACAGCTTCGGCGGGCTGGCGATGGAGACCCAGGGCCGTTCCTTGTTCAGCCGCGAGGATCTCGGCGGCGGGTTGGACTACATCGAGCACCTGCTGCTGTCCCATGAGCTTGCCCATCAGTGGTTCGGCGACGCGGTCACCCCTGCGGCCTGGATCGACATCTGGCTCAACGAGTCGTTCGCCACCTACGCCCAGTGGATGTGGATGGAGGACGCAGGTTTCGGCGCGGTGCAGGAGAGCGCCGACTTCGCGCTCTCGATGAGGTCGTCGCAGGCAACAGGCACACCGCAGGTCGAGGAGCTCTTCGGCTTCAACAGCTACGACGGCGGTGCCGCGGTGCTGCACGCCCTGCGCCTGACGATCGGCGACGAGGCCTTCTTCGAACTGCTGCAGCGTTGGGTGGCGGAGAACGATGGCACGTCGCGTACGAGCGCCGAGTTCATCGCCCTGGCCTCCGAGGTTGCAGGGCAGGATCTCGCCGACTTCTTCCAGGAGTGGCTGTACTCGCCGGACGTGCCGGCACGCTTTCCCTGAGCTCAGTGCCCTCCGCCGGTAAGGCGGTCGACGATGGCGTCTCGCCACTTGGAGGGGGTGCCGTGGCGAGCCTCATGCCGATCCGAGCCGTTCGGGAGGTGCACCGACGTGTTGATGCCGAGCCAACGCAGCGGCTCGGGTTCCCAGCGGCGCGACCGGTGCCCCACCCACGGCAGGGTGGTCAGTGGAGATTCGGTGCGCGTGATGAGGTCCGCCAGGGTGCGACCGCTGAGGTTGGTGGTGCCGACCCCGTCGCCGACGTAGCCGCCGGCGCTGGCGAGGCCGGTGGCCGGGTCGAACCTGACGCTGCACCACCAGTCCCGGGGTGACGCGACCGCGCCGCCCCACTGGTGGGTGACCGCGGCGTCGCCGATGGCGGGGAAGAGCTCGCGCAGCGTCTCGTGGATCAGCGCATGGACCTTGGGGTTGCGGTCGAACTCGGGTTTGATGCGGCTGCCCCAGTGGTACCACACGCCCCGGCCGCCGAACGCGAAGCGATCGTCCGCGGTCCGCTGGCCGTAGATGATCATGTGGCGGCCGTCGTTGAACGTCGCCCTCTCACGCAGCCCGACCTCGTCCCAGAACGACGACGGCAACGGCTCCGTGGCGATCATCAGCGAGTAGATCGGCGCGACGTCGCGCTTCAGCCCCGGAAGGCCGGGCGTGAAGGCCTCGGTGGCGCGAACGACGACGTCGGCGCGCACCGAGCCATCGCGGGTGCGTACCTGGTGCGGCAGGATCTCCAACGCCGGTGTGTGCTCGTAGATCGTGGCGCCGTGCTGTTCCACCGCCCGCGCTAGGCCCCGTGCCAGGCGGGCTGGGTGGATGGCGGCGCAGTGCGGCGTGAACGACCCACCGATGACGTCGGTGGCACCGCACATCGCGCTCGCTTCGGCGGCGCTCAGCATCCGGTAGTCCGCCTCGGTGAAGCCGTACGAGTGCTGGTGCTCCACCGCCGCCTGCGCCCTGGCCAGCTGTGCCGGGTTGCGGGCCAGGTTGAGGTAGCCGCCGTGGGCGAAGTGGCAGTCGATCCCCTCCGCGGCTGCGGCCCTTCCGACCTCGGCCACGGTGGTGTGCATCTCGTGCTGCAGCGCCGCAGCGGCCTCGCGACTGCTGGCTGCAGCGATCGCGTCGAGGCCCATCGGCAGGAGCGCCGAGCACCAGCCGCCGTTGCGCCCGCTGGCACCGAAGCCCACCACCTCGGCCTCCAACACCGCGACTCGCAGGCCAGGGTCGCGCTGGAGCAGGTAGTAGGCCGTCCACAGACCTGTGTAGCCGGCGCCGACGATGGCAACATCGACCGAGATGTCACCCCCGAGGGCCGGGCGGCCCGGGCCCCATTCGTCGGCGGAGATGGTTGCGTGCCAGAGGGACAGGCTGGACAGCTCGTGCATGACGCAAGACTACGGAGCCGGCCGCCTCGGGCCTAACGTGGCACCGTGTCGCTCCCGCCGCCACCCCCCAGTTGGCTCCCCGACCCCCAGGTTCCGGGCGCGCTGCGCTGGTGGGACGGACAGGCCTGGAGCCCGCATACGGCCGTCGCCGCCGGCACTGTGGCCCGCCCGGCACCGCAGCCGTTCACGCCGTTGCCCGTGCCCGCCGCGCTCGGCGCGCTGCTGGCGTTGGCGGTGCCCCTGGTGGCCAGCAGATGGCTGCTGCGCGGGATCCTCCACTGGAATCTGCCGATCGCGTTGTACATCGTCATCCTCGCCGTGGTGGTGTACGCACCGTCGCTGTGGTGGTGGCGGCTCGCCAGCCGGCGGTACGGCACGGGGCGTCCTGCGGCCGATGTCGGCCTCCGCTTCCGTCCGGTGGACGCCGGGTGGGGGCCAGTCACATGGCTCGCTTGTCTCGCCGGGCAGGCGGTGGTGGCCGCCATCGTCCTCGCCTTGAAGATCCCCCTGGTCGGCAACACGGAGTCGATTCGCGAGAGCAGAACGGTGATGGCATACGTCATCCCGATGGTGGTGATGGCGGTGGTGATCGCGCCCTTTGTGGAAGAGATCGTCTTTCGCGGGTTGGTGCTCCGTGGCTTCGCGGGGGTGATGCCGTGGGGCCTGGCGGTCACCGTGCAGGGCGTGCTGTTCGGGCTGGCGCACGTGGACCCCCAACGCGGTGTCGGCAACATCGGCCTGGTGATGGTGCTCAGCGCCGTCGGAGTGATGCTCGGCGGCTCGACGTACCTGTTGCGACGGCTCGGTGCCAGTGTGGTGGCGCATGCGATCATCAACGCGATCGCCATGACGGTGGCGCTCAGTGGCTGGCAGCCGCCGTCACAGTAGGCGGTTGTCGATCAGGCGGACGTCGCCGAACCAGACGGCGGTGACGGCGACAGCGTTCGGGCCGACCAGTTGCCCGCCGCGCAAGGTCGAGGCGTCCACGATCTCCAGGTGTTCGAAACGGGCCAGTGGCTCCGCGGTCACGACATCCCGGGCGATGGCCACGAGTGCGTCGGCGTCGCGCTCGCCAGCCTGGTGCGCGGCAGCGACCGCCTCCAGGCTGCGCGGCACGCACACCGCTGCGGCCCGCTGGGCGGGGGTGAGGCGGCGGTTGCGGCTGCTCATCGCCAGCCCGTCGGCCTCCCGCACCGTGGGCATGCCGATGATCTGGATCCCCATGTCCAGATCGGTCGCCATCTGCCGGATGATCGCCAACTGCTGGAAGTCCTTCTGGCCGAACACCGCCACATCGGGTTCGGCGGCCAGGAACAGCTTGGTGACCACGGTGGTGACGCCACGGAAGTGGCCAGGCCGCTGCGCCCCTTCGAGCACCTCGGCCAGGTCGCCCGGAACCACATGGGTCTGGAAGCCGGCCGGGTACATCGTGGCGGCCACTGGCGCGTAGACGGCGTCCACGCCGTGTGCAGCACAGAGGGCCAGGTCGTCGTCGATGGGCCGGGGGTAGGCGGCAAAGTCGTCCGGCCGGTTGAACTGCAGCGGGTTGACGAAGATCGTCACGGCCACCACATCGGCGTGCTCGCGGGCGCAGGCCACCAGAGCCAGGTGCCCCTCGTGCAGCGCGCCCATCGTGGGAACGAGCCCTACCCGGCGGCCGGCGTGGCGTGCGGCCCTGCTCCAGGCGCGGAACTCGCCGGGGGTGGTGAACACCTGCATGGCGTCAGTGGAAGCTGTGCGCGTCGTCCGGCCAGCTGCCGTCGCGCACGTCGCGCACATAGGCCTGGGTGGCCTCGATGGCCAGGCCCCGCAGATCCGCGTACTTCCGGGTGAACTTCAACGAGATGTCGCTCAGGCCGACCACATCGTGGAGCACCAGGACTTGGCCGTCGCAATCCGGCCCGGCCCCGATCCCGATCGTCGGGATCGACAGCTTGGCCGTGATCTCCTTCGCCAGGTCTCGGGGCACACCTTCCACGACGATGGCACAGGCGCCGGCTTGCTCGACCGCGTGCGCGTCCTCCAGCAGGCGCTCACGCCCGCCGGCCTCGAAGCCGCTCTTCTTGCCCTGCACCTTGTGGCCGCCCATCCGGTGGTAGCTCT
Source organism: Actinomycetota bacterium (assembly GCA_052034175.1). Classification (GTDB taxonomy): domain Bacteria; phylum Actinomycetota; class Acidimicrobiia; order Acidimicrobiales; family Ilumatobacteraceae; genus UBA668. The sequence continues at coordinate 5,341 of JBPOIX010000433.1, forward strand.
GCGGGGTGAGACCGATGTGGCCGACGACTGGGATGTCCACCCGGGTGATGGCCAGGATGGTGTCCGCCATCACCACGCCGCCTTCGAGCTTGACGCACTCAGCGCCTTCCTTCATCAGGCGGATGCTGCTCTCCACCGCCTGCTGT
>JBPOIX010000301.1:0-2317 GCA_052034175.1 Actinomycetota bacterium
GAACGAGGGGCCTTGCAAGGGGCCGGCCTGCGCCGCCGGGTGGCTCGGAATCGAAATCGAAGTGAGTTGAACGGCGCGCACGGTGCAGGGGCCCGGCCGACACCCGCCCGGGCGCGCCGAAATGCCAGCGTTCGGCGGAGCTTGTTTGCCGAATCCGTCATCTCGCTGTGCACCAGTAGGGCATGACCGCACCGATGAAACCGATCGACGTCCGTCGCGCCGTCCTGTCCGTGTTCTTCCTCCACGACGGCGGCCCGCTCACCATCGACCAGGTGGTGAAGGACACCAAACGCCTCGCTGGGCTCGACCTGGCAACGCTCAAGGGTGCGCCACCTCACCGCCGTGTCAGCGACATCCTCCGCCATCAGGTGCGCGAGGGCAGAGCCGAGGCGGTCCGCCGCGCCACCTACCGGCTCGACACGACAAAGTTCTCCACCTCCACCCGCTGGCGGTGCATCCATTGGCAGCGGGTGGTGGAGTGGCGTCGGCGCACGCTGCGCCCACCGTTACCCTGAGTCACCGTGCCCCAGCTTCGTCTCGGCAACTTCACGCCCAGCGCCCCGGTGGTGCTGGCGCCGATGGCCGGTGTCACGAACGCGCCGTTCCGCACCATGTGCCGGCGCTTCGCCCCGGGCCTGGTGTACGTCAACGAGATGGTGATGGTGGCCGCGGTCGTGCACCGCAACCCCAAGACCGAGCAGATGATGACGTTCGCCGCGGACGAGCAGCCGCGCAGCCTGCAGATCTACGGCAGCGACCCGGTGATGGTGGGGGAGGCGGCGCGCAAGCTGTGCGCCGAAGGCCGCGTGGACCACATCGACATGAACTTCGGCTGCCCGGCGGCGAAGGTCACCCGTCGCGGTGGTGGGGCGGCCGTGCCCGCCAAACCGAACCTGCTGCGCGCCATCGTGCGTGCCGCCGTCACGGCCGCGGCGCCGTACGGCGTGCCGGTGACGATCAAGTTCCGCACAGGCCTGTTCGACGACCTGCGCACCCACCTCACCACCGGTCGCATCGCCGCCGAGGAAGGTGTGGCCGCCATTGCGCTGCACGCCCGCACTGCCGAACAGCACTACGCCGGCCTGGCCGATTGGGCGATGATCGGCGAGCTGAAGCAGGCGGTGCCCGAGATCCCCGTGCTCGGCAACGGCGACATCTGGGAAGCCGCGGACGCGGTGCGGATGATGCGCGAGACCGGGTGCGACGGCGTGGTCGTGGGCCGTGGATGCCTCGGCCGCCCGTGGCTTTTCCGCGATCTGGTGGAGGCGCTCAACGGGCGCCCGGTGCCGCCCGCGCCGCTGCTCGGTGAGGTGGCCGAGGTGATGCACACGCACGCGGTGCTGCTGACGGAACACCTCGGCGAGATGATGGCGATGCGCAACTTCCGCAAGCACACCTCGTGGTACTTCACGGGCTACCCCGTCGGCGGGGAGGCCCGTGGCAGCTTCGCCCGCATCAGCACGCTGGCCGAACTGGAGGACCTGATCGCCGGCCTCGACCCGGCCACCGAGCTGGTCCCGGGCGGCCTGCGCATCCGTCGCGGCCACACCAACGGGCCGATCCGGGTGGCGCTGCCCGACGGCTACCTCACCCATCTGGACGACATGGCAGTGCCCGACGATGCGCACGACATGGCGGTGAGCGGCGGATGAGCCCGCACGTCGTTCTCGCTTCCAGTTCGCCTCGCCGCCGCGAGCTGCTGGAGCGCCTCGGCCTCGAGTTCCGCATCTCCAGCCCGGACATCGACGAGTCACCGCTTCCCGAAGAGACCCCTACCGCATACGTGCATCGCCTGGCCGTCGCCAAGGCCCACGCAGTGCAGGCCGCGTCCGACGAGCTGGTGATCGCCGCCGACACCACGGTGGAGGCCGACGGCCTGATCCTCGCCAAGCCGAACGAGGCCCCCGACCCGCAGGCCGCGGCCGCGGCCATGCTGCGCCGTCTGTCCGGGCGCACCCACGCCACGCACACCGGCGTGGCAGTGCGGCTGGGCGAACGCACCCTGGCCGAGGTGGTCACCACCGCGGTCACGTTCGTGCCGCTCACCGAGGCGGACATCGCGTGGTACGTCGGCACCGGCGAGCCGCTGGACAAGGCCGGCGCCTACGCGGTGCAGGGCGCGGGCGGGGTGTTCGTGGCGCGCATCGACGGCAGCGTCAGCAACGTCGTCGGCCTGCCGTTGCACGCCGTCGCCGCGTTGGCGGGGCGGCTCGGCGTGTCCCTGCGCGGATAGAAGTCGAGCACGGGGTTCTCGGCGATGAGCTCCTCGGCTATGTCCCACTCCTCGTCGGTGGCGACACGACCCGACTCTGCCAGG